>NZ_JBHYPS010000002.1:38099-414518 GCF_042746075.1 Streptomyces sp. NPDC058758 | reverse complement strand
CCGCTGTCCTTCGTGGGTGTGGTGGTGTTTTTTTTTTATACCCCCCCCCCCCCCCCCCGCGGGCGCGCCCCGGCCCGCGCCCCCCCCCACGGCGGCGCTACCCTCGGTGAACGAGCCGGACCACCGGCCGCCCACCGGAAGGTTCGCCGGAGAGGTGAGAATGACCGCAGACGATCCGCTCGGCCGTCTCGACGACGACGACTACCCCGCCTACACCATGGGCCGGGCCGCCGAGATGATCGGTACGACGCCCGGCTTCCTCCGCGCCCTGGGAGAAGCCCGGCTGATCGCCCCGCTCCGCTCCGGGGGCGGCCACCGCCGCTACTCCCGCTACCAGCTGCGCATCGCCGCCCGCGCCCGGGAACTGGTCGACCAGGGCACCCCCATCGAGGCCGCCTGCCGCATCATCGTCCTCGAGGACCAGCTCGAAGAAGCCCAGCGCATCAACACCGAGTACCGCCGCGCGTCGGGCGGATCCCACCCTCCCGCAACCGACTGAACCACGTCCCGGCGCGTCCTCGTGGCTGCACGTCCACCTGCGCACTCGAATGCCGGGTGCCGCCGCCGCCCGGGCGGCCCCGCCCGGTCACGTGCCGGTGTTCTCGGCGAGGGTGTGGGCGACGAGGGCATTGGCGTGGCCGTGGCCGAGGCCGTGCTCGGACTTGAGCCAGCTGACCAGCTCCATGTGCCTGGTCAGCGGGGAGGATCGGATGAGGTCCTTCCATTCGGCGATCGGACGGCCGTACTTCTTCTCGATGGACGGGAAGTAACTGGCAGGACCCTTCACGGCGTCGGTCATGGATGCCCCGTTTCGTATCGTGGTGATCTTGGTCGTGTCGAGGGTGCCGGACGGACCGGCCGTCGGCTAGCGGCCGGCCAGGCGGGCCGTCACCGCGCTCAGCCACAGCAGGCCGAGGCCGGCGCCCACGGTGAACGCCAGGACCGAGGCGGCCGAGGCCGTGAAACCGGCGAGGACGGCCACGGGCACGACGCGGGACGCGACGGCCCAGCCGCGAAGGCCCCGGGCGGCGAGCGGACGGGCCAGGACGACGAACGCGGCGCACAGGGCGAGGTAGCCGACCATTCCGCCGAACATGTGGACGGCGCCGTGCCCGCTCATCACGGTCGCCTCGGGCGCACCGACGGGAAAGCCCGCTCCGGCATCGGCCGGGAAGGCGGCCGCGACCCAGAAGGAAGCGCCGAAGACGCCGACCAGGGCCGGGCCCCACGTGCCGCCGGGGCCACCGCGCAGCACCCGCCGCAGTCCGGTCGCCCCGGCGATCAGCAGCGCGCCGGCGAGCACGAAGCTCGCCGTCTGGACCCAGCCCGCCTCGCCGAGGGCGAGCTGGCTGATCGCGTTCCGCGTGAAGTCGAAACCGTCCCGCACGAACCCCTGGGCGAGTCCGGCCGCCAGGAACAGCGGGCCCGCCACCACGCCGGCGGCCGCGGTCCGCCGCGCCGCGGAGCGCGGCGCGGGCGCGGCGGGGACGACGGGGACGACGGGGCGGGGCGCGGTGAGCATGTCGGTCATGGCGGGGCCTTCCTCGCTTCAGGGTGGTCGCTCATATGACCGACGGCCAGGCGCGGAATCATCGCTCCCACCCTTGTGCGCTGGGTCACACCGCGAGCGGGACGGCTTCCCCGGCCCGCTCGAACCCGGAAGGACGGTCCGTCGTTCTCCTCGTTCGCGCTGCCGCCGCCGGCGTACGCGGCTACCGCGGGCGCGGCAGGAGCCGTACGGGTACCGCGGGCGCGGTAGGCGGCCGGTCGTCCCCGGGTCGGATCCGCCCGCGGCGGCGGCTGGTTAGGGTGCGCGCATGGGCATACGACGGTTCGCCGTACCGGCCGGTGCAGGGGACCGGGTGATCGCCGTGGGCGTGGCGGCGCTGATGGTGGGCGACGGGTGGTCCGGGGAGCGCCTCGGCGCGGGGCCCGGCCTCCTCGGCCACGCGCTGCTCGCGGCCGGCGGCCTGGCGCTGGCCGCGCGCCGCCGGGCCCCGGTGGCCGTCCTGGCCGTCACCGGGCTGTGCGCGGTGGGCTACGAGGCGGCCGGGTTCGACGTGCTCACCGTGGCGTACCTGGTCGCGGTGTACGGCGCGGTACGGGCCGGGCGCCGCGTCCTGGCGGTGACGGCGTCCGCGGCCCTGCTGGTGACCCTCCAGCTCACCGCCCTGGTCTTCCGCGACGGGCCGCTGGGCGAGGTGTCGGTGCAGGCCCGCGGCACCCTGGAGATCGCCTGGCTCGTCGCGGCCTTCGCCGCGGGCGAGGCGGTGCGGCAGGCGGAGCAGCGGGCGGAGGAGGCCGAGCGCACCCGGGAGGAGACCGCGCGGCGCCGGGCCGACGAGGAACGGCTGCACATCGCGCGGGAGTTGCACGACTCGCTCACCCACCAGATCTCCGTCATCAAGGTGCAGTCCGAAGTCGCCGTCCACGTGGCCCGCAGGCGCGGCGAGGAGGTGCCGGAGGCGCTCCTCGCGATCCAGGAGGCCGGACGTGAGGCGAGCCGGGAGCTGCGCGCCACCCTGGAGGCGCTGCGCGACGACGGCACGGCCCCGCCGCGCGGGCTCGCCGACGTGCCGGAACTGGTGGAGCGGGCGGGCAGGGCCGGTCTGGAGGCGACGCTGACGGTCGAGGGACTGCGGCACGACGTGCCGGCCGCGGTGGGCCGGACCGCCTACCGGATCGTCCAGGAGTCGCTGACCAACGTCGTCCGGCACGCCGCCGCCACCACGGCGTCGGTCCGGATCGACTACCGGCCCGGCTCCCTCGCGCTCCGCATCGACGACGACGGCAGGGCCACGCCGGACACCGCCCCCGTGCCCGGCGTCGGGCTGCTCGGCATGCGCGAACGCGTCACCGCCCTCGGCGGCCTCCTGCGCGCCGAACCGCGCGACGGGGGCGGCTTCACCGTCCGGGCCGAACTCCCCCTGGAGCGAACGTCGTGATCCGAGTCCTGCTGGTCGACGACCAGCCGCTCATCCGCAGCGGATTCCGCGCCCTCCTCGACCTCGAGGACGACATCGAGGTGGTGGCCGAGGCCGCCGACGGCGGGGAGGGCCTGGAGCTCGCCAGGGAGCACCTGCCCGACATCGCGCTCGTCGACGTCCAGATGCCGGTCGTCGACGGCATCGAGACGACCCGGCGCATCGCCGCGGACCCGGCCCTGGCCGGGGTGCGGGTCGTCGTCCTGACCAACTACGGCCTGGACGAGTACGTCTTCGAGGCGCTGCGCGCCGGCGCCGCGGGCTTCCTCGTCAAGGACATCGTCCCGGACGACTTCCTGCACGCCGTGCGGGTGGCCGCGCGCGGCGACGCCCTCCTCGCCCCCTCGATCACCCGCAAGCTGATCGACCGGTACGTGTCCCGGCCGCTCGACGACGGCGCCGGGGCGGGGGCGGGGCTCGAAGGGCTGACCGGCCGCGAGCGCGAGGCCGTCGTCCTCGTCGCGCGGGGCCTGTCCAACGACGAGATCGCCGACCGCATGGTGATCAGCCCGATGACCGCGAAGACCCACGTGAACCGGGCGATGACCAAGCTCCACGCCCGCGACCGGGCCCAACTCGTGGTCCTCGCCTACGAATCCGGCCTCGTCGTCCCCCAGGGCCCCCACGGCCCCCACAGTCCTCACAGCCCCTGACGACCCCTCCGGAGCCGCGGCCGCCGTCCGAACGACGGGCCGATAGGGTCGCGTGCACGTGCGTGAGGGGCGAGGGCGGGGTGGGGGTCGGGATGGAGGCGGAGGCGGTCGACTGGGCCGGGCTGCGGCACCACTACGGTTCCGCCGAGGACGTGCCGCGGCTGCTCCGCCGGTGTGCCGGTCCGGATCCGGACGACGCCGACGACGCCTCGTTCGAGTTGCTCAACGTGCTGTTCCACCAGGGTGGTTGGATCTGTTCCGCCGCATCGGCCGCGCTGCCCTTCGTGCTGGGCCTGGCCGCGACGCCGCAGGTGCCGAGCCGCCTCGCGCTGCTGGAGCTGGTGGCGATGCTGGCGCGGGAGGCCGGGCGGGTGGAGGAGCGGTTCCTCGACCCGGGCTGGGCGCCGGCGTGGCGGCGGGCGCTGCCCGAGGTGCTGCGGCTGCTGGAGAATCCCGAGCCGGAGATCCGGCGGGCCGCGGCCGATGTGCTCGGAGCCTGCGGCAGCCCCGGTGAAGCGGTTCTTCCCGGGTTGCTCCGGTGCTGGGAGGCGGAGACCGATCCGGCGACCCGCCTGGAGCTGGTCCTCTCCCTGGGGCACGCCGTCCGGCGTGCGCCGGCCGGCGCGCACGGCACCGGGGCATCCGCCCTGCTCCGCGGCCTGCTCGACGCTCCTCAGCCGCAGCTCCGCCTGGCGGCGGTGCACGCGCTGGCCCCGGCCGACCCCTGCCTTCCCGCCCGGCGGCTGGACGACGTGCTCGAAGCGCTCCGGGACCCGGGCGTCGAGTCGTGGCGCCACACCAGCTCGGTGCGGACCGGAGTCCTGGGCGTCCACCACTGGACCTCGGGACTGTTCGACGGGCCGGACCCCGCCTTCACGCTCGGAGTGCTGGCGGACCACCACGACGACGAGCGGCGGGTCGCCGCCCTGGCCCAGGCGGGCGGGCTGCTGTCCCGGTGGCGCTCACCGGCCGCTCCGCTGCTGCCGCGCCTGGTCGGGCGGCTGGACGATCCCGCCGCCGAAGTCCGGTTCCGGGCCGTCGAGTTGCTGGCGTGCCTCGGCCGGACGGCCGCCGCCCACGCGGACGACGCCGCCGCCCTGCTGACCGACGGCGCGACGCGCGCCACGCGGGGGCGGGAGGGCGTGGGCGAGGCCGCCGTGTGGGCGCTGGCCCGGATGAACGACCCGCGCTGCCTGCCGAGCCTGGTCGAGTTCGTCGCCGGCGCGCGATCCGGCTTCGCGTCGTACTCCGTCCACTCCGCCGCGGACGAGAGGCACCCCGTCCGCCTCCCCTCGCTGTCCGAGGTGCTGCACCGCCTCCCGGACCACGCGGGAACGCTCCTCCCGGCGGTCCGCGACCGGCTCGGCACCGTCACGGACGACCGGCTGCTCCACCGGCTCTGCGGCGTGCTCGCCGAGTGGGGACCGGCGGCGGAGCAGGCCGTACCACGGCTGCTCGGCCTGCTGGAGGACGACCGGACCTGGACCGCGGCGGCAACGGCTCTGGCCGGCATCGGAAGGGGCGGGACCGAAGCGAGGAGCGTACTGCTGTCCCGGGTGCGTGCCGGCGGGCCGCACGAAGGGCTCGCGGCCTGGGCGTACTGGAGGGTCTGCGGCGATCCCGGACCGGCCCTGGAGGTCCTCGGGCGCGGCCTCGCCGAACAGCGGATCCGGCACCCGGAACTGCGCAGGCTCGCCGCTCTGGGCGCGCATGCCGCCCCTCACGCGGACCTGCTCAGGGCGATGACCGCCGACGCCGACCCCTGGCCCCGCGTCGAGGCCGCGCACGCGCTGTGGGCCGCCACCGGCGACACGGAGACCACCGTCCCCGTCCTGACGGCGGTCGTGCGCGGCCTGGCCGAGGGGAGGTACCTGCCGGTCATGCTCCCCGCCGTACGGCACCTGGCCCGGATCGGTCCCCCGGCCCGGCCCGCCGCGGACCTCCTGCGCGAGGTGCCCGCCGGCGACCGGCGGCTGCGGAGCAGCGGCGGCTGGGAAGGCTTCACCCAGGACGAGACCATCCGCTCCGCCGTACGGGAGCTGCTCGACGCGGCATCCGCCTGAGCCGCCCGGGACGTCCGGGGCGTCCGGGGCGTCCGGGGCGTCCGGGGGCTTCTCGTGCACCCTGCGCACGGTGGGGGCGGTTCGTGCCGCGCTGGGCGAAGACGCCGACCAGCGGCCGGTCGGTGCCGTGCTCCGCCGTGCGCCGCGCCTTTCACGAGGGGAGGGGCGAGGGGAAGGGGACCGGGCGGCGGCCCGGCGGACGGTCAGGATCGGAGAAGCGGGGGCGCGGGGGCCGGACCTAGCGTGTTCGTCATGACCTCACTGACGCAGATCACGCTGGAAGTCACCGACCCCGCCGCCGCCGAGGGCTTCTACGGGGCCTCCGGGCTGGGCGCCCACGTCCGGCTGCGGGCCGCCGCCGCGGACGTGCCGTCGGAGGGGTTCCGCGGCTTCGCGGTCTCCCTGACCGTGCCGAGCCCCGCCGACGTGCGGGCGCTCGTCGACGCGGCGGCCGCCGCCGGCGCGACGGTCCTGAAGGCCGCCGCCAAGTCCTTCTGGGGCTACGGCGGTGTCGTGCGCGCGCCGGACGGGACGGTCTGGAAGTTCGCCTCCTCCGAGAAGAAGGAGAAGGGCCCCGCCACCGGGCGGGTCGAGCGGGTCGTCCTGCTGCTGGGCACGACGGACATGACCGCCACGAAGGAGTTCTACGCCGCGCACGGCCTCACCGTCGCGAGGAGCTTCGGCCGCAAGTACGTCGAGTTCGCCGGGGCCGAGGGCTCCGTGACGCTCGCCCTGTACCCGCGCCGGGCCCTCGCCAAGGACGTCGGCGTCCCGGACGACGGCAGCGGCGCGCACCGCGTCGCGCTCGGCGGCGGCCGGGCCCGGTTCAGCGACCCGGACGGTTTCGCCTGGGAGCCGCAGGCGGAGGCGGAGGCGCAGCCGCAGGCGGAGGCGGAGCCGGCGGGCCGCTGACGGAGGGCGAGCGGCGGAAGGGGACGGCACGCCGGGGGCCGGGCGGGTGGCGCGGTCGGGGGCGAGTGGCGCGGATCACCCTCCCGGCTCCCGGCCGGGTGTCACATACGGAGGGGCTGTCCGGTCTTCCCTCTGTACCCACCTGGAGGTTGACCATGAGGATCCTGCTCGCCGGCGCGACCGGCGCCATCGGCCGTCCGCTGACCCGTGCCCTGATCCGGGACGGGCACGAGGTGCTGGCCCTCGCCCGTTCGGAGGGCTCGGCGGGGGCGGTGCGCGCGCTGGGCGCGACGCCCGTCCGGGCGGACGCGCTCGACCGGGAGGGCCTGCTGCGGGCGCTGGACGGGCTGTCCGCCGACGCGGTGGTCCACCAGCTGACGGCGCTCAGGTCGCCCCGGCTGAGGCTCACGGCGGACGACCCCAGCAACGTGCTGCGGGAGCGCGGCACGGCGCACCTCCTGGAGGCGGCGGGCGTGCTCGGGGCGGGCCGCTTCGTCACGCAGTCGCTGGTCCTGGGCTACGGCTACCGCGACCACGGGGAGCGGCCCGTCACCGAGGAGGACCCCTTCGGCGTGCTCGGCGGCACCGTCGCGGACCACGTCGTCACGGGGCTCGTCGAGGCGGAGGGCCGGCTCTTCGCCGCGGAGCACGTGGCGGGCACGGCCCTGCGGTACGGCGTCTTCTACGGCCCCGGCACCTGGTTCGACCCGGCGCCCGGCACCCGGCCGTTCCCCGTCCCCCGGGACGGCGGCGGCACGATGTCGTGGGTCCACGTCGAGGACGCGGCCGGGGCGACCGTCGCCGCCCTCGAACGGGGCCGGGCGGGCGAGGCGTACAACATCGTCGACGACCGCCCCTCCACCTGGGGCGAACTCGCCGCCGCCCGCGGCCGGCGCCGCCTCCGCCTGCCCGGCCGCGTCCTCCGCCTGGCCGTCCCCTACCTGGGCTCCCTCATGCTCGACACCCACCTCCGCGTCTCCCACGCGAAGGCCACCCGCGACCTCGCCTGGACCCCCCGGTACCCGGACCACGTCGCGGGCATGGCGGCCCGCTGACCCGCGGGCGGCGGCGGGGCGGCGCCCCCGGCGGTCAGGCGGTGGCCCGCTCGATGAGGGCTTCGACGCGGGCCTCGACCTCGGGGGTGAGGGCGGTGAGGGCGAAGGCGGTGGGCCACATGGCGCCGTCGTCGAGGGCGGCGGGGTCGCTGAAGCCGAGGGTGGCGTAGCGGGCCTTGAACTTGGCGGCGCTCTGGAAGAAGAAGAGGACCTTGCCGTCCTTGGCGTAGGCGGGCATGCCGTACCAGGTCTTGGGGGTCAGGCCGGGGGCGACCCTCTTGACCAGGGCGTGGATGCCCTCGGCGAGGGCGCGGTCCTCACCGGTCATCTCGGCGATCTTCGCGAGGAGGTCGGCCTCGCCGTCGGCGGCCTTGGCGCGGGTGCCGCGGGCCTTGGCGGCCTTCAGCTCCTTCGCGCGCTCCTTCATCGCCTCGCGCTCGTCCTCGTCGAAGCCGTCGTAGGACTTGGTGTTCTCGGTGGCCATGGCCGGTCCCCTCGTGGTGTGTCGCTCGTCTTCCGTGGTGCTGTTCCAGGCTGGGTTCCGGTGGTTCCGGGTGCTTCTCCGAAACCGACCGGGCGGCTCAGGCGAGCCAGGTCCCGTCGCGCATCAGGGTGCGTCCCTCCAGCTCGTCGGCCTCGCGCCAGGCGTGCACGCGGTGCGGTCTGATCAGGAAGTACTGGTAGGGGCGGGTGAGTTCGCGCGGGTCGAAGCCGGTCTTCTCCGCGAACGCGTCGCCGGTGCCGGCGGGGAGGTCCGCGAGGTCCACGGGCTCGGCGGCGCCGTCGATCATCACGACGTCGCGGGTGGGCCCGAGGGCCAGCCTGACCCGGCCGTCGGCCAGGAGGTTGCGGCCGGTGAGGGAGGCGCGCGGGGTGGAGACCAGGACGGCGGCGCCGTCCCAGAGGAAGGAGAGCGGGATCAGGTGGCCCCGGCTGGCCAGCCACAGGTCCACGTCGGTCTCCAGCCGGGCCAGGGTGTCCCTGACGCGTTCCTCGCGGGACCTCGGTGCGGGCGCGGTGGTCACGGTGTCCTCCCCCGGGTGGCGCGGAGCGCGGTGACGAAGGCGTACGGGGTCGTTCCGTACGCCCGGGTGAACGTGCGGTGCAGGGCCCCCGCCGTCAGGCCCGCCTCGCGGGCCAGGGCCGGGACGTCCAGCGGTCGGTCGTACGCGCGGTCGATGCGGTCGCGGACCCCGCGCAGGTCCTTCAGCTCCTGGAGCCGTACCGCCGTGGTGCGGGCCTCGGCCCATGCGGGCTGGCACATGTCGGTCCCCCCGGGTGGGTCAGCGGACTTCCTGGATGCGGATCAGGTTGCCGGCGGGATCGCGGAAGGCGCAGTCGCGGACGCCGTAGGGCTGCCGGGTGGGCTCCTGGACGACCTCGGTGTCGCCTGCGGCGACCTTCTCGAAGACGGCGTCGAGGTCGGGGGTGGCGAGGAGGATCCAGCCGTACGTGCCCTTGGCCATCATCTCGGTGATGGTGCGGCGCTCGTCCTCCGTGACGCCGGGGTCGACGGCCGGCGGGGCGAGCAGGATCGAGGTGCCGGGCTGCCCGGCGGGGCCGACGGTGATCCAGCGCGTCCTTCCCTGGCCGACGTCGCTGCGCACCTCGAAGCCGAGGACGTCGCGGAAGAAGACGAGGGAGGCGTCGGGGTCCTCGTGGGGGAGGACGGTGGTGTGAATGGTGAGGTCCATGCGGATCAAGGTAGTTGGCGGTCCGGGCGCGCGCTTCTCGAATCCTGACCGGGTGGGGCGGGCCGGTGCGGGAGGGGTCCCCTCCGGCACCTGATCTGCCTGGCCCGCCTGGCCTGCCTGGCCCGCCCGGTCTGCCTGGCCCGCCTAGTCGGCCTTGCGGACCGGCCCCGGCCCCTCTCCCGGTCCGGGCCCCTGCCCAGCCCCACGCCCAGGCCCAGGCTTAGGCCCAGCCCCAGGACCGGGGCCAGACCCAGGCCCAGCCCCGGGCCCGCCCGCCGCCACCGCCGCCGCCTCGGGGTCCGGGGCCGGGTCCGCCAGGAAGTCCGTCACCAGCAGGGCGAAGAGCAGCGCCAGGGCCAGGCCGATCACGACCCAGCCGGTGGGGTGCGGCCAGAGGACGAAGGCGAGCGCCGCGCCCGCCACCAGGATCCACACGATCCAGGTGTGGAAGCGGTGGACGAAGCCGCCGACCGGGCCCAGCCGCATGCCCGCCCGGTCCGCCGTCGAGCGGGTCGCGGCGATGCCCGCGTGCCACAGTCCGCGGGCCAGGACGGCCGGGCGGCTCGGCCCCGACAGCCAGGCGACCAGGGCGACGAGCACGCCGAGCACCGCGCACACGCGGACCGAGGTGCGCAGGAAGCGGATCAGGGTGTCGTAGACCGAGCCGGCGGCCGCCGGGGAGACCGAGGCGGGCAGCGCGTTCAGGTAGACGGTGCGGAAGACGGTGAGCGCGATCCCGAGGACGACGGCCGCCACGGCGAAGCCGAGGGCGGCGGCGACCAGCGCCCGGCGCCGGCGCACCGCGAGCAGCACGCCGCCCGCCACCAGCAGCACCGCGATGACCGGCAGCCACGCGCCCATGGTCTGGAGGAGCGCGAAGCCGGTCTTCGCCTTGCCGATGTCGTCGGCCCTGAGGACCGTGAAGTCCGTGTGGACCTCGGGGATCTTGCCGGCGGCGGTGAGCCCCGATTCGACCAGGCGCTCCTTGACCCGATCGACGACGGGCGCCAGGTCGATCGTCACCGTGTCCGTCTCGATCTTCACCGCCCCGTCCTGGTCGCCGGTCAGCGCCCGGTCGAGGGAGGTGTGGACGGCGCGGTTGGCGTCGTTCCAGATGGTCTCGAAGGCGGGGGATGCGACGACGTCCTGCGCGCGGTCGCGGACGAAGCCGGCGACGGCGTCCTCCAGGGAGCCGCCGAGCTTTCCGAGCGCCTTCTCCACGAGCGGCCGCTGGTCGGGGGCGACGCCTTCGAGGAGCGAGGCGAGGTCGATGTGCTCCATGACGGCGTCGGTCGCGCGGGTGGCGACGGCCGCCTGCACGTCCGGGTCGGAGGCGAGCGGGGCCACCGTCTGCACGTAGCGGTCGGTGTCGCCCAGGAGGTCGGCCGTCCAGGCGGCCACCAGGCCGAGCGGCACGAGGACGCAGCCGACGACCACGAGGAGCGCGGAGAAGAAGGAGCGCAGCCGGTGGTGTTCCCGCTTCGGCGCGCCCCGGGCGGTGCTCGCCTCCAGGGCCGCCACCCGGCTCCGCAGCCGGGTGAGTTCGTCGTCGCCGGTCACGCCGTCCGGAGTTCCCATGGGGTCACCCTGCGGGCGGGGCGGCACCCCGGCGCGCGGGGCGGAGCCGAACGGGTGAGCTGCCGGGAGCCGGGGGCGTACGCGATCATGCCGTCATGACTCCTCTGCCGCGCTGTGCCGTGCTCGACGACTTCCAGGACGCCGCCCTCTCCTCCGCCGACTGGGGGCCGCTGCGCGGCCGGGTCGAGGTGCGGGTGCTCCGCGAGCACCTGACGGACCGGGACGCCCTGGTCGCCGCCGTCGAGGACTGCGAGATCCTGGTGGTGATGCGCGAGCGGACGCCGCTCGACGCCGCCCTGCTCGACCGGTTGCCCCGGCTGCGGCTCGTCGTCACCTCGGGGATGCGCAACGCCTCGATCGACCTGGCGGCCTGCCGGGAGCGGGGGATCACCGTCTGCGGCACCGCCAGCGGCTCCGAGCCGCCCGCCGAGCTGACCTGGGCGCTGATCCTGGGGCTCGTCCGGCACGTGGTGACGGAGTCCCGGGCGCTGCGGGAGGGCGGTCCCTGGCAGTCGACCGTCGGCGGCGACCTCGCGGGCCGCACCCTGGGCCTGCTCGGGCTCGGGAAGATCGGCGGACGGGTCGCCGCCGTCGGCCGGGCCTTCGGCATGGACGTGCTGGCCTGGAGCCCGAACCTGACGGAGGAGCGGGTCGCCGCGCACGGGGAGGGCGTGCGGCTCGCGAAGGACAAGGCGGAGCTGTTCGCGGCAAGCGACGTGGTCTCGCTGCACCTGGTGCTCTCCGACCGGACGCGCGGGATCGTCGGCGAGCCCGAGCTGCGGGCGATGCGGCCGGGGGCGTACCTGGTGAACACCTCGCGGGCCGGTCTTGTGGACGGCCCGGCCCTGCTGCGGGCGCTGCGCGAGCGCTGGTTCGCGGGGGCCGGCCTCGACGTGTACGAGACGGAGCCGCTGCCGGCCGGCGACCCCCTGCGGACCCTGCCGAACGTCCTCGCCCTCCCCCACCTGGGATACGTCTCCGAGGCCAACTACGCCCGCTACTTCGGGCAGGCGGTGGAGGACATCGAGGCGTACCTGGCGGGCGCGCCGGTCCGGGAGCTGGAGGCGCCCCGTACCGCTTCCTAGCCGAGGGCGGTACGGGCCAGGTCGAGGAACTCCTCGTCGGTGAGGCCCAGTTCGCGGGCGTCGGCGGCGGCCTCGCGGAGGCGGCCGACGAGGCGGGCGCGGTCGGGGGCGGTGGCGCCGGGGACGATGAGGGCGCCGCGGCCGCGCCGGAGCTCGATGAGTCCCTCCTCGCGGAGCCGCTGGTAGCCGCGCAGGACGGTGTGGACGTTGACGCCGAGGGAGTCGGCGAGTTCGCGGGCGGCGGGGAGCCGTTCGCCGGGGGCGGCGGTGCCGTCGGCGAGGGCGCCGCGGACGCAGCCGGCGATCTGGTCGCCGAGCGGGACGGCGGAGGCGGGGTCGACGCGGAAGAGCACGGTCAGAGCCTTCCACGTCGGTCGACGAGGGTGTTGAGGAGGGCGGCGGCGGTCCGGGCGTCGGGCACGGTGACGGCGAACTCGCGGCCGTTCCCGCGCCGGACGACCAGGGCCTCTCCGGAGCGCAGGACCACGCCGGAGCGGTGGGCGCGGATCCGGTAGCCCCAGCCGCCGAACTCGCGCAGGGCGTCGACGTCGCGGGCTTCGGCGCCGGTGATGTCGGCGAGCGGGACGTGGACGCGGGGCCGGGGGGTGAGCGTGGAGCGGACGGTGAGGCCGTGCCGGTCGACGTTGACGCGGATCCGGGCGAGGGCGAGGCCGGGCACGGCGACGGCGAGCGCGACGAGGAGCAGCGGCCACGGGCCGAGGAGGGCGGCGACCGCGCCGGCGGCGAGGAAGAGCAGGCCGAGGGCGGTGAGCGGGGCGGAGGCGGTGGCCCGGGACCAGCCGGCGACCTCTCCGGCGCCGAGGTCGAGCCGGGGCGCGTCGGGGTGGACGGCGGGTCCGGAGCCGTCGTGCCCCTCGGACGGGACGAGCCGGGAGAGGGCGTGTCCCGCGAGGGCGAGGACGGCTCCGGCGGCGGCCGCGACGGCGAGGTGGGAGAGCGGCGAGACGACGCGCGCGGGGTCGGTCGCGTCCAGGTTGTCGTGGACGACGAGGCCGAGCAGCGTGCCGGTGAGCCCCGCGGTCAGCCAGGCGCCCCAGAGGGCCTCGCGGCGGACGAGGACGGTCCAGGCGGCGCCGAGGGTGAGGAGCAGCGCGGCGCCGGCGGCGGTGAAGGCGGCCCGGCCGGTGAAGCCGTCGGCCTCGCCCCCGTACGAGAAGTGGGTGGCGAGCCGGTCGGGGAGCCGGTCGGACCAGACGGCGAGGAGCAGGACGTACGCGACGGCGGCGAGGACGAACGGGAGCGCGGCGAGGGCGCGGAGGCGGAGCGGGACGCGGAGTGCGGCGGGGCGCGGAGCAGTGGTCATGAAAACCTCCCTTGTTTGCACTCTACTAGAACAATGAGGGGATTCACCAGGACGGCGGAGCGAGGAGGCGGCGCTTCGGGGCCTCCCTCTCCGGATGCGGGCCCGCACCGCCGGTTGTTCACTGGTTCAAATGCTGACGAATGCCGCCCATCGGGGAGAATTCATGCGCCGTCGGTCCGCCGCCGCCCTCACCGCCCTCACCGCCCTCACCGCCGCGCTCGCCACCGGCTGCGGCAGCGACGACGAGCCCGACCCCCTCCGCAACCAGCAGTGGGCCCTGAACTCCCTGGAGCTCCCCGGTGCCTGGTCCACGGCCAAGGGCGAGGACACGGTCATCGCCGTCGTCGACACCGGCGTGGACCCGGACCACCCCGACCTCGAGGGGCGGCTGGTCGACGGCTACGACTTCGTGGACGGCGACGACGAGCCGAAGGACCTCAACGGCCACGGCACCCACGTGGCGGGCATCGCCGCCGCCCACACCGACAACGGCGTCGGAATCGCGGGCGGCGCGCCCGGAGCCAAGATCATGCCGGTGCGGGTGCTGGGCGCGGACGGCAGCGGCAGCGACGCGAACATCACCAAGGGGATCGTCTGGGCCGCCCAGCACGGCGCCGACGTCATCAACCTCTCCCTCGGCGAGTCCGGCCTGATGGCCCGGCTCCTCAAGGGCGGCGTCCTCAACGACGCCATCTCCGTCGCCAACGGCAAGGGGGCGGTGGTGGTGGCCGCCGCCGGCAACGACGCGACCCTGCTCCAGCCGTACGAGCTGGACACCCCGGTCCTCGTCGTCAACGCCGCCGACGAGAACGGGCAGCCGGCCGAGTTCACCAACTTCGGCGCGCAGAACGCGGTGGCGGCGCCCGGTGTCGACATCCTCTCCACCCTGCCGACCTACACGGCCAAGGAGACCCTCAGGAACACCACGGGGTACGGCAAGCTCTCCGGCACCTCGATGGCCTCGCCGTACGTCGCCGCCGTGGCCGCGCTCCTGCACCAGCAGGGCCTGAGCCCGACGGAGATCATGGCGGCGATCCGGGACACGGCGAAGAACCCGGCGCAGTCCCCGAAGCTGGGCCTCGGGAACGTCGACGCGGCCGCCGCCGTGAAGGCGGCGGCCGACGGGAACTGAACCGACGGCGGCCGGCCGGGGCCGGACCCGCGCCGCCTCGGGGACGCCTCCGGAAGCGTCCCGGAGGCGCCCCCGAGGCATCCCGGAGGCATCCCCCGAAAAGCCCCGGAGGCTTCTACGCCTCCAGGACCGTCCGCAGCGTCTTGGCGAACTCCTCCGGGGCGCCCTGCTGTCCGAACTCGCCGCCCAGGAAGCCGCCGTGGTGGCTGGGGAAGACGGCGAGCGGGGTGCCGAGGCGGTCGGCGAGCGCGGCGGCGGCGCGGGCCGGGAACTCGTTCCGGGACTCCTCGCCCGCGGCCACGACGATCCGGGTCGCGGCCGCCCGCAGGGCCTCGACGTCGGGGTCGTAGGAGGTGCAGCCCCGCATGTTCCGGCCGAGCAGCGGATCGTCGCGGCGGCCGTCGTCCCCGGCCGGCAGGCCGAAGGTCTCCGGCGGCGGGACCGGCAGGCCGGCCCAGTCCGCCGGGATCGGGCCCTGGTGGCCGACGAGGGAGATGAACTTGGCCATCCCGGCGCCCCAGCCGTCCCTCAGGTAGGTGGCGTGGACGTCGGCGCAGGCGGCCAGGGCCTCGGCGCCGTCGGGGACGAGGCCGGCGGCGGGCGGCTCGTGGGCGACGAGGGTGTGCACCAGCTCGGGGCGGCGGGCCACCAGGGCAAGGGCGTTGACGGCGCCTCCGCTGCTGGCGAAGACGTCCACCGGACCGGCGGCCAGGTCGTCGATCAGCCGGGCCAGGTCGTCGGCGTGCTCCTCGGGGAGGATCTCGACCGGGGCGCCCTCGGCGGTCTCGCTGCGGCCGACGCCCCGCGGGTCGTAGGTGACGACGGTCCGGTCGGCGAAGTGGGAGGCGAGCGTGGTGAAGCCGGTCGCGTCCATGGGGGAGCCGATGAGCAGCAGCGGGCGCGGGTCGGTGCCGGTGCCGGGGCGGACGTCGTAGCGCAGGGTCGCGCCGGCGGTCTCCAGGGTGCGGGTGGTGGGCTCGGCCATCGTTCTCTCCTCCGTGAGCTGCTTTCGGAGGGGTAGACGGCGTCCGGGCCCGGAAGTCATCGGCCGGAGCCGGATTTCTTTCCTACTCGCCGCACTCGTGTGCGGCCGGGTCGACGACGACCCGGTCCAGGAGCCCGCGCAGCAGGGCCTGTTCGGCCTCGGTGAGGTCGCCGAAGAGCTCGCGCTCGGCCTCGCCGACGGCCCGGTCGATGCGGTCGAGGACGGCCGCGCCGGCCGGGGTGATCTCGACGATGTGGCGGCGCCGGTCCGCCGGGTCGCGGCGGCGCTCGGCCAGCCCTTCCGTCTCCAACTCGTTGAGGATCGCGACGAGCTGGCTGGGGTCGATCTCCATCGCGGCGGCCAGGTCGCGCTGGCTCATGGGCGCGGGGGCGAGCTGCATCAGGGTCATCGCGTTGCGCGGGTGCAGCCCCTCGACGCCCAGGGCGGAGCGAATGCGCGCGCCGGTGAGCTCTCCGCGGAAGGAGAGGAGGAAACCGAGCCGGTCGGTCGGGAGGGCTGCCATGTCGTCCACCGTAACAACAAGTAGATTGTGGAGCGAGAGAAATCGTTGTTACTCTTCAATGGTTTCCGTCCCCGGACCGTTGGAGTACTCCCATGTTCATCGGCTACGCCGTCCTCGCCGCCCTGCTCGCCCTCGCCATGGCCGGCTCCGCCTTCGCGACCTTCACCCGCAACCCGGCGGTGGTGGGGAGCATGGCGAAGGTCGGCGTGCCGGACGGCTGGCTGCCGTGGCTGGGCACGGCGAAGCTGGCCGGGGCGCTGGGCCTGCTCGCCGGCCTGGCGGTCCCGGCGCTCGGCGAGGCGGCGGCGGTCGGCCTGGTCCTCTACTTCATCGGCGCGGTCGTCTCCCACCTCCGCGTGAAGGACTACGCGATGGCGCCGGCCGTCGTCCTGGCGATCCTCCCGGCGGTCGCCCTGGTGCTGCGCGTAGCCAGCGCCTGATCCCCGCCACGCGGAGCATCGGCAAACGAGACGAGACGAATCGTCTTGCCAAAGGACCTCCCACGCCGTACGGTCGACGAGTCGAGACGGGCCGTCTCGCCACTCGTCCGTGTTCCCGACGGCAGGAGACCGCCCTTGTTCCGTGCGTCACTCACCGAGGTCACCAAGCGCTACGACGACCGGTACGTCCACCACCGGACCGTCCTCGACCGGGCCTCCCTCACCGTCCGCCCCGGTGAACGCCTCGGCGTCGTCGGGGACAACGGCTCGGGGAAGTCCACCCTGCTCCGGCTCCTCGCCGGCCTCGAAACCGCCGACAACGGCACCGTGGCCGTCGAGGCCCCCGGCGGCCTCGGCCATCTCGCCCAGACCCTCGACCTCCCCGCGACCGCGACCGTCGGCGACGCCGTCGACCACGCGCTCGCGGAGATCAGGGAGCTGGAGCGGGAGATCCGGGCCGCGGAGGGCGCCCTCACCCCCGCCGGGCTCGACCGGTACGCCGCCCTCCTCGCCGCTCACGAGGCGCGCGGCGGCGCCGGGGCCGACCGGCGGGTGGCCACCGTGCTGCGGCGGCTCGGCGACCGCGCCCCGCTCGACCGCGACCGGCCGCTGGGCACGCTCTCCGGCGGGCAGCGGGCCCGGCTCGCGCTGGCCGGCGTCCTCGCCGCCGACCCCGAACTGCTGCTGCTCGACGAGCCGACCAACGACCTCGACGACGAGGCCGTCGCCTGGCTGGAGGAGCGGCTCCGCGCCCACCGGGGCACGGTCGTCGCCGTCTCCCACGACCGCGCCTTCCTCGACCGGGTCGCCACCGCCGTCGTGGAGGTCGACGAGGACCGGCACGTCCTGCGCCGCCACGGCGACGGCTACGCCGGCTACCTCACGGGCCGCGCCGCCGAACGGGCCCGCAGGGCACGGGAGTACGAGGAGTGGAAGGAGGAGCTGGCCCGCCACCGGGCCCTCGCGGACAGCACCATCGACCGCTTCACCGCCATCCCCCGCAAGGCCCCCGCCGCGTTCAGCGGGGCGGGCGCCTTCCGGGCCCGGTCGCGGGCGCACGGGGCGATGAGCAGGATCCGCGCCGCCCGCGAGCGGCTGGCCCGGCTCACCGCACACCCGGTCCCGCCGCCTCCCGAGCCGCTGCGCTTCCGGGCGGACCTGGCGGAGACGGGCGAGGGCGCGGCCGTGGAACTGACCGGCCTCCGCATCGACGGCCGCCTCCGGCTCGACGCCCTGCGCCTCGAACCGGGCGAGCGGCTGCTCGTCACCGGGCCCAACGGCGCGGGGAAGACCACCCTCCTCCGGGTCCTGGCGGGTGAGGTCGCCCCGGACGCGGGCACGGTGACCGCGCCCGCCCGGGTCGGACTGCTCCGCCAGGACACCGCCTCGCCCCACGACCCCCGTACGGTGGGCGAGGCCTTCGGAGAGGGCCGCGAGGACGAGCTGCTCGCCCTCGGGCTCTTCACGGCCCGGGACCTGACGACCCCGGTACGACTGCTGTCGACGGGCCGGCGCCGCAAGCTGGAGCTGGCCCGCCTGGTGACCGCCCCGGCGGACCTGCTCCTCCTGGACGAGCCGACCAACCACCTGGCCCCCGCCCTGGTGGAGGCGATCGAGGCGGCGCTCGCCTCCTACCGGGGCACGCTGGTGGTCGTCAGCCACGACCGGCGGCTGCGGGCGGGCTGGCGGGGCCGCCGCCTCGCGCTGGAACCGGCGGCCCCGGCGACGGCCCGCTAGTCGTCCTCGGACCCCTCGGCGCCTTCGAGGTCGCCCTCCGTCTCCAGGAAGACCCGGCGCAGGGCGGCCAGGGTCTCCGGGTCCGGCTTCTCCCACATGCCGCGCGACTCGGCCTCCAGGAGGCGCTCGGCGATGCCGTGCAGGGCCCAGGGGTTGGCCTCCTTGAGGAAGGCCTGGTTGGTCTCGTCGAGGACGTACTCCTGGGTGAGCTTGTCGTACATCCAGTCGGCGACGACCCCGGTGGTGGCGTCGTAGCCGAAGAGGTAGTCGACGGTCGCCGCCAGCTCGAAGGCGCCCTTGTAGCCGTGGCGGCGCATCGCCTCGATCCAGCGCGGGTTGACCACCCGGGCCCGGAAGACCCGCGAGGTCTCCTCCACCAGCGTCCGGGTGCGGACGGTCTCCGGCCGGGTCGAGTCGCCGATGTACGCCTCGGGGGCGGTGCCGCGCAGCGCGCGGACGGTCGCCACCATGCCGCCGTGGTACTGGAAGTAGTCGTCCGAGTCGGCGATGTCGTGCTCGCGGGTGTCGGTGTTCTTCGCCGCGACCGCGATCCGCTTGTACGCCGTCTCCATCTCGGCGCGCGCCGGGCGCCCTTCGAGCCCGCGCCCGTACGCGTACCCGCCCCACACCGTGTACACCTCGGCGAGGTCGGCGTCGGTGCGCCAGTCCCGCGAGTCGATCAGCTGGAGGATGCCGGCGCCGTAGGTGCCGGGGCGGGAGCCGAAGATGCGGGTGGTGGCGCGGCGTTCGTCGCCGTGCTCGGCGAGGTCGGCCCGGGTGTGGGCGCGGACGTAGTTCTCCGCGTCCGGCTCCTCGAGGCCGGCGACCAGCCGGACGGCGTCGTCGAGGAGGCCGATGACGTGCGGGAACGCGTCCCGGAAGAAGCCGGAGATGCGCAGGGTGACGTCGACGCGCGGGCGGCCCAGCTCGGCGAGCGGGATCGGCTCCAGGCCGTTGACGCGGCGGGACGCCTCGTCCCACAGCGGGCGGACGCCGAGCAGGGCCAGCGCCTCGGCGACGTCGTCGCCGGCGGTGCGCATCGCGCTGGTGCCCCACAGGGAGAGGCCGACGGAGGTGGGCCACGCGCCGTTGTCCGCGCGGTAGCGCTCCAGGAGGGAGTCGGCGAGGGCCTGGCCGGTCTCCCAGGCGAGCCGGGACGGCACGGCCTTGGGGTCGACGGAGTAGAAGTTCCGGCCCGTCGGCAGCACGTTGACCAGGCCGCGGAGCGGGGAACCGGACGGGCCGGCGGGGACGAAGCCGCCGTTCAGGGCGTGCACGGCGTGCGTCAGCTCGTCGGTGGTGGCGGCCAGGCGCGGCACGACCTGCTCGCAGGCGAAGCGGAGCACGGCCCGGACGTCCGGTCCGTGCGCGGCGGCGACCGCCGGAACGGCGTCCGCGGACCAGCCGGCGGCCTCCATGGCCTCGACCAGCTCGCGGGCCTTCGCCTCCGCCTCGTCGGCGGAGGTGCGGGTCGCGGCGGACTCGTCCAGGCCGAGGGCCTCGCGCAGACCGGGCAGTGCCTGGGTGCCGCCCCAGATCTGGCGGGCGCGCAGGACGGACAGGACCAGGTTGACCCGGGCCTCGCCCTCCGGGGCGCCGCCGAGGACGTGCAGGCCGTCGCGGATCTGGGCGTCCTTGACCTCGCACAGCCAGCCGTCGACGTGCAGCAGGAAGTCGTCGAAGCCGTCGTCCTCCGGGCGTTCCTGGAGGCCGAGGTCGTGGTCGAGCCTGGCGGCCTGGATCAGGGTCCAGATCTGGGCGCGGATCGCGGGCAGCTTCGCCGGGTCCATGGAGGAGATCTGCGCGTACTCGTCGAGGAGCTGCTCCAGGCGCGCGATGTCTCCGTAGGAGTCGGCGCGGGCCATCGGCGGCACGAGGTGGTCGACGAGGGTGGCGTGGACGCGGCGCTTGGCCTGGGTGCCCTCGCCGGGGTCGTTGACGAGGAACGGGTAGACGAGCGGCAGGTCGCCGAGGGCGGCGTCGGGGCCGCAGGCGGCGGACAGGCCGGCGTTCTTGCCGGGCAGCCACTCCAGGTTGCCGTGCTTGCCGAGGTGCACCATGGCGTCGGCGCCGAAGCCGCCGTCCTCGGCGCGGGCCGCGATCCAGCGGTAGGCGGCCAGGTAGTGGTGCGATGGCGGGAGGTCGGGGTCGTGGTAGATCGCGATCGGGTTCTCGCCGAAGCCGCGCGGCGGCTGGATGAGGACGAGCAGGTTCCCGCGGCGGAGCGCCGCGAGGACGATGTCGCCCTCGGGGTTGCGGGACCGGTCGAGGAACATCTCGCCGGGCGCCGGGCCCCAGTGCTCCTCCACCTTCTCGCGCAGCTCGGCCGGGAGTTCGGCGTACCAGCGCTTGTAGTCGGCGGCCGGGATGCGGACCGGGTTCTTCGCCAGCTGCTCCTCGGTGAGCCAGTCCTGGTCGTGGCCGCCGGCCTCGATGAGGGCGTAGATCAGCTCGTCGCCGTCGCCGGAGACCAGGCCGGGGAGGTCCTCGGCCGGGCCGAAGTCGTAGCCCTCGGCGATCAGGCGGCGCAGCAGGGCGACGGCGGAGGCGGGGGTGTCGAGGCCGACGGCGTTGCCGATGCGGGAGTGCTTCGTCGGGTACGCGGAGAGGACGAGGGCGAGCTTCTTCTCGGCGTTCGGGATGTGCCGCAGGCGGGCGTGGCGGACGGCGATGCCGGCGACGCGGGCGGCGCGCTCGGCGTCGGCGACGTAGGCGGGCAGGCCGTCGGCGTCGATCTCCTTGAAGGAGAACGGGACGGTGATGAGACGCCCGTCGAACTCGGGCACGGCGACCTGGCTGGCGGCGTCGAGCGGCGACAGGCCCTCGTCGTTCTCCTCCCAGGCGGCGCGGGAGCCGGTGAGGCAGAGGGCCTGGAGGACGGGCACGTCGAGTGCGGCGAGCGCCCCCGCGTCCCACGCCTCCTCGTCCCCGCCGGCCTGCGCGGCGGCCGGCTTGGTGCCGCCGGCGGCGAGGACGGTGGTGACGACGGCGTCGGCGCCGCGCAGCACGGCGAGGAGCTCCTCCTCGGGGGCCCGCAGGGACGCCACGTACAGCGGCAGGGCGCGGGCCCCGGCGTCCTCGATGGCGTCGCAGAGGGCGCCGACGAAGGCGGTGTTCCCGCTCATGTGGTGGGCGCGGTAGTAGAGCACGGCGACCGTCGGGCCGTCCGTGGCCTTCGCGGTGCGCTCCAGCGGGCCCCAGGTGGGGGCGGCGGCCGGGGCCTCGAAGCCGTGGCCGGTGAGCAGCACCGTGTCGGAGAGGAAGCGGGCCAGCTGCTCCAGGTTGGCGGGGCCGCCGTGGGCGAGGTAGGCGTGCGCCTCGGTGGCGACGCCGACCGGCACGGTGGAGGCGGCCATCAGCTGGGCGTCGGGGGCCTGTTCGCCGCTGAGGACGACGACCGGCTTTCCGGTGGCGAGGACCGCGTCGAGGCCCTCCTGCCAGGAGCGGACGCCGCCGAGGAGGCGGACCAGGACCAGGTCGGCGCCGTCGAGGAGGCCGGGGAGGTCGCCGAGCGGGAGCCGGGAGGGGTTGGCGAAGCGGTACTCCACCGGCCCCCCGGCCGCACGGGCGCTGAGCAGGTCGGTGTCGGAGTGCGACAGCAGCAGGAGCATGGCGAGGCTCAGGCCCTTCCTCGGGGTTTCCGCGCCCCGGGTGGTCGTGGTCGGCGGGGAGTTCCTGACTCACCCGGGCCGTCGCCGGCTCGGGCTCACAGTGGCGGGACCGCGCCGGATTCTCACCGGGCTTCCTCCCCGGGGTCCTGGGACCCCATGCCGATCTGCATAGTAGATCCTGGCGTCGGCGGGCCGGAGGGGGCCGGGGAGTCGGCCGGATCACACTCGGTGGCCGCCCGGTTTCCCGTGGGTATGCTCGCCGCCATGCCGCCGACCCCGCCCACCCCGCCCGAACCGGGCGAACCTCGCATACGGGACCGTGGCGACGCGTGCCCGGGGGCGCTCCGGCTGCACGCCGCCGCCGACGGTTTCCTCGCCCGACTCCGCCTGCCCGCAGGACTCTTGACGCAGCGTCAGGCACTGGTGCTGGCCGACGCCGCCGAGGGCCTGGGCGACGGCAGCCTCTCCGTCACCTCGCGCGGCAACGCCGAGCTGCGCGGGCTCCGCGACGGCTGCGACGCCCGCCTCGCCGCCCTCCTCGACGACGCCGGCCTGCTGCCCTCCCCCACCCACGAACGGGTCCGGAACGTCATCGCCTCCCCCGCCGCGGGACTCGACGGACTCGGCCACGCCGACGTGCAGTTGTGGGCCCGCGCCCTGGACGCGGCGCTCTGCGCCGAACCCCGCGCGGCGGCCCTCTCCGGCCGCTTCCTCTTCGTCCTCGACGACGGCCGCGGCGACGTCGCCGGACTCGGCGGCGATGTGACCTTGATCGCAGCCCCGGACGGCGCCGCCCTCCTGGAGACCGGCTCCGGGACCTTCCGGCTGCCCGCCGCCGACGCCGCCCGGGCCGCGCTCGCCTGCGCCCTCGCCTTCCTGGACGCCGCCGGAGCCGCGGGCACCGGCGCCTGGCGCCCGCGCGAGCTTCCGCCCGGGCACCTCCCGGACTGGGCCGGCGCCCTGGCCCGGGCGGCGATCGCCGCGGAGCCCGTACCCCCGTTCTCCTCCCCGGGGACCCCGCCGCCCGCGCCCGGCCCGCTCGGCGACCGCGCCCTGCACGTCCTCGCCCCGCTCGGCCGGCTCACCGCCGGCCGGCTGCGGGCGCTCGCCGACGGAGCCGCCGAGCTGCGGCTCACGCCGTGGCGCGGGGTGGTCGCCGTCGGCACCGACGGGTCCGCGCTCCCCGCGCTGGCGACGGCCGGCCTGATCACCGACCCGGACGCCCCCGGCGCCGGCGTCACCGCCTGCACCGGCCTGCCCGGCTGCGCCAAGTCCCTCGCCGACGTCCGGGCCGACGCGGCGCGCGCCCCCGGCGGCCCGCTGCCCGTGCACTACTCCGGCTGCGAGCGCCGCTGCGGCCATCCGCACGGCACCTGGATCGAGGTCACCGCCCGGGACTCCGGCACCTATCTGCTGGACGGCGCGCCCGTCCCCCGCACCGCCCTGGCCGAAGCCGTGGCGGCGGCCCGTACGAGAAAGAGCTGAGGATGTACGAGTACGAGAAAGACGGCGCCGAGATCTACCGCCGCTCCTTCGCCACGATCCGCGCCGAGGCGGACCTCTCGGGGATGCCCGACGACGTCGCCACGGTCGCCGTCCGCATGATCCACGCCTGCGGCATGACGGACCTCGTCCGGGACATCGCGTACTCCCCCGGGGTCGTCGCGCGCGCCCGCGCCGCGCTCCGGGCCGGCGCCCCGATCCTCTGCGACGCGCAGATGGTCGCCTCCGGCGTCACCCGCAAGCGGCTGCCCGCCGACAACGACGTGCTGTGCGCGCTCTCCGACCCGGCCGTCCCCGCCCTCGCCGCCGAGCTGGGCACCACCCGCTCCGCCGCCGCCCTCGAACTGTGGCGGGACCGCCTCGAAGGCTCCGTCGTCGCCATCGGCAACGCCCCCACCGCCCTCTTCCACCTCCTGGAGATGATCGCGAAGGGCGCGCCGAAGCCGGCCGCCGTCCTCGGCATCCCCGTCGGCTTCATCGGCGCCGCCGAGTCCAAGGACGCCCTCGCCGCCAACGGCCTCGGCCTCGACTACCTGGTGGTCCGCGGCCGGCGCGGCGGCAGCGCCATGACCGCCGCCGCCCTCAACGCCCTCGCGCACGAACCGGAGATCCAGGCATGAGCACCCCGACCGGAAAGCTGTACGGCGTCGGGCTCGGCCCCGGCGACCCGCACCTCCTCACCCTCGCCGCCGTGAAGGCCATCGCCGAGGCCGACGTGATCGCCTACCACTCGGCCCGCCACGGCCGCTCGATAGCGCGCTCCATCGCCGCCGGGCACCTGCGCGAGGACCACATCGAGGAGCGGCTGATGTACCCGCTCACCGTGGAGACCACCGACCACCCCGGCGGCTACCGGGGCGCGCTCGACGACTTCTACGAGGAGGCCGCGGCCCGGCTCGCCGCCCACCTCGACGCGGGCCGCACGGTCGCCGTCCTCGCCGAGGGCGACCCGCTCTTCTACGGCTCCTACCAGCACATGCACAAGCGGCTCGCCGACCGGTACGACACCACCGTCATCCCCGGCGTCACCTCCGTCAGCGCGGCCGCCGCCCGGCTCGGCGAGCCGCTGTGCGAGGCCGAGGAGGTCCTGACGATCATCCCCGGCACCCTGCCGGAGGACGAGCTCGCGGCCCGCCTCGCGGGCACCGACTCGGCGGTCGTGATGAAGCTCGGCCGCACCTTCCCGACCGTGCGGCGCGCCCTGGAGCGGTCCGGCCGGCTGGAGGACGCCCGGTACGTGGAGCGCGCCTTCATGGCCGGCGAGCGCACCGACCGCCTCGCCGACGTGGACCCGGAGACGGTCCCTTACTTCTCCGTCGCCGTGCTCCCCTCCCGCATCGACCGGGCCAATCCCGTACGGGAACGCGGCGAGGTCACCGTCGTCGGCACCGGCCCCGCCGGCGCCCCCTGGCTGACCCCCGAGTCGCGCGGCGCCCTCGTCAACGCCGACGTGCTCGTCGGCTACACCACCTACCTCGACCGGGTGCCGGTGCTGCGCCCCGGCCAGATCCGGCACGGCTCCGACAACAAGGTCGAGTCGGAGCGCGCCGAGTTCGCCCTCGACCTGGCCCGCCGCGGGCACCGGGTCGCGGTCGTCTCCGGCGGCGACCCGGGCGTCTTCGCCATGGCCACCGCCGTCCTGGAGGTCGCCTGCGAGCCGGAGTACGCGGACGTGCCCGTACGGGTCCTCCCGGGGGTGACCGCCGCCAACGCGGCCGCCGCCGCCGCGGGCGCCCCGCTCGGCCACGACTACGCCACGATCTCGCTCTCCGACCGGCTCAAGCCCTGGGAGGTCATCGCGGACCGGCTGCGCGCCGCCGCCGGGGCCGACCTCGTGCTCGCCCTCTACAACCCCGGCTCGAAGTCCCGCACCCACCAGGTGGCCGCCGCCCGCGACCTCCTCCTGGAGCTCCGCTCGCCCGACACCCCGGTGGTCGTCGCCCGTGACGTCGGCGGCCCGGAGCAGTCGGTGCGCGTCCTCACCCTCAAGACCCTGGACCCGTCCGAGGTCGACATGCGGACCCTGCTGCTCGTCGGCTCCTCGCAGACGCGGGCGGTCGAGCGGGGCGACGGCCGCACGATCGCCTGGACCCCGAGGCGGTACGGCTGACGGCCTAGTTCCGGGTGAAGGTGCCGAGTCCTTCGCCGTCCAGGTACTCGACGGTGAAGGACTTCCCGTCCGCGGCGAAGGTGACGCCGGTGCGGCCGACGGCGTTCTCGCCGCGGGTCTCGAAGCTGAACACGTCGCCGTCGTAGTGCGCGAGGCGGTACTCCTGCGGTTCCGGTCCCAGCCGGAGGGTGAGGGCGCCGTCCTCGCCGGCCACGACCTCCGCGCGGCCGTAGTAGGCGCTGCGGTACGCGCCGGTGTAGGCGTCGGCGTCCTTCGCGGGCGCGGCGCCGGACGGCGGGCGGGCGTAGTCGGTGTCCGAGCGGCCCTCGTCCTCCTGCTGCCGGTAGACCGCGTCGACCAGCGGGATCCAGTCCCGGCTGATCTTCCCGGTCTCCGCGAGGTCGAAGAAGTCGAGGGCGACGGCGTCGGCGACGCCGACCGGCGAGGTGTTGGTGAGGACGACGATGCCGAGGCCCTCGCCGGGCAGCATCGTCACGTTGGTGTGCGCGCCCTCGGCGAACGCGCCGGTGTGGGAGAGCCGGAGGCGGCCGGCGTCGTCGTAAGCCACGTTCCAGCCGAGGCCGTAGAAGCCGGTGCGGGCGGCGGGGGCGTGCGGCGGGTTCGCGACGGCCTCGGGCCAGTGGGTGCGCTCCAGGGCCTCCGCGTCGACGATCCGCTTCCCGTCCAGCTCGCCGTTCGCGAGCTGGAGCCGCAGCCACACCGCCATGTCGCGGGCGGTGGAGCTGACCCCGCCGGCGGGCGACTGCGCGTCCGGGTCGCGGACGAACTCCGGCTTCCACTCCCCGCCTTCCTTCACGTGCCCCCAGGCCCGGTCGTCCGCCTTCTCGAAGTCCTCGAAGCGGGAACTGGTGTCGTCCATCCCGGCCGGCCCGTAGAGGATGTCCTCGGCCAGCTTCTCCCACGGCACGCCCTTCTCGTCGGCGACGGCCTGCGCGGCCGCCGTCAGGCCGAAGTTGGTGTAGGCGTAGCTCGCGCGGAACGGCGCCAGCGGCTCGTACCGCAGGTGGGACAGGACGTACTCCCGGTCGTAGCCGAGGTCTTCGAGCAGGTCGCCGGCGTGGTCGGGCAGCCCGCTGCGGTGCGAGAACAGGTCGGCGACCGTCACGTGCGAGGTCACCCACGGGTCCTTGAGCGCGAAGTGCGGCACGTGCGGGGCGACCGGCTCCGACCAGCCCTCGACGCCGACGGCACCGGAGACGACGGTCGAGGCGATCGGCTTGGACACGGACGCCAGCTGGAAGACGGTGTCGGCGTCGACGGCGGCGCTCTCGCCCGTCTTCCGCACGCCGTACCCCTTCAGGTGCAGCACCTTCCCGTCGTGGACGACGGCGACGGCGACGCCCGGCACCCCGGTGCGCTTCATGGCCGCCTCGACCACCCCGTCCAGCCGGTCGACGGCCCGCCGCACGTCGGCGGCGTCGAGTTCGGGCGGGGGCTGGTTCGGGGGAGGCGTGGGGGCCGGGGTGGGGCTCGGGCTCGGCCCGAGCCCGGTGACGCCGAGAAGCGCCGCCAGCCCCGTCGCGACAAGCCAGCGAACGGTAGCCACGCCTCCATTGAACGCCCGCCGGCCCCGTCTGTCGCGCCGGCGGACGCGAAGACCGGCGCCCCCGGACGGCGGCGGCCCGGGGCCCGGGGCTCCTCGGACGGCGGCGGGCCCGGAGCCCGGGCGCCGGCGCCCGGCACCCCTCGGAGCCGGGACCCCTCGGAGCCCGAACCCCCCGGCGCCCGGCGCCCCTCAGAGTCCGGCGGTCCAGGCGGCGGCTTCCTCCGGGGAGGTCACCGTGGGGACGCCCTCCGGGGCCGGGGGGCGGCGGACGACGACGACCGGGATGCCGGCCTCGCGGGCTGCGGTGAGCTTGGGGGCGGTGGCGGCGGCGCCGGAGTCCTTCGTCACCAGGACGTCGATCCGGTGACGGGCGATCAGCTCCCGCTCCCCTTCGAGGGTGAACGGTCCCCGGTCGAGGAGGACTTCGGCGCGGGCGGGCACCGGGCCCTCCGGGGCGTCGACCGAGCGGACCAGGAACCACTCCGGGCGGTCCGCGAAGGCCGCGAGGCCCATCCGGCCGGTGGTGAGGAACACCCTCCCGAAGCCGTCCAGGCAGCGGGCCGCCTCCTCCAGCGAACCCGCCTCCCGCCAGTCGTCCCCCTCCCCCGGGACCCACCCGGGACGGCGCAGCGCCAGCAGGGGAACATGGGCGGTGGCGGCCGCCCGGGCCGCATGGGAGCTGATCCGCTCGGCGAAGGGATGGGTGGCGTCGATGACCGCGTCCACGGCGTGCTCCCGCACCCACGCCGCCAGCCCGTCCGGCCCGCCGAAGCCGCCGATCCGCACCTCTCCGGCCGGCAGCCGGGGCGCGGCGACCCGCCCCGCGAGGGAGCTCGTCACCCGCGTCCCGGGATGCAGCAGTCCTGCCAGGACGCGGGCCTCGGTCGTCCCTCCGAGAATGAGCACGTGCATAGGAGCCTCTTCGTGAGTACCGGCGGCGGGCGCGAGGCCCAACTCAAGCACACCGGTCTGCGGCCCGGCTGGACGACCGGCGCCTGCGCGACGGCCGCGACGACCGCCGCGTACACCGCGCTGCTCACCGGCGACTTCCCGGACCCGGTGACGATCACCCTGCCCAAGGGCCAGACCCCCTCCTTCGCGCTGACGGCGGAGTCCCTCGGCTCCGGGGAGGCCATGGCGGCGGTGGTGAAGGACGCGGGCGACGACCCGGACGTCACCCACGGCGCGGTGATCCGCTCGACGGTACGGCTCCTGCCGCCCGGCTCCGGCGTCGTCTTCCGCGCGGGCGAGGGCGTCGGCACGGTCACCCTCCCCGGCCTGCCCCTGGAGGTCGGCGAACCGGCGATCAACCCGGTGCCGCGCGAGCTGATGCGCGTCCACGTGGCGGAGGTGGCGGCGGCCCACGGGGCGCCCGGCGACGTCGAGATCACGATCTCCGTGGACGGCGGCGCGGAGATCGCCCGCTCCACCTGGAACCCCCGCATCGGCATCCTCGGCGGCCTGTCGATCCTCGGCACGACCGGGATCGTCGTCCCGTACTCGTGCTCCGCCTGGATCGACTCCATCCGCCGGGGCGTCGACGTGGCCCGCGCGGGCGGCCTCACCCACGTCGCCGGCTGTACGGGCTCCACCTCGGAGCGCACGGTCACGGAGCTGTACGACCTGCCGGAGATCGCCCTCCTCGACATGGGCGACTTCGCCGGCGCGGTCCTCAAGTACGTCCGCCGCCACCCCGTGGACCGCCTCACGATCTGCGGCGGCTTCGCGAAGCTCTCCAAGCTGGCCGCCGGCCACCTGGACCTCCACTCGGCCCGCTCCCAGGTCGACAAGGGCTTCCTGGCCGCCCTGGCCCGCGAGGCCGGCGCACCGGAGTCCCTGGCGGCGGAGGTGGCGGAGGCCAACACGGGCCTGGCCGCCCTCCGCCTCTGCGAGGCGGCCGGCGTCCCCCTCGGCGACCGCGTCGCCGCCCGCGCCCGCGACGAGGCCCTGGCCGTCCTCCGCGGCGCCCCGGTCGCGGTGGACGTGGTCTGCGTCGACCGCGCGGGCGTGGTCGTGGGCCGCTCGGAGACGGCGGGGCCGTAGCGGGGGCCGGCGGGGCCTAGAGGTCGTCCGGTGGGGGTGCGGCTTCGAGGAGGCGTTCGCCGATGTCGTCGGCCCAGTGCTGGGCCCAGGCGCGGAGCTCCCGGATGCGGTCGGCGCCGAGGCCGAGGGCGGCGAACTCGGCGTCGTCGATCCACACCGCGCCGGCGAGCTTGGCCTGGAGTTCCTCCAGGTCGAAGCCGTCCCGGGCGTGCTGCCTGCCCAGCTCCTCCAGTTCCGGGGCGCTCCACCGGTCCGCGGCCGCCCTGACGTCGATCAGGTCCCGGGCCATGCCCCGGTCCGCGAGGGCGCGGACCTTGGTGCCGACGACGTCGCGGAGGGAGAGGAGGAGGCCGAACTCCCTGGTCTCGGGAGGGCCGCAGAGGACCTCCTTGAGGACGTCCACCTCGCACGCCTCGCCCGTGGCGGGGTCGGTGGCGATCAGGCGGGCGGAGAGCGGGTCGGTCTCCACCGTGCGGACGTGCCAGCCCCTGGCCTCCAGTTCGGTCCGCAGGTGGGCGGCGATCTCCGCCATGGGGCGGGGGTTCTCGGTGGCGACGTCGAGGTCCTGGCTCAGCCGGTCGACGAGGCCGTGGGCCTGGACGGCGTAGCCGCCGGTCAGGACGAGCGGGTACTCGGTGCCGGCGGCGAGGACGTCGGCGAGGAGGCGGCGGTGCAGGCCGGTGAGGTTCACCCGGCGCGCCCGGCGACCGCCACCGGTGCCAGTTCGCGGAAGGCGTCCTCCCAGACGACGCGCAGGTCCTTGCTGACGAGGGTGCGCAGCACGGGCCACAGCTCCACGAGCAGGTCCCGGTCGAGGTACCGGACGAGGTCGTCGTGGCCGCCCTCGGCGAGGACCGTGCGGTAGCAGCTCATCCGCAGCCGGGGCCGGTCGAGGTCGTACTCCGTCAGCCCCGACCAGGCCAGGTGCAGGGGGAGCCGGACCGTGCCGTGCCCGGGTCCGCGCAGGGCGGACAGGTCGGAGGGGAGCCGTCGTGCGTACCGTTCGCGCCGTACCTCGGAGACGGTCGCCGTCTCATGTGCCATGCCCCCGATTATCCCCGCGCACGGCCGTCCCGGTGGCAACTCCCGCCACCGGGGCGCCGCGGCGGCCGAGGTGCGGGTCCCGGGGGCGGTGCCTAGGCTCGGCAGCGCACGTACCTCACTCAAGGGAGGAACCACCATGGCGAAGCGGGGCAACAAGAAGCGGGCCCGCAAGAAGAAGAAGGCGAACCACGGCAAGCGGCCGAACGCCTGAGGCGACGCGGCGGGGCCCCGGGAGCCGTTCTCCCCGGGGCCCCGCCGCGCGCCGTGGCGGGCGTCAGCAGGCGTGGCGGTCGCGGGCCGGGTCGTAGAGGTGGCTGTCGCGGAACTCGGAGGCGGCGAGCGTGCGGCCGACGACGATGACGGCCGTCCTGGTGATGCCGGCCTCCTTCACCTGGCCGGCGATGTCCGCGAGGGTGCCGCGCAGGACGACCTCGTCGGGGCGGCTGGCCATGGCGACGACGGCGGCCGGGCAGTCCTCGCCGTAGTGGGGGACCAGCTCGGAGACGATCCGGTCGGCGTAGCGGGCGCCGAGGTGCAGGACGAGCAGGGCGCCGCTGCGGCCGAGGGTGGCGAGGTCCTCGCCCTCCGGCATGGGGGTGGCCTGCTGGGCGACGCGGGTGAGGATGACGGTCTGGCCGACCGTGGGGACGGTCAGCTCGCGCTTGAGGGCGGCCGCGGCGGCGGCGAAGGCCGGGACGCCGGGCACGACCTCGTACGGGATGCCGGCCGCGTCCAGCCGGCGCATCTGCTCGGCCATGGCGGAGAAGACGGACGGGTCGCCGGAGTGGAGGCGGGCCACGTCCTGGCCGGCCTCGTGGGCGGCGGTGATCTCCGCGACGATCTCGTCGAGGTGCATCTTCGCGGTGTCGACGAGCTTCGCGTCCGGCGGGCACTCGGCGAGCAGCTCGCGGGGGACGAGGGAGCCGGCGTAGAGGCAGACCCCGCAGGCCGCGAGGGTGCGGGCGCCGCGCACGGTGATGAGGTCGGCGGCGCCGGGGCCCGCGCCGATGAAGTAGACGGTCATGCCTCTGGAGAACCCTTCGTTACGGACCATTGGGTGACGGGCATCGCGCCGCGCCAGCCGGTGAACCCGCCGACGGGCACGGCGGCGGAGACCGCGAGCCGGATCAGTTCGCCGCCGTGGCGGCGGTACCGGTCGGCGAGCAGCGCCTCGGATTCGAGCGTCACGGTGTTGGCGACGAGCCGGCCGCCGTCGGGGAGCGCGTCCCAGCAGGCGTCGAGCAGGCCGGGGGCGGTGAGCCCGCCGCCGATGAAGACGGCGTCGGGGGCGGGCAGGCCGGCGAGGGCGGCGGGTGCCGGGCCGGTGACCACGCGGAGGGCCGGCACGCCGAGGGCGGCGGCGTTGCGGGTGATGCGGGCGGCCCGTTCGGGGGAGCGCTCGACGGCGATCGCCCGGCAGTCGCGGTGGGCGCGCATCCACTCGACGCCGATGGAGCCGGAGCCGCCGCCGACGTCCCAGAGCAGTTCGCCGGGGGCGGGGGCGAGGGCGGCGAGCGTCGCGGCGCGGACGTACCGCTTGGTGAGCTGCCCGTCGTGTTCGTACGCCTCGTCGGGCAGGCCGGGGGTGGTGCCGAGGCGGAGGGTGCCGGGGTCGCGGACGCAGTCGAGGGCGAGGACGTGGAGGGCGTCGGCGCGGGGGTGCGGCCAGTCGGCCGCGGTGCCTTCGAGGAGGCGTTCGGCGGGGCCGCCGAGCTGTTCCAGGACCCGGATCCGGGTGCCGCCCCAGCCGGCCCCGCGGAGCAGCTCCGCGACCCGGGAGGGCGTCTCGGGCCCTTCGCCGAGGAGGAGGAGCCGGCGGCCGGGGTGGAGGGCCGCGCGGAGGGCGTCGAGCGGGCGGGCGACGAGCGAGAGCGTCTCGACGGCCTCCAGGGGCCAGCCGAGGCGGGCGCAGGCGTACGAGACGGAGGACGGGTGCGGGTGGACGGCGAGGCGGTCCGGGCCGAGGGTCTCGGCGAGCGTGCGGGCGATGCCGTAGAAGGAGGGGTCGCCGCTGGCGAGGACGGCGATCGCGCGGCCCTCGTGGGCGGCGATCAGGCCGGGGACGGCGGGGCGGAGCGGGGTGGGCCAGGCGACGCGCTCGCCCGGGCAGTCGCTCGCGGGGAGGAGGCCGAGCTGGCGGGGCCCGCCGAGCAGCACGTCGGCGGCGCGCAGGATCCGGCGGGAGCCCTCGGGGAGCCCGTCCCAGCCGTCCGCGCCGATTCCGACGACCGACACCACCGATATCGCACCGTTCACGTCGGGGACTCTACGTGAGGGCCGCAGGTGGACGGCACGTGGCGGCCCTCACGTCACGGCGGACGCACGGCCCCGCGTCACGGCGGTGCGCTGCCTCACACCGCGGCGGGCGGGAGGGCGGTCCTCTCGCTCCGGCGCGGGGCGGTGCTCACTTCGGGGCGTTCTGGCCGACGTAGAAGAGGAGCCAGACGAAGCCGGCGAAGGCGTGCGTGGCGAAGACGTAGACGAAGACGCGGAGCATCACGCCCCGCTCCTTCCAGCTCTCGTTGTCGTGCGTCTTCTCCGTCATGCCGTCCAGGGTACGGGCCGGGGAATAGCCGGGTGGGTGGCACCGTTGGAGCGGATGGTTTAAGCTTCAACTAACACAACGGAACGCGAGAGGTGACCACGATGCAGTTCGGGATCTTCACCGTCGGCGACGTGACGACCGACCCCACGACCGGCCGCACCCCCACCGAGCACGAGCGCATCAAGAACACGGTCGCCATCGCGCTCAAGGCCGAGGAGGTCGGGCTCGACGTCTTCGCGACCGGCGAGCACCACAACCCGCCGTTCGTCCCCTCCTCCCCCACCACCCTCCTCGGGCACATCGCCGCCCGCACGGAGAACCTGATCCTCTCCACGTCCACGACCCTCATCACCACCAACGACCCGGTGAAGATCGCCGAGGACTACGCGACCCTCCAGCACCTCGCCGACGGCCGCGTCGACCTGATGATGGGCCGCGGCAACACCGGCCCGGTCTACCCGTGGTTCGGCCAGGACATCCGCCAGGGCATCCCGCTCGCCATCGAGAACTACGCGCTCCTCCACAAGCTGTGGAGGGAGGACGTGGTCGACTGGGAGGGCAAGTTCCGCAGCGCGCTCCAGGGCTTCACGTCCACCCCGCGCCCGCTCGACGGCGTCCCGCCGTTCGTCTGGCACGGCTCCATCCGCTCCCCGGAGATCGCCGAGCAGGCCGCGTACTACGGCGACGGCTTCTTCGCCAACCACATCTTCTGGCCCAAGCAGCACACCGAGAAGATGGTCCGGCTCTACCGCCAGCGGTACGCGCACTACGGCCACGGCACCGAGGAGCAGGCGATCGTCGGCCTCGGCGGCCAGGTCTTCGTGCGGAAGAACTCGCAGGACGCGGTGCGGGAGTTCCGCCCGTACTTCGACAACGCGCCGGTCTACGGCCACGGCCCCTCCCTGGAGGAGTTCAGCAGCCAGACCCCGCTGACCGTCGGCTCCCCGCAGGAGGTCATCGAGCGCACCCTGTCCTTCCGCGAGTACGTCGGCGACTACCAGCGCCAGCTCTTCCTCGTCGACCACGCCGGACTGCCGCTCAAGACGGTCCTGGAACAGCTCGACATCCTCGGCGAGGAGGTCGTCCCCGTCCTCCGCAAGGAGTTCGCGAACCTCCGCCCGGCCGGCGTCCCGGCCACCGCCCCGCTCCACCCGGCCGTCACCGCCGTCACCGCCAAGGAGGCGTGAACCATGCGGACCCTCAAGCTCGTCGCCGTCTCCGCCGGCCTGAGCAGCCCCTCCTCCACGCGCCTGCTCGCCGACCGCCTGGCCCAGGCCGCCCGCTACCGGCTCGCCGAGCAGGAGTACGCGGTCGACGTCGAGGTCGTCGAACTCCGGGACCTCGCGGTCGACATCGCGAAGAACCTCGTCACCGGCTTCCCTTCGGAGGCGCTCCAGGGCGCGATCGACGCGGTGACCGGCGCGGACGGCGTCATCGCGGTGACGCCCGTCTTCACCGCCTCCTACAGCGGCCTGTTCAAGTCCTTCTTCGACCTGATCGACCCGGCGGCCCTCACCGGTACGCCGGTCCTCCTCGGCGCGACTGGCGGCACCGCCCGCCACTCCCTGGTCATCGACCACGCGCTGCGCCCCCTCTTCGCCTACCTGCGGGCCCGGACCGCCTCCACCGCCGTCTACGCGGCCTCGGAGGACTGGGGCACGGGCGGCGACGCGTACACCGAGGGCCTGCCGGCCCGGATCACCCGGGCGGGCCAGGAGTTCGCGGAGCTGGTGGCCGCGGCGGAGCGCCGGGGCGGCGACGACGAGGAGGAGGTCGTCCCGTTCGAGAAGCAGTTGGCCGATCTGAGGCTCGACTGACCGTTTTGTTAGGTTGGGGTGGGAGTATCCCGACGACGGACGGAGGTCGGCGATGGCCGGCGGCAGGATCGTGGTGGGCGTGGACGGCTCGGAACCGTCCCTGAAGGCGCTGAAGTGGGCGGCCCGGCAGGCCGCCCTCACCGGGGACGCGCTCCACGCGGTGATCGGCTGGGAGTACCCGGCGTCCTGGGCGACGCTGATGCCGGGCGTCCCGCCGGAGTTCGACCCCGAGCGGCTCGCGAAGCAGATCCTCGACCAGTCCCTGGAGCAGGCGCTCACGCCCGACGAGGCGGCCGGCGTCACCCGGACGGTCGTGGGCGGGAACGCGGCGCAGGCCCTGGTCGACCAGGCGAAGGGGGCGGAACTGCTGGTGGTGGGCGACCGCGGCTACAGCGGCTTCAAGGCCGCCGTCCTCGGCTCCGTCTCCTCCAACGTCACCCAGCACGCCCCCTGCCCCGTCGTGGTCGTCCGAGGCACCTGACCCCCACCCGGACCCGGCCCCGGCACCCGGCCGACATCCGACCGGACCCGTCCCGGTCTCGCACCCGACACCCGGCCGGACCCACCCCAGGGCCCGGCCGGACCCGCCCCCGGACCGGCCGCCCCGCGTCCGGGTCAGGTGACGGTCAGGTCGCCCACCGCCAGGGCGAGGTTGTCGGGAGCGCCCTGGGCGCGGGCCAGGGCCAGCAGGGCCTCCGCGGCCTCCTCCGGCGTTCCGGCGGCCAGCGCGGGGGCCGTCTCCGTCGGGGGCACGACCGCGGAGAGCCCGTCCGTGCAGAGCAGGACGCGGTCCCCCGGGCTCAGCTCGTGCACCGTCAGCGACGGTTCCGGGACCGCCCCGCCGCCGTCGAGCGCCTTGAGCAGCAGCGCCCGGTCGGGCCGCGCCGCCGCCTCCCGCGGCCCCAGCTCCCCCGCGTCGACGAGCGCCTGCACCACCGTGTCGTCGCGGGTCAGCTGCCGCAGTCGCCCGTCGCGCAGCAGGTGGGCCCGCGCGTCGCCGACGTGCGCGACGACGAGCCGGGTCCCCGCGAGCAGGGCCGCGGTCAGGGTCGTACCGGAACCGTCGAGGCCCGCGACCGCCGCGCCCGCCGCGCGGAACGCCTCCTCCAGCGCGTTCAGCCCGTCCCCGGCGCGCCGCGGCGACGGCCCCCGCCCGGGAGGCGTCGCCGCCGCAGCCTCCCCGGCCACCGCCGCGACCGCCTCGACGGCCGCCCGCGCGGCCCGTTCGCCCTCGGGGCCGTACCCGTCCGCGACCACGAGGAGCCGCGGCGCCAGGTGGACCGCGTCCTGCTGGAGCTCGCGGACGAGCCCCCGGTCGAGCAGGGCGGTGCCGGCCAGTACGTACGAAGGTCCGTCCGTCATGTCGTTCCCGTTTCCTTCCACACGCTCCGCCAGGGAGGCCGCGAGGCCCCGCCGCGCCGCGGTCTCCGCCTCGACGGAGGCCCAGTACGCGCGGATCGCCCGCGCCGCCTCCCCCGGGTCCCGCTCGTGCAGCGCGCAGACCCGTCCCACGTCGGCGAGCGGCATGCCGATCCGCCGCAGCCAGGCGATCAGCCGGGCCCGGTCCGTCTGCGCGTCCGCGTAGTAGCGGTAGCCGCTGTACGGGTCGACGCGGTCGGGCCGCAGCAGGCCGAGGTCGTCGTAGCGGCGCAGCGCCTTCGCGGAGAGCCCGGTGGCACGGGCGAAGTCACCGATGGTGAGTTCCACGGTCCGTCCACGCCCCTTCCCCGGACCGGGCCCCTTGCCCGGCCCCGCCGATGCTGGGCCTTCCCGCCGGGGGAAGGTCAACGGGCGGCTCCGGCTCCGTCGGCGGACGATGCTCCCATGGACACCACGGGCAACGAAGACACCGCCGGCACCGGCACCCCCGGCGCCATGGACATCAGGCTCGAACTCGTCGGCGTGCCCGTCACGGACGTCGACCGGGCCAAGGCCTTCTACGAGCGCGTCGGGTTCCACGCGGACCACGACGTGACCGTCGGCGACGGGATCCGCTTCGTGCAGATGACCCCGCCCGGCTCGGCCTGTTCGATCGCCTTCGGGGAGGGGATCACCCGGATGGCCCCGGGCTCCCTGGACAACATGCAGGTCGTCGTCGAGGACATCGAGCGCGCCCACGCCGAACTCACCGCGCGCGGCGTCGAGGTGGGGGAGATCGACGACCTGCCGTGGGGGTCGTTCGTGTACTTCGCGGACCCGGACGGCAACCGCTGGGCGGTCCAGCAGACGACGCCCCGGGACCGCTGAGCCTCACTTGCGGTTGTACAGCCGCATCGTCACCGCGCCGAAGACGGCCACGAAGAGCACCGACCAGCCGAGCGACCAGGCGATGTCCGCGGCGGGCCACTCGCCGGCCATCAACTCCCGCACCGCCGTCGCCAGATGGGTCACCGGACTGTTGTTCACGAAGGCCTGGAGCCAGCCCGGCATGGTCTTCGGGTCGACGAAGACGTTGGAGAGGAAGGTCAGCGGGAAGATCACCATCATGCTGACGCCCATGACGGACTTCTCGCTGCGCAGCAGCAGGCCGAACATGGTCCAGATCCACGAGAACGAGAACGAGAAGACCAGCAGCAGCGCCACCCCGAGCAGCACGCCCGCGATCCCGCCGTCGGGGCGGTAGCCGATGACGAGGCCGACCGTCAGCATCACGGCGGAGGCGATCAGATAGCGCACGACGTCGCCGAGGAGATAGCCGACCATCGGCGCCGGCCGCCAGATCGGCAGGGTGCGGAAGCGGTCGAAGACGCCCTTCTCGATGTCGGTGTTGACCGAGACCCCGGTGTACATCGTGATCATCACGACCGACATCACGAGGATGCCGGGCAGCAGGAACTGGATGTACGCCGAGACCGAGCCGGCCAGCGCGCCCCCGAAGAGGTACGTGTACATCAGCACCATCATGATCGGGAACGCCGTCACGTCGAACAGCTGCTCCGGCACGTGCTTGATCTTCAGCATCGCCCGCCAGCCGAAGGTGAGCGACGCGGAGAGCGCGCCGGGGCGGGGCGGGCGGCTCTGCCCGACGAGCAGGGCGGCGAGCTCGTCGGAGCGGGGCGCGGCGAGGTCCGCACCCGTCGCCGTACCGGTGTCGGTGTCGGTGGACGTGGCGGAGCTCATGCGGCCGGTCCCTTCCGGTCGGTGAGGGCGAGGAAGACCTCGTCCAGGCTCGGCTGGCCGAGGGCGAAGTCGTCGACGGTGATCCCGGCGCGGGCCAGCTCGGCCAGCGCGCGGGCGGCCTGTTCGGCGGCGCCGAGTTCGGTGCCGTGGCCGTTGACGGTGGCGGTGAGCGCGACCGGGTCGGGGTCGAACTGGACCTCGGAGTGCAGGGCCGCCGTGAGCACCCGTCCGGCCTCCGTCCGCTGCTGCGGGTCCCGGAGGCGCACGTGCACGGAGCCCGCGCCCACCGACGCCTTCAGCTCGCCCTTGGTGCCCTCCGCGATCACCCTGCCGTGGTCGATGACGGCGATCCGGGAGGCGAGCTGGTCGGCCTCGTCGAGGTACTGGGTGGTGAGCAGGACGGTCGTGCCCTGGTCGACGACGGCCCGCACGATGTCCCAGACCTGGTTGCGGCTGCGGGGGTCGAGGCCGGTGGTCGGCTCGTCGAGGAAGAGCAGGTCGGGGGTGTTGAGGATGGACGCGGCGATGTCGATGCGGCGCCGCATGCCGCCCGAGTAGTTCTTGACCTGCCGGCCGGCGGCCTCCGCGAGGCCGAAGGCGCCGAGCAGCTGCGCGGCCCGGTCCCGGGCCGCGGGGCGGCCGTGGCCGAGGAGGCGGGCGAGGAGGACGAGGTTCTCGGTGCCGGTGAGGTCCTCGTCGACGGAGGCGTACTGCCCGGTGAGGCTGACCCTGCCGCGTACGGTGTCGGCCTCCGCGACGACGTCGTGGCCGAACACCCGGGCGCTGCCCCCGTCCGGGCGGAGCAGGGTGGCGAGCATCTTCACGGCGGTGGTCTTGCCGGCGCCGTTGGGCCCGAGCAGTCCGTAGACGGTGCCGGCCGGCACGCGCAGGTCGACGCCGTCGACGGCCCGGTTTCCCCCGAAGGCCTTCACGAGCCCCTCGGTCTCCACGGCGAAGCCGTCGCTCATCCCGGTGCCTCCTCCTCCGGCCGTCCGGCGGACACCCCTCCAGTCTCCTGCGGGCCGGCCGGCGACGCAGCCCGGCGGGGGGCGGAGGCCGGCCGGGACCGGCGCCGCGCGGACGCGGAGGGCGGGACCGCTCAGTACGGCGCGGGGCGGCCGGCCGCGTCCTCGTGCGTGTAGAAGAGGTAGAACGCGCCCGCTCCCACGCCGATCCCCATCAGCAGCCCGATCATGCTCGCCGAGAGCACGCTCGCGCCGGAGAGGCTGTAGAGGAAGCCGGTCGCGCCGCCCGCGAGCGCGCCCCAGGCCACGGCGCGCAGCTCGCGCGGCAGCACGTGCCCGTGGGTGCGCAGCGCCCACACGCCGCCGGCGAGGAGGAGCGCGGAGACGAGGCCGAGCCAGAGCTGGCCCCAGGTGAGCGCCCCGCCGTGCCGCGAGACGGTCGCGGCGTAGAGGCCGTAGAGGACGCCGATCAGGACGGGCAGGACGGCGCCGTGCGTCTCCGGCGCGCGCCGGGCGGGTACGGCTGCGTGTGCGGCCATGGCAGGAGCTCCTTCGGGTCGCCCCCCTGCTGCTGCACCCTCCAGGGCACACCCGCCGGGGGCGCCCCGCAAGTGGATCAGCGGCGGGCGGCGACCTCACCCGTTCGGCGCAGCCAGAAGGCCGGAATCGTACGGTTGATCCCACGATGGGGCCATGAGCCAGAACAGCACGCCCCCGCGTCCCGACGCCGCCCCCCGACCGCACAGGTCGGCCACCTCGGAGGCCTGGGCCTCCGGCGGGACCCTCTTCGCCGGTGTCCTCATGCTGGTCACCGGCATCATGGACGTCTTCCAGGGCATCGCCGGGATCGCCGAGGACGACGTCTACACCCGCGTCGGCGACTACGTCTTCAAGTTCGACCTCACCACCTGGGGCTGGATCCACCTGATCATCGGCATCCTCGTCGCGATCGCCGGTTTCGGGATCCTCAAGGGCGCCGAGTGGGGCCGGGTCGCCGGCATCTGCCTGGCGTCCCTCAACCTCCTGGCCCAGTTCCTCTTCCTGCCGTACCAGCCGTGGTGGGCGCTCTTCTCGATGGCCATCTCGGTCTTCGTGATCTGGGCGCTGGCCACGGACGACGCGTACGGCCCGGGCGAACGGCTCTGACGTGGCCCCACGCCCCGGCCGCCGGGCGCGCCCCGGCACCCGGCCCCGCGCACGGCTCCGGCGCACCGCCGGGGCCGTGCTGCTCGCCCTCGCCGCCACCGGCGCGGCGACCGGCTGCGACGCGGCGAAGGAGGCCGCGGGGGACCTCGTCTCCTCGGCGACCGCCGCCGTCGCCTCGGCCGCGCAGCAGAAGATGGACGAGATCAAGGACGGCGCGAACGCGACCGACGAGGTGACCGCCGGCGCGGCCTCCGCCGACGGGGACCGCACGGTCGCCACGGTCACGGCGGCCAACCCCGAGGCCTCGCCCGCCGACTACACGGTCATGGTCGTCTTCCGGGACGACGGCGGGAACCTCCTCGACACCGTCGTCCTGACCATCGACTCCGTCCCCGCCGGAGCCTCCAAGTCCGGTACGGCGCGCAGCAATCGGACCCTGGAGGGCGGGACGACCGCGGAGATCGCGCGGGCCCTGCGACACTGAGGGGGTGGACCGAGCACCCGCCGCCGCGACCGACGACGCCCCGGACACGGCGACCGCCCCGACCCCGCCCGCGCCCGTGCGGCCCCGGCCCCCGGCCCGCGCGGCCGCGTGGGCCGGCGGGGCGCTCCTGGTCGTCCCGGCGGCCGTCGCCGGCTGCCGGGCGCTGGACGCCGACGGCGTCACGCCCTTCCCCCAGCTCCTCTCCTTCCTGCCCTGGCTGACCGTCCCCGCCGGGCTCGGCCTGCTCCTTGCGGCCGCCGCCCGGCGCCGGGTCCTCGCCTTCCTCGCGGTGCTCGTCCTGCTCGGCACCGCGTGGGCGTCGCTGCCGCACACCCCCTCGGCCGCCGTCGTCCACGGCGCGCCGGTGGCCCGGATCCGGGTCATCGCCTCGAACGTCGAGTTCGGGCAGGGCACCGGCTCCCTCATCGACCTCGCGCTGCGGGAGAGACCCCAGCTCCTGTACGTCTCCGAGTGCGACCCGGCCTGCGGGCGGGCCCTCTCCGCCGCGCTGTCCGGGCGGCTGCCGCACCGGGTGTCGGTCGACGCGGAGGGCTCGTCGGGGTCGGTGATCCTCAGCGCCTACCCGCTGCGCGACCGGTCCGCCGTGCCCGCCGCCATGGGGATGCCGGGCGCGACCGCGGAGATCGCCGGCCGGCCGGTACGGCTCCAGCTCGCGCACCCACTGCCGCCCCTCCCCGGCCAGGTGGGGCTCTGGAAGAGCGAGCTGGCCCGGCTGCGGGCGGCGGTCGACGCCCGGCCCGCCCGCGAGACCCTGCTCCTGGCCGGCGACTTCAACGCCTCCCAGGACCACGCCGCCTTCCGGGCCTTCTCCTCCGGCCGGCTCCTCCTCGACGCGGCCCGCACCACCGGCTCGTCCCGCACCCCGACCTGGCCGGCCGAGGGCCCGCTGCCGCCGTACGTCCAGATCGACCACGTCCTCACCACCCCGGACCTCACCGCCGTCGCCACCCGCTTCCTCCCGGTCCCCGGCAGCGACCACCGGGCCGTCCTGGTCGACCTCGACCTGCACGACGGGCGCTGATCGGCGACGCTGGGAGCATGGACAACGAGCAGATCCTCGATGACATCGGCACGCTCGTGGAGGAGGAGCGCGCACTGCGCCGCCGCACCGGCGGCCTCCTCCCCGAGGAGCGCGAGCGCCTCGCGGAGCTGGAGGTCCGCCTCGACCAGTGCTGGGACCTGCTGCGGCAGCGCCGGGCCAAGTCCGAGTTCGGCGAGGACCCCGACACCGCGGCCCTCCGCCCGGCCGCCGAGGTCGAGTCCTACCGCAACTGACCCCGCCGCCACCGGCCGACCGCCGGCCCCCGGACCGCCACCGCCCCGCGCCCGCCGCCGGGACCGGCGGCGGACGGCCGCGTAAGTTGGGGGACATGGCTCGTGGACGTGGCGGGAACGGTCGGCTTGCTCCTCCCGCGTGGCTGACCGCGGGGCTCCGGCCCGCACCCGCGCCCGTCCCGTGGGCCGCCGTCGTCCGCGCGTCCCTCGCCCTGTCGCTGCCCCTCGCGGCCGGCCTCGCCCTGGACCGCCCCGCCGAGGGCGCGCTCGTCTCCATGGGCGCCCTCTCCGGCGTCATCGGCGACACCGCCGACGCGTACCGGATGAGGATCTTCAACATCGCCGTCCCGCAGCTCTTCGGCGCGCTCGGCGTCACGCTCGGCACCCTCGTCTTCGGCCACGGCTGGCTCGCCGTGGCGACGCTGACGCTCGTCGCGCTCGTCTCCGGGATGATCTCCTCGATCGGCGCGGTCGCCTCCGCCTCCGGCCTCCTCCTGCTCCTCAACGCCGTCGTCGGCGCGGGCCTGCCGATGCCGGACCCGTGGTGGAAGGCGCCGGTGCTGCTGGGCCTGGGCGGCCTCGTGGTCCTCGCCCTGACGCTCCTCGGCTGGCCGCTGCGCCGGGTCGCGCCGGAACGGGCCGCGGTCGCCGCCACCTACCGCACGGTCGCCGAGCTGTACGAGGCGGCGGGCTCGGACACGTACCAGGAGAAGCGGCACGCGGTGACCGCCTCGCTCAACCAGTCCTACGACCTGCTCCTGGCCCGCCGCGCCCGCCAGCACGGCCGCACCTCCACCTCGGCCCGGCTCGTCGCCCAGCTCAACGTGCTGGTCCCGCTGCTGGAGGCGGCCCCCGCCGCCGACCTGCGGGCCCGGCGCCACGGGCCGCCGCCCCCGGCCGTGGCCGCCGCCGTCCGGGACCTCGCGGACGCGGTCGAGACCGGGCGGACGGAGGAGCGTCCCGCCCTCGACCTCCCGCCGTCCGCCCTCCCCTCCGAGAAGGCCGTCGAACACGCCCTGCGGCACGCCGCCACCGTCGTCCACGAGGCCGAGCCCGGCCCCTCCACGAGGTCTTCGGCCGGGGGGCGCCCCCACGCGGACGACTACCTCGGCCGCCCCGCCCCGCTCTCCGTCCGCGCCCGCCGCGCCGCCCGCACGATGCTGCTCTCCGCGCCGTCGTGGCGGTACGGGCTGCGCCTGGCGCTCTGCATCGGCCTCGCGCAGGCCCTGGTCTCGCTGATCCCCGTGCCCCGCTCCTACTGGGTGGCGCTCACCGTCACCTTCGTGATGAAGCCGGACTTCGGCTCGGTCTTCTCCCGCGCCGTGCTGCGCGCCGTCGGCACCTGCCTGGGGCTCGTCTCCGCCGCGCTGGTCCTCGCCGAAGTGCCCCGGGGCTGGTGGGACGTGCCCGTGATGATGGTGCTCGCCGCGCTCATCCCGGCCTTCTCGGCGAAGGGCTACGCCTTCCAGACCGCGGCCATCACCCCCGTCATCCTGCTGCTCTCCGACGCCCTCAACCGCCAGGGCTTCGACCTCGTCCTGCCCCGCCTGTACGACTCCCTCATCGGCTGCGCCATCGCGCTGGTCGCCGGCTACCTGCTGTGGCCGGAGTCCTGGCACAGCCGGATCGGCGACCGGCTGGCCGACGCGGTCGCGGACACCGCGGCCTACGTGGACCGCGCCTTCGGCGACCCTGCAGACGCGGGCCGGCTGCGGGCCCGCCGCAAGCTGTACCGGGACCTGTCGGCGGTCCGCTCCGAGTTCCAGCGGGCCCTCACCGAACCGCCGCCGACCGGCACCCGGGCCGCCGCCTGGTGGCCGCTGGCCATCGCCGTCGAGCGGATCGTGGACGCCACGACCGCCGCCCGCATCCGCGTCGCGCACGGCGCCCCGCCGCCGGACCCGGCGGAGGTGACGGCCGTGGCGCGGGAGCTGCGCGAACTCGCCGAGGGACTGCGCGGCACCGACACCCTGTTCGCGGTCCGCACGGAACTGCCCGGCGACGACGAGGGCGTCCTCGCGCCGGTCCGCCAGGAGGTGCGCGCGGCCCGCTCCATCGCCGGGCCCGAGCTGCGATAAACCCCTTCCGGGACGGTACGGGGGGCAGGAAGGAGCACTTACCGGCGGTCACGGAACGGAACCCTCCTGCCACCGTTACCGGATCCCACCGGGACGACTACGATGCGCTCGACCGCCCCGCCGTGATCCGCGCCCGCGCCCGTGCCCGCGACCGTCCAGGCCGCCAACCGGCTCGCCGACCGGGCCACTTCACCCTGCCCGCCCGTCCCGCCCCACCCGTCCCACCCCCCGTCGTCCGGAACCCCCCACACCCGCTCCCAGGACTCCGAGGACACCGTCATGCGCACGACCACCAGCAGAGGGCTCCAGCCCAATGTCCTCGGCACCTTCGACACGATCGTGATGGCCGTCGCCGGCAGCGCCCCCGCCTACTCGCTGGCCGCCACCACCGCCGTGCTCTTCGGGGCGGTCGGACTGGCCGGGCCGGCCGCGCTGCTCTACTGCGCGATACCGATGTTCGGCATCGTCCTCGCCTACGCCCGGCTCGGCCGGATCGACGTCAACGCGGGCGCCGGCTACTCGTGGGTGGGCCGGACCCTCCACCCCTTCCTGGGCTTCCTGTCCGGCTGGGCGCTGGTCTTCGCCGCCACCGTGTTCATGGTGGCGGGCTCGCTGCCGGCCGGGTCGCTCACCCTCACCCTGATCGACCCGGACCTCGCCGCCTCCACCCCGCTGGCCACCGCCGTCGGCGCCTGCTGGTTCCTGCTGATGCTCGGCGTCGTCCTGGGCGGCGCCCGGCTCACCGTACGGGCCCAACTCCTCATGTCCGGCGTCGAGATGGCGATCCTGCTGGCCTTCGTGCTGGCGGCGGTGGCGCACCGGGGCCAGGCGGTCGCCTTCGACTGGTCCTGGTTCGGCCTCGGGCACTTCCACGGCCCCGAGGGCTTCGCCGCAGGCGCGCTGATCGCCGCGTTCTACTACTGGGGCTGGGACGTCACCAGCAACCTCAGCGAGGAGACCCGGAACAGCCGGCGGACCGCCGGGCTCGCCGCGCTGGTCGGCGTCGGCTTCGTCTTCCTCCTCTTCGTGGCCTTCACCGTCGCGGTGAACGTGCTGCTGCCCGGCGACCGGATCCTGTCCGCCGGGCCCAACGTGCTCGCCGTCCTCGGCGAGGAGATCTGGCCCGGCGTCGGCGGGAAACTGCTGGTCGTCGCCGTGATCCTGTCCACGGTCGCGACCCTGGAGACCACCCTGCTCCAGGTGACCCGCTCGCTCTTCGCGATGGGCCGGGACAGGACACTGCCGGCCGCCCTCGGCCTCGTCCACCGCCGCTGGAACACCCCGTGGGTCGCGGTCGCCGCCGTCGGCGCCGCCGCGCTCGTCCTCTTCGCAGGCGCGGCCGCCGCGGGCTCCGTCCAGCGGATCCTGCGGGACGCGGTCTCCGCGATCGGCCTCCAGATCGCGTTCTACTACGGCCTGGCCGGCATCGCCGCCGTCGTCGCGTACAAGTCCCTGCTGCTGCGCTCCGCGCGGAACCTGCTGCTGGGCGGGGTGTGGCCGCTGCTCGGCTCCGCGTTCATGCTGTGGGCCTTCGTCGAGTCCCTCGGCGAGCTGTCCACCACCGCCCTCGCCATCGGCCTCGGCGGCCTCGCCGCCGGCCTCGTCCCGATGGCCGTGTACTGGCGCAGGGGCAGCGACTACTACCGCCCGGCCCGCCTGGACGCCCGCCGCGCGCTCGCCGCCGCCGGAGAGGCGGCCCCGGACGCCCCGGGCTCCCGCCTGCGGGACAAGAGCTACGCCACGGACTTCTGACACCCCGCGTCCCACCGACGCACCGACGCACCGACCGGAGCACGACCGAAGGAGGTCACCCATGGGCGTACGCCGACGCGCCCTCAGGCGGTCCCGCGGGGAGCGGTTCACGCCCGACTTCGACCCGGACTTCGGTGACCGCGCGCTGACGGAGGCCCGTCACGACATCGTGATCGGCCGCTGGCAGGGCGTGCGGGACCTGCTCGCCGCCACCGGCGACGACTGGGCCCGCCGCACCCACCGCGTCCGGCTGCTCTCGCACGCCGCCGCCGGCAGCTCCACCGTCGAGACCTGGCGGGCCGCCGAACCGCGCAGCGCGGACGCGGCGGTGCTGCGGGCCGCGACCGAGGTGGTCCGGGTCTTCGACGCGGCCATCGCCGCCGGCCGGGGCGCGGCCGTCGACCGCTCCCGGATCGACTCGGCCGTGGACGCCTGCCGCGACGCGGCGGACGCGGCGCCCGCCGACCCGATGCCGTGGGTCTCGCTGCTGTCGGTGGCGCGGCTGTACGAGGGCGGCGTACCGCGCCGCGAACTGCGGTACTGGTTCGACGAGCTGCGCCGCCGCGACCCGTACAACACCGAGGGGCACGTGCAGGTGCTCCGCTACCTCTCGGCCCGCTGGCACGGCACCCACGGCTCCATGTACGACTTCGCCCGCGACGCCGCAGGAGTCGCCCCGCCCGGCTCCGCGCTGCCGGTCCTGGTGCAGGTGGCGCGGGTGGAGGAGTACCGCTACATCGCGGACGGGGCGCTGGGACGCGGCCCGGTGCGCGGCTTCGACCAGCACTGGAAGCACGAGCTGGCGGTGACCGAGCTGCGGCGCACCCACGACCGCTGGATCGGCGGGCGGGACCCGGCGCGGCCGATCGCCCCGGAGGAGGTCGGCGACCTCAACTTCCTCGCGCACGCCGCCTGCTACGCGGGCCAGGTGGAGCTGGCGCGGGAGCTGATGGGGCTGCTGGGCACGCGGGCGGCGTGGGTCCCGTGGGCGTACACGGGCGACCCGGAGGACCAGTTCACGCGCTTCCGGGAGGGCCTGGGGGCCGGCTGACCGCCGGGCCCTCCCGGGGCGCGGGCGTCAGACGCCGATGTCGCCGCCGTCGGTGCGCCACACCGCGACGACGGACGGCCGGACGATCTTGCCGGGTCCGTCGGGCCAGACCGAGGCCGGGTTCTCGACGGAGGCGCCGTCGAGCTCGCCCGGGTGCTGCACGGCGACCAGGACGCGGCGGTCCTGGATGACCGGGCCGCAGGTCTCGGCGCCCCTGGGGACGGTGAGGAACTGCTTCAGCTCACCGCGGCGCTCGCCGTGCACGGCCACGCCGAAGAGGCCGTCGTGCGAGCCGAGCTGGTTGCCGTCGGTGGAGATCCACAGGTTGCCGTGCGGGTCGAAGGCCACGTTGTCCGGGCAGGAGATCGGGGAGACCCGGTCCTTCGGGTAGCCCGCGAAGTAGGTGGCCGGGTCGTCCGGGTCGCCGGCGACGAGGAAGAGGCGCCAGGCGAAGCCGTCGGAGGACGGGTCGTCCCAGTGCTCGGCGAGCTCCAGGACCTGCCCGTGCTTGTTGAGGTTGCGCGGGTTGGCCTCGTCGGCGCCGGGGTTGGTGCCCTTGCCGCGGTTGCTGTTGTTCGTCAGGGCGACGTAGACGCGGCCGGTGCGCGGCGACGGCTCGACGTCCTCGGGGCGGTCCATCTTCGTCGCGCCGGCCTTGTCGCCGGCGAGGCGCGTGAAGACGAAGACCTCCTCGGCGGTCATCCCGGGCACGTGCGAGACGGCGCCCTCGGGCCCGGCCGTGGCCAGCGGGATCCAGACGCCGGAACCGTCGAACTCGCCGTCGTTCGGGAGCTTGCCGGTGCCGTCGACCTCGGCGGCCGGGGAGTCGCCGGTCAGCTTGGCGACGTACAGCGTGCCCTCGTCGAGCAGGGTGAGGTTGTGGGCCCGCGCCTTGCGCGACTCCCCCTTCATCATCCGCTTCGACGAGACGAACTTGTAGAAGTAGTCGAACCGCTCGTCGTCTCCCATGTAGACGACCGGACGCCCGTCGGCGGTGAGGCGCGGCTGCGCGGCCTCGTGCTTGAAGCGGCCGAGCGCGGTGCGCTTGCGGGGCGTGGACTCCGGGTCGTACGGGTCGAGCTCGACGACCCAGCCGAAGCGGTGCACCTCGTTCGGCTCCTGCGCGAGGTCGAAGCGCTTGTCGAACCGCTCCCACTTGCGCTCGGAGGCGCCGGTGCCGACGCCGTACCGCTTGTCCGTGGCGGACGAGCCGTTGGCGAAGTACTGGTTGAAGTTCTCCTCGCCGTGGAGCGTGGTGCCCCACGGGGTGGTGCCGCCGGCGCAGTTGTTGAGCGTGCCGAGGACGGTGCGGCCGGCCGGGTCGGCGGAGGTCCGCACGAGCGCGGACCCGGCGGCCGGTCCGGTCAGCTCGAACGCGCTGGTGGTGTGCAGGCGCCGGTTGAGCGGGTGGCGCCGGACCGGCGTCAGCCTGCCGCTGCGCCGCTCCTCCTGCACCACCACGACGGAGAGGCCGTGCGCGGCCCAGGCGACCTCGACCTGCTCGCGGGTCGGGTTCGCGGCGTCGTAGCCGCGGAACATCAGCACTTCGTCGGTGTACTCGTGGTTGGCGACGAGCACCTGGCGGTCGCGCTCCCCGCGCAGCGGCAGCAGGGAGAGGAAGTCGTTGTTGTACCCGAACTGCCCGGCCTGCGCCTCGGCGGTCTGGTTCTCGGAGTCGAAGGCGGGCGCGCCGCGGAGGATCGGCTCGCCCCACCGGATGACGACGTTCTGCCCGTACCCGGACGGCACGGTGACCTGGTCGGCGGTGTTCGGCGCGACGGGCGCGAAGCGGAGGCCGCGGGCCCCGTCGGCGGCCGGCTGCCCGTGCCCGTGTCCGTGTCCGTGCCCTGGGTGCGCCTCGGCGGCGGGCGCGCCGCCGAGCACCACCGAGCCGCCGGCGGCGGAGGCGACGGTCACGACGGCGGCGGCGCGGAGCGCGGAGCGGCGGGACAGCGCCCCGGCGATGACGTCGCCCGCGTACTCGTTGTCGCTGGTGTTGGGCACCTCCTGGAAGCAGGCGTCACCGCACCGGAACCGGCAGGTGAGGGCGGAACGACCGCCTCCGTGCGGGTTCGTGCCGATCAGCGGCAGCAGCTTGCGCACTGGGTCCTCCTCCGGCGCAGCACTGCGCCGACATGGTGTCGGGAATCCGTTCGGCCGTGACGGTATGTGCGCACATCTGCACGGGGGCGGCGGCGGAATGAACGCCCGATGAATGCGCGGCAACCGTGACCGACCGGGTCCCGGGAAGCGGAAGACGCGGCCGCTAACCTTACGTGTCCGCCCTGGCCAGGGATGAAGGACGCATACCGCATCCAACTCATGCGAAAGGGTTCGCCCATGGGTATTCGGAGCTTGCTGCGCAAGGTGTTCGGCCGCGACCGCGAAGATCCCGCGACCCCCTCCGTCCCTCCCCAGTCCCGCGACCCCCACACGCCGGACACCACCCCCGCCCCCGCCGAGCCCCGGCCCACCGAGCCCGAACCCACGGCCTCCGCCGAGGTGGCCGAGGCCCCCGCGCCCGCCGAGGCCCCCGAGGCGGCGGCCCGCAAGGCGGCGGACGACCTGGTGGCCGCCGCCTTCGACAACCCCCAGATCCCGAAGGCCCGCAAGGCGGAGCCGGTGGAGACGGCGGAGTCCGTGGACGCGGCGCAGTCGGCTGACGCGGTGAAGCCGGTGGAGTCGGCGGATGCCGGGGTGGATGCGGAGCCGAAGCCGGAAGCGGAGGCAAAGCCGGAGGCGGAGCCGAAGCCGGAAGCGGAGGTGACGGCCGGGAAGCCGGCGCCCGCCGCCGCCGACGTGGAGGCTGAGCCGGAGGCCGACGCACCGTCGGCCCCGACAAGCGAGGCGAACGCGGACCCGGTCCCGGCCGCCGAGCCGGAGGCAGAGGCGGAAGCCGTCGCGGACACCGAGGCGGCGACCGCCGCCGAGGCCGCGGACACGGCGGACGCGGAGGCCATCGCCACGACGGCCGTGCCGAGCGCCGACGCGGAGGCGAAGCCGGAGGCCGACGCGCAGTCGGCCCCGGCGGACGAGGCGGACGCGGAGGCCACCCCGGCCACCGAGCCGGAAGCCGGGGCGGCCACTCCGGAGGCAGCGGCCGACGTGACGCCGACGGACGCCGACACCGTCGAGGCGGCGGACGCGGAGGCAACCGAGCCGGAGGCGAAGCCGGAAGCCGAGGCGACGGACGCTCCCGCCGCCCCGGAGGTGGCGGAGCCCGCGGCCGACACCGACACCGACACCGAGTCGACCATCGCCGCCGAGACGGACACGACGGCGGACGTGACGGCGGACGTGACGGCGGGTGCCGACGCGGAGACGACGGCGGATGCCGCCACGGACGCCGACACCTCCGCGGTGGCGGAGCCGGAGGTGGCCAAGGAGGCCGAGACGCCCGAGGCGGCCGCCGACGCGGACGCGGCGTCCGCAGCCGACGCGGACACCGCCCCGGCGGCGCGGCCGGAGGCCGAGGCACCCGCCGAGGTCGAGGCCGAGCCGGTCACCGTCGCCGAGCCGACGCAGCCGGAGGCCGAGGCGGCCGCCGACGCGGACACCGCCCCGGCGGCGCAGCCGGAAACCCAGGCCCCTGCCGAGCCCGAGGCACCCGCCGAGGCCGAGCCGCTCGCCGAGGCCGAGCCGCTCGCCGCGCAGGCGGAGACGGAGGCGCAGGCGGAGGCCCCCGCCGCCGAGACGGCCCCCGCCGCGGCCGGCGGCACCGCCGGCGCCCGCGTCGACCTCCCGCCGCACCTCCGGGAGGCGTACGACGCCGCCGGAAGCGTGCTGGGGGAGGCGGGGCTCGCCGGGGCCCGGGCGCGGGTGTACCTGGTCGTGGACCGGTCCGGGTCGATGCGCGGGTACTTCAAGGACGGGTCCGTGCAGCGTCTCGCCGAGCAGGCGGTCGCGCTCGCGGCGCACCTGGACGAGGACGCCACGGTGACGACCGTGTTCTTCTCGACCGACGTCGACGGGGTCGTCGACCTGACCCCCGCCGGCCTCACCCCCACCCGCGTGGACGAGGTCAACGCCGGTCTCGGCCGTCTCGGCCGGACGAACTACCACCGTGCCGTCGAGGAGGTGCTGGCCCACCACGAGAAGGCGGACCCGGCCCGCCCGGCGCTGGTGATCTTCCAGACGGACGGCGCGCCCGAGTCCCGTACCGCCGCGACGCAGGCCCTGGCGGAGGCGGCCGGCCGCCCCGTGCACTGGCGCTTCACGGCCTGGGGCGAGGAGGACGGCAAGGCCTTCGACTACCTGCGGAAGCTCACCGCGGACCGTACGGCGACCCACTTCGCGGGCCCGGCGCCGGCCGGCACCCCGCACGCGGAGTTCTACCGGGGCGTCCTCGCCGGTCTGACTCTCTGAGCACCCGGCCGGCACCCCGCCGGCCCCCCGCTGAACCCCTCGCTCCGCCCCCTGCTTATCGATGTGAGTGGATCTTGTCGGGCCCGTTAGGATTTCGACCATGGCGGCCACTGGATCCGAGAAGCAGGGGGCGAAGGCGTTCTACGTCACGACCCCCATTTACTACGTCAACGACGCTCCTCACCTGGGCCACGCCTACACGACCGTCGCAGGCGACGTGCTCACGCGCTGGCACCGTCAGCGCGGCGAGAAGGTGTGGTACCTCACCGGCACGGACGAGCACGGTCAGAAGATCATGCGCACGGCCGAGGCGAACGACGTCACGCCCCAGGCCTGGTGCGACAAGCTCGTCGAGGAGGCCTGGAAGCCCCTCTGGGAGCACCTGAACATCGCGAACGACGACTTCATCCGCACCACGCAGAAGCGTCACACGGACCGCGTCCAGGAGTTCGTGCAGGACCTGTACGACAAGGGCGAGATCTACAAGGGCGGCTACGAGGGCCCGTACTGCGTCGGCTGCGAGGAGTTCAAGCTCCCGGGCGACCTCATCGAGGCGGAGGACGGCACCAAGCTCTGCTCCGTCCACAAGAAGCCGGTGGAGATCCTCAAGGAGGAGAACTACTTCTTCAAGCTGAGCGAGTACGGCCCGAAGCTGCTCGACTTCTACGAGGCGAACCCGGGCTTCATCCAGCCGGAGTCCGCCCGCAACGAGGTCCTGAACTTCGTGAAGCAGGGCCTGGACGACCTCTCCATCTCGCGCTCGACCTTCGACTGGGGCATCCCGGTGCCGTGGGACAAGGAGCACGTGATCTATGTCTGGATCGACGCTCTCCTGAACTACGCGACGGCGGTCGGCTACAACGAGAACCCGGAGAAGTTCGAGGAGACCTTCCCGGCGAACGTCCACCTCATCGGCAAGGACATCCTCCGCTTCCACGCGGTGATCTGGCCGGCGATGCTGATGGCGCAGGGCCTCCCGGTCCCCGGCAGGGTCGCGGCCAACGGCTGGCTGATGGTCGGCGGCGAGAAGATGTCGAAGTCGAACCTGACCGGCATCAAGCCGCAGGACCTGACCTCGCACTTCGGCGTGGACGCGTACCGCTGGTACTTCCTGCGGGCCATCGCCTTCGGCCAGGACGGCTCGTTCTCGTGGGAGGACTTCTCCGCCCGCTACACCTCCGAGCTGGCCAACGACTACGGCAACCTCGCCTCCCGCGTGGCGGCGATGGTCGGCAAGTACTTCGGCGGCGAGCTGCCGGCCTCCGCGGCCGACGGCGACGCCGAGAAGGCGGTCCAGGAGGGCCTGGCGAAGGCGGTCGCGACGGCCGACGCCAAGATCGGCGAGGAGCTGGACTTCCAGGCCGGCATCCTCGCGGTCTTCGACTTCGTGAAGCAGGTCAACGGCTACATCACGGAGCAGGAGCCGTGGAAGGTCGCGAAGGACGAGTCGGAGGCGGGCCGCGCCCGCCTGGCGACGATCCTGTACACGGCCGCCGAGTCCCTCCGCGCCGCCGCCGTCCTGCTGAACCCGGTCATGCCGGAGTCGTCCCAGAAGCTGTGGGACTCCCTCGGCGCCGAGCCGTCCCTGGGCGCCCTGGCCGACCAGCGGGTCCAGGACGCGGCCCGCTGGGGCCGGCTCCCGGCCGGCGCGACGGTCACGAAGGGCGCGGTCCTCTTCCCGCGCCTGGAGGACCCGAAGAAGGACTGACGTCCGCGCGTACGCGGTGAAGGCCGCCGTCCCGGTGTCGACCCGGGACGGCGGCCTTCGCCGTCCTCACATCAGGGCGAGCGCGGCCGCGGCAGGCGCCATGTACACCAGCGGGAAGGCCACGTGCCCGTACGCCTTCGCCCGTACGACGGTGATCACCGCGCCCGCGAAGTACAGCACCACCCCGGTCGCCGCCAGCACCCCGATCACCGGCACCCAGAACCCCACGACGAGCCCCGCCGCCCCGGCCAGCTTCAGCAGCCCCAGCCCGTTCCACCACGTCCGCGGCACCCCGTACGCGGCCAGCGGCCCGACGACGAACGCCGCGCGGAGCAGCACGGCGGCCCCGGAGAACCCGGCCATGAACGCGGCGACGGCGGTGACGACGGTGGCGGTGGTGGTCATCGTGACTCCTCGGGCTGCGGCCCTCGAAAGGGGCCGTACACCCCTCTGACGGAGCCCGCCCCGTCGGTGTGACGGCCTCGGCGCGGCCGGCTCAGCCGTCGGCGCCGGTGTGGGTGCGGGTGTGGGGGGCGGACGGGTCGCCCCCCGGGGTGGAGGTGGCGACGGCGCCGTCCGCGATCCGGCCCTCCCCGTACTTCAGCGCCTGTCGCCTGTCCGACCGGATCCCGGTGGACCGGGATCCGGTCGGACAGGCGGCAAGAAACCAAAGAACCGGGGGAAAGAACTCCCACCCACCCACCCCTGCGGCCGCGTGGGAGCGCGGTCACTCAGGCGAGTGAATATGCCAAATACACCCGCTCCGAGGCAGGTTGGGCGCCCTACGCTCGGCGGCAACACTCAACCGGCGCAGAAATGCGTCGGCCCCCGCCGGGAGTGCCTTCCCAGTGCGAGGGCCTACCAAGCAGGAAGAAGCAACTTCCCGATGGATGCCTCCCACCGTAGTCGTCGTGTGCCCGTCACGTCTCGCCCCCACGCCAAGAAGCACTCTTCCCGGGGGACTTCTCGCGGAGTGGTTCACGAGACCACCCGCCACACCCGCGACTTCACCGTCATCGGCAACCGCCTCCTCCAGAACCCGGACATCGGCGGCGTGGCGATCGCGGTCGGCTGCCACATGATGTCCGTCGCGGAGGGGACCTCCGTGACCATCAGGTGCCTCGCCGACCGCCTCGGCTTCAGCCGGCAGAAGGTCGCGGACGCCCTCCACGTCCTGGAGGAGCACGGCTACCTGAGCCGCACCGTGATCCGCACCGCGAACGGCCGCCTGATCACCCGCACGGTCGTCCACCACAGCCCCGTAGCCCCCGCCCCGGACCGCCCCCTGTCCCGGCGCCCCGCCGCGAGCCCCACCCCGGAACTCCCCCCGGACCCCGCCCCGTCCCCCGCACCGGAGCAGGCCCCCGCACCGGCCCCCACGCCCGCACAGACGCCTCCGGCCACACCCACCCCGCCGTCTCCGCCCGCCACCGCCCCGGCTCCCCAGCCCGCTCCGCCCGCCACCGCCCCGGCTCCCCAGCCCGCTCCGCCCGCCACCGCCCCGGCTTCCCCGCCCGCCGACGCCCCAGCCACCACCCCCGCCCCCGCCGCCGTCCGCCCCCTCCCGCCCGTCCCCCGCCCCGGCTTCCCCGCCCAGGAACTCCTCCGCGCCGCCCTCCTCGTCCTGATCGACCTGCGCACCGCCGACCGCCGCCTGTACGTCTCCGAGGCCGACGCCCGGCACCTCGCCCCCGGCGTGGCGGCCTGGCTGGAGCGCGGGGTCCCGCCGGAGACCGTCCGGCACGCCCTGACGTCCGGTCTGCCCGACGTCCCCATCCGCCGCCCCGCCGCCTTCCTGGCCCACCGCCTGACCGCCCACCTCCCCCCGGCACCCCCGCTCGGCGCCCCGCTCACGGCGGCCCGGCCGGTCCACCCCCTCCTGCACTGCGAGGTCTGCGACACCTGCTTCCGGGCCCCGCACCCGACCCCCTGCCCCGCCTGCGGCAACCCCGCCCCCGTACCGTCCGCGTACACACCCCCCACCACCCGCTGACCGCCTTATGGCCGGACAATTCGTTGCTGGCGAAAACCCCGACGTGACACCATTCCTGCGTGAAGGACAAGGGGGAGAGCGCTGCCGGACCTCAGCAGCGCTCCAGAATCACCGACTTGACAGACTCTGCACCATCCATTCCGGGTGATCGGATCGCTGCGGAACAGCGGCCGATCGACGCGATGACAGCGGCACGGCGCCAATTTGCCCGTTTGCTCGGCGAATTCCGGCGGACGGCGGTCCTGGTGCCCCTCGACGAGCACGGCAGTCCCTGGACGGCCGACTTCCAGGGGGTCCGGTGGATCTACGCGTTCTCGGACGAGCAGGCGCTCGCCCGGTTCGCCGAGGCACGTGGAGAGGCCGGCCGCGAGTGGCCGTACCGGGCGGTCCTCGGTGCGCGGCTGCTCGACGCGATGGTCCCGCTGCTGCCCGGTCCGGGCGGAGTCGCCCTCGACGCGGGCAGCACCGGCGGAACGCTGTTCCCACCAGTGGCCGGGATCGTCCCGGACGCGGTGGCGGTCGATCGGCAGGAAACAGGCGAGTTGGGGGAGATGGGGAGCGATGAGCGGGAACGAACCTGATCTGGTGGCGCCTCCGGAGGCGCTCGCGGCGATAGCGAAGGGCATCGACCTGGCGCATGCGGAGCTGAAGGAGCTCGGCATGATCGGGTCGGCGACGATGGGGCGGGGTTTCTCCGATCTCGCCCTGACCGGGCTCGAGTTGGGGCACCCGGGGCTCGCCTCCGTGCTGGAGACGTTCTGCGAGCGGTGGGAGTGGGGCGTCCGCGGTCTGACGCTGCGGGGAAACGCCTTCGCCCAGGGGGTCGGCCTGTCGGCGGGCTCGTTCGCCGAGCAGGATCGTTACGTCAAGGACACGATCAAGATCGGCGTGAACTCCCTCAACGGCAACCCGCACCTCTCCGAGGACGAGGTCAAGCAGATGCGCTGGGACACCATCCGCGACCAGCTGCCGTGGGACGACCCGGACTGGAGCGGTGAGTCCTTCAGCACCGCCCATGAAGAGGTCAAGCAGACCTGGAAGAACACCGGTTACGACGTCCTCGACTCGCAGCTGGACCAGGCGCAGCACACCGGCCTCATCGACGAGCCGCTCCGGGACTACCTCGACGAACGGGCGAAGAAGACCTTCGACCCCGACCGGGCGACGATCGAACAGGCCGAGGAACCGCGGTGGGGGGAGAACCGCTGATGGTCGACATACGGGGGTGGGGCGACAAGATCGCCGACGGCTGGGACCGTACGCTCGACAAGGGCGGCGAGCTGCTCGGCGAGGGCGTCGACTACGTCACCGACAAGGCCGGCCAGGCGCTCGACAAGGTCGGTGCGGAGGACTGGGCGGACGCCGTAGAGGACTGGGGCGACGAGACCGCCTCGTCGCTCGGCGCGCAGGTCGGCGAGCAGCAGCTCGGGCAGACCGAGCAGGCGGACGAGCTGATCCACGGCAAACCGGCCGAGATCGCCGCGACGGTGAAGAACCTGCGGGACTTCCAGCGGGCGTTCGACCTGGTCGGGGCCGGGATGCGGAGGCTGGACTCCGCCCAGTGGAAGGGCGAGGCGGCCGACGCGTTCCGGGCGAGGTTCCAGACGCTCCCCACCGACTGGCTGCAGGCCGCGGACGCCATGGAGAACGCGGCCAAGGCGCTGGAGACCTACGCGCGGGCGGTCGTCGGAGCGCAGTCCAGGGCGAGCGAGGCCATCGCCCTGTACAAGGAGGGCGACCAGGACTCCAAGAAGGCCGTCGACAGCTACAACCAGAAGGTCGACGCCTACAACGCGGCCCGCGAGGGGGACAGTCCGCTGCCCCGGCCCGAGCCGTTCACCGACCCCGGCAAGGCCAAGCGGCAGCGGGCCCGGGACCTGCTGAACGACGCCCGGAAGGCCCGCAACGAGGCCGGGGAGACGGCGGCGGGCGCGGTCCGTGCCGCACTGGCCCACGCACCCCGGGCACCGACGGGCCTGGAGAAGGCCAAGCTGGACCTCCTCGACCTCGGCGCCGGCACGGGCGTCGAGCTGACGCACGTCGGCGGCGGCATCGTCAAGGGCTCGGCAGGCCTGATCAACTTCGTCCGCTCGCTCAACCCCGTCGACGCGTACAACGTGACCCACCCGGCCGAGTACTACAAGGGCGTCAACATGACGCTCGCCGGCCTGGTCTCCACCGTCGCCAACCCCGACCGGGCCCTGAAGAACGCCTGGGAGGGCTTCAAGGAGGACCCGTCGGAGGGCTTCGGCCGCCTCATCCCGGAGCTGCTCGGCACCAAGGGCACCGGACTCGCCCGCGGCGGCCTGCGCGCCGGCCTCGACGCCCAGCACCCGCCCGGCGGAAAGCCGGACGGCAAGCCCGGCAGCAGCCGCACCGACGCGGAGAAGGACCCGGCCGGCAACGGCAAGCAGTGCAGCGAGACCGTCTGCAAGCAGGACCCGATCGACATCGCGAACGGTCGCATGCTGCTGCCCCAGACCGACATCACCCTCCCCGGCTCCCTCCCCCTGGTCTTCCGGCGCACCTTCGACTCGTCCCGCCGCTCGGGCCGGTGGTTCGGCCCGACGTGGTCGAGCACCGTGGACCAGCGTCTGGAGATCGACTCCGAGGGCGTCGTCTTCAGCTGCGACGAAGGCAGCCTCCTCGCCTACCCCCACCCGGCACCCGGGGTCCCCGTCCTGCCCGCGCACGGCCGCGCGTGGCCGCTGGACCGGGTCCAGGACGGCTACACGATCACCGACCCCGTCAGCGGCCGGGTCCGGCACTTCACCGACCACGGGGACGACCTCGCGCTCCTGGCGCAGATCGACGACCGCAACGGCAACTGGATCGCCTTCGAGCACGACGAGGCCGGTGCCCCCGTCGCGATCGTCCACCACGGCGGCTACCACCTGAAGCTGACGACCGCCGAAGGCAGGGTCACCGCACTGCACCTGGCCGGTGCCGCGCATGACGGCGCCGACCAGGAGATCCTGCGCTACGGCTACACCGACGGGCACCTCACCGAGGTCACGAACTCCTCCGGCCGGCCCCTGCGCTTCGCATGCGACGAGCACGGCCGGATCACCGCGTGGACCGACACCAACGGCAGCCGCTTCGACTACGTCTACGACGACCAGGACCGCTGCACCTACCAGTGCGGCGCCGACGGTCACCTGGAGACCACCTTCACCTGGGACGGCATCGACCCGGCGACGGGACTCCGTACGACCACGCTGACCACCGGCAGCGGCCGCACCGAGCGCCACCTGATCAACGACCGGTCCCAGGTCGTCGCCGAGATCGATCCCCTGGGCGCGGTCACCCGCTTCACGTACGACCGGCGCAACCGGCTGCTGTCCCGCACGGACCCCCTGGGCCACACCGCCCGCACCGAGTACGACCGCGACGGCCGCCCCGTCCTGGCCGAGCGCCCGGACGGACGGCAGGTCCGGGTGGAGTACGACGGGAACGGGATGCCCACCCGTGTCACCGCGACCGACGGCACCACCACCCACCACACCTTCGACGCGCGCGGCAACCGCACGTCCGTGACCACCGCCTCCGGCGCCCGCACGGAATTCACGTACGACGCTGCAGGCCGCCTGACGTCGGTGACGGACCCGCTGGGGGCGACCACCAGCCTGGTGCTGGACGCCCGCGGCCTCCCGGTCGAGATCACCGGCCCCCTGGGAGCGACGACCCGCTACGAGCACGACGCCTTCGGCCGAACGGTCCGCGTCACGGACCCCCTCGGCGCGGTGACCCGCCTGGAGTGGACGGTGGAGGGCCGCCCGGCCCGCCGCGTGGCCCCCGACGGCACGGTGGAGGCGTGGACGTACGACGGCGAGGGCAACCTCCTGTCCCACACGGACGCGCTGGGCGCCACGACCCGCTTCACGTACACCGACTTCGACCTCCTGGCCTCGCGCACGGACCCGGACGGCGTCCGCCACGAGTTCACCCACGACACGGACCTGCGGCTGACACGGGTGACGAACCCGCTGGGCCTCACCTGGGAGTACGCCTACGACGCGGCGGGCCGGCAGGTGGCGGAGACGGACTTCGACGGGCGGACGCTGAGGTACGCGTACGACGCGGCGGGCCGGCTCTCCTCCCGGGTGAACGGCCTGGGGGAAACGGTTCGCTTCGAGCGCAACGCCCTGGGGCAGATCGTCCGCAAGGAGGTCGAGGGCGTCGGGACCACGACCTTCGAGTACGACATCTTCGACGAACTGGCGGCCGCGACCAGCCCGGACGCCCGTCTCGAACGCCTCCGTGACCGCCACGGTCGCCTCAAGTCCGAGACGGTCAACGGCCGCACGCTGACGTACGCGTACGACGCCCTGGGCCGGCGGGTGGGCCGGACGACCCCGTCGGGCGCGGTCAGCGAGTGGACGTACGACCCGGCGGGCCGCAGGACGAAACTGACCGCCTCGGGCCGCGAACTGACCTTCTCCTTCGACGAGCTGGGCCGGGAGGTCGACCGCACGATCGGCGGCTTCACCGCCCTGACGTCCTCGTACGACGAGATGGGCCGCCTGACGACTCAGGAGGTCGCCTCCCGAACCGGCATCCTCCAGCACCGCTCGTACGCCTACCGCGCGGACGGTGCCCTGACCGCCGTCACGGACGCCCTCTCCGGCACCCGCCGCTTCGACCTGGACGGCGCGGGCCGCGTCACGGCGGTACGGGCCGACCGCTGGACCGAGCGGTACGCCTACGACGAGGCCGGCAACCAGACGGAAGCGGACTGGCCGTCCGCCCACCCGTCCCACGCGGCGACGGGTCCACGGGCGTACGAGGGCAACCGCATCACCCGAGCGGGCGCCGTCCGCTACGAACACGACGCTCAGGGCCGCACCACCCTCCGCCGGAAGCCCCGTCTCTCCAGGAAGCCCGACACCTGGCGCTACGCGTGGGACCCGGAAGACCGTCTGACCTCCGTCACGACTCCGGACGGCACGGTCTGGCGCTACACGTACGACCCGCTCGGCCGCCGCATCGCGAAGCAATCGCCCCTGGAAACGGTCCATTTCACCTGGGACGGCACGACCCTCTGCGAGCAGACGACCGAGAACGTCGTCCTCACCTGGGACCACGCGGGCCTGCGCCCCCTCTCCCAGACGGAACGCCGCACGGACACCGACGACGACCGCTTCTTCGCCGTCGTCACCGACATCATCGGCACTCCGACGGAACTCGTCTCCGAATCCGGCGAACTGGCCTGGCGCACCCGCACCACCCTCTGGGGCACCACCACCTGGAACAAGACGGCCACCTCCTACACCCCCCTCCGCTTCCCGGGCCAGTACTTCGACCCCGAATCCGGCCTCCACTACAACTACTTCCGCTACTACGACCCGGAATCGGCCCACTACCTCACCCAGGACCCCCTGGGCCTCGCCCCGGCCCCGAACCCGGCGGCCTACGTCACCAATCCGCATGTCTGGGGCGACCCCCATGGACTCTCACCATGCCTCTTCCACAATCGAATGGAAGATGAGCTGCCAGGGGAACTGGCCGATGCCGAACGCCTCGGAGTAAAACCCCTGCGTGTCGGAGAAGACGGCTTCGATGAGGCCGTCAACGGAGGCACCATCAAGTGGGCGGTCACCGAGGACGGAGAACTTCTGATCATCCCCAAACACGTCCAGGGGACGGAACTGAAACATCCGGTGCTCACCGGCGGTGCACCTGTGCGCGCGGCAGGCGAAGCAGAAATCGCCGGAGGCGGAGGCCAATACTTCGGGATGGAAATCAACAATCAAAGTGGGCACTATTGGCCCTCTACGGAGAGTCTCACCATCGGCAAGGAGGCGTTCGAACGTGCGGGAATTCCCTTCCTCTGAGACTCCGCGCTCTCTGGAGGAGTGGGAGCAGCTCAGGGATCTGGCCGTCGGCCACATGCAGCGCCCCGACGAGAGCGTCGAATCCAGGCTCCGGTGGGCCCGCACCGCGCTCACCGCCGTGTCGGCGAAGGCCCGACTGGGCGACCACCGGCGGGCAGCCGCCGAGAACGTGGCCATCCGCGCCTACCTGATCAAAGAACTCGGAGAGGATTGCTCGGACCCGGACCGGAACCTCAGCTCCTTGTGCTCGGATGTCCTGAACGATCTGGAACTCTCACTGGACACAGCGGAAAGGCTGGCGGAGGAATGGCGCACGTTGCCCAGGGAGAGGATCCTTCAGCTGCGAAGGATCAAGAACACGCTGACACCGCTCCTTCTCCTCCAGGAGCACCTCAAGGACGGCGACCCCACGACTCAGCCCATCCGAGCGTGGCTGAGCCTCATACCGAAATTGCCGTGACCGTTCCCTTTACGCCGGGTTGGACCGACAGATATGACGAGCAGGTGGCGTTCCTGGCTTCCCCTCCGCCCGCCGTCGAGGTGATCCGCACCGTGCGGCTGGAGCTCGTGCCGCTGGAGGTCGGGCACGCCGAGGAGATGGCCGCGGTGCTGAACGATCCCGCGCTGCACGCGTTCATCGGGGGGTGAGCCGGAGAGCCCGGAGGAGCTGCGGGCGCGGTACGTGCGGTGGGAGGCGGGGGCGCCCGATCCCGGGACCGCCTGGTGCAACTGGGTGATCCGCGCCCGCGAGGAGGGGCGGCTCGTCGGGACCGTGCAGGCGACCGTCACCGGGGACGTGGCCGAGGTCGCCTGGGTCGTCGGGACCGCCTGGCAGGGGCGGGGGTACGCCTCCGAGGCCGCCCGGGCGCTCGTCGGGTGGCTGCGGGACCGGGGCCGTACCGTCGTCGCCCACGTGCATCCCGGGCACGCCGCCTCGGCCGCCGTCGCCCGCGCCGCCGGGCTCGTACCCACCGCGGAGGTCCACGACGGTGAGGTGCGGTGGGAGTCCGTCGCCCCCGCATGACGAAGGGCCCGGGATCCGTGGGTCAAGGATCCCGGGCCCTTCCTGCGAGGCGACTTACCGCGCCGCGTCCGGGTGGACCGACTCGCTCACCGGGCGGTCGTCCGTCTTCGGGGCGGACTTCTCGACCGGCTTGCGGAGCTGGATGTTCAGCTCGCGCAGGCGGGCCTCCTCCAGCTCGGTGGGGGCGCCCATCATGAGGTCCTGGGCGTTGCCGTTGAGCGGGAAGGCGATGGTCTCGCGGATGTTGGGCTCGTCGGCGAGGAGCATGACGATGCGGTCGACGCCGGGGGCGATGCCACCGTGCGGCGGGGCGCCGAACTGGAAGGCGCGGAGCATGCCGGCGAACTCGGTCTCGACGGTCTCGCGGCTGTAGCCGGCGATCTCGAAGGCCTTGAACATGATGTCGGGCTCGTGGTTCCGGATGGCGCCGGAGGAGAGCTCGATGCCGTTGCAGACGATGTCGTACTGCCAGCCGAGGACGTCCAGCGGGTCCTTGGTCTCCAGGGCCTCCAGGCCGCCCTGGGGCATGGAGAAGGGGTTGTGCGAGAAGTCGATCTTGCCGGTCTCCTCGTCCTTCTCGTACATCGGGAAGTCGACGATCCACGCGAAGCGGAAGACGTTCTCCTCGAACTGGCCGGCGCGCTTGGCGGCCTCGACCCGGACCGGGCCCATGATCTTGGAGACCTCGTCGAACTCGCCCGCGCCGAAGAAGACCGCGTGACCGGCCTCCAGGCCGAGGCGCTCGGTGAGGACCTTGACGTTCTCCTCGGTGAGGAACTTGGCGATCGGGCCGGTGAGGGCGCCGCCCTCGCCGACGCGGATCCAGGCCAGACCCTTCGCGCCGAGGGAGACGGCGAAGTCGCCGAGCTGGTCGAAGAACTTGCGGGGCTGGTCACCGGTGTTCGGGACGGCCAGGGCGCGCACGTGCCTGCCCGCGAAGGCCTTGAACTCCGAGGCCTCGAACACGTCGGAGATGTCGACGAGTTCGAGGTCGGTGCGCAGGTCCGGCTTGTCGTTGCCGTACTTGAGCATCGACTCGCGGAACGGGATCCGCGGGAAGGGGGAGGTGACGTGGCGGCCGCCGCCGAACTCCTCGAAGAGCTCCGTCATGAGCTTCTCGATCGGCTGGAAGACGTCCTCCTGCTCGACGAAGCTCATCTCGACGTCGAGCTGGTAGAACTCGCCGGGCGAGCGGTCGGCGCGGGCGTCCTCGTCGCGGAAGCAGGGCGCGATCTGGAAGTAGCGGTCGAAGCCCGAGATCATCAGCAGCTGCTTGAACTGCTGGGGGGCCTGCGGGAGCGCGTAGAACTTGCCCGGGTTGAGGCGGGACGGGACGACGAAGTCACGGGCGCCCTCGGGGGAGGTCGCGGTGAGGATCGGGGTCGCCATCTCGTTGAAGCCGAGGGCCACCATCTTGGAGCGGATGGAGGCGATGACGGCGGAGCGCAGCATGATGTTGCGGTGCATGCGCTCGCGGCGCAGGTCGAGGAAGCGGTACTCCAGGCGCCGCTCCTCGTTGACGCCGTCGTCGGCGTTGATGGTGAAGGGGATCTGCTTGGCGGCGCCCAGGACCTCGACCTCGGCGGCCTCGATCTCGATCTCGCCGGTGGCCAGCTCGGGGTTCACGTTGTCGGCGCCGCGCGAGACGACCTTGCCGTCGACGCGGACGACCGTCTCCTTGGTCAGCTTGTCGAGGACCTCGGCCGCCGGGGTGCCGGGGCGGGCGACGAGCTGCGTGATGCCGTAGTGGTCGCGCAGATCGATGAAGAGGATGCCGCCCAGGTCGCGCCGATTGTGCAGCCAGCCGCTCAGCCGGACGTCGGTGCCGACGTCAGAGGCGCGGAGCTCGCCGCAGGTGTGGGACCTGTACCGATGCATCGTCGTTCATCCAGTCTTCGGGATCGAAAGATTCGTAGCGGCCCCGGCGGGGCCAAGGCCATCCCAGCCTACCGGCCACCCCAAGATCGCGATTCGATTACCGTCGGTGGCGCCCGGTGGGGGCACGGTGGCGACCCGGTGTCCGATATTCATAAAGTGGGGCAATGCGCACCGAGGACGTCCTGGCCGCGATCGCCACGGGCCTGTGGCGCTGGGACAACGCTTCCGGGATCGTCTCGCTCGACGCCGAGGCCGCCCGGCTGCTCGGGCTGCCCGCCGAACCGGTGCGGCTCAGCGAGGCGGCGGTGCGGTCCCGCTTCCACCCGGTGGACTGGAACGAGATCGACGGCGTGGTCCACCTGGCGGTGGCCGAGGGGACGCTCGCCGAGGCCCGGCTGCGGATCATGGACGAGCGGGGCCGGGTGGTCCGTACGGTACGGAGCCGGTCCAAGCCGCTGATCGACGGCGGCGACTACCAGCTGGTCGGCACGCTCCAGGAGGTGGCGGAGCCGCAGCCGGGCACGGCCGGGCCGCACACCCCGATCACCGGCGACTGGCGGCGCTCGCGCGAGGCCTTCCTGCTGGACGCGGGGCGGGCGCTGGCGGAGGCGCGGTCGACGGCCGAGGTGCTGCGGGTGGCGGCCTCGCTGTCGATGCCGGGCTTCTCGCCGGACGGCCTGGCGGTCTTCGGGATGTCGGGCGAGCGGCTGACGGTGATCGGGCACCACGGGCAGCGGGACGGCGACGAGGGCCCCTTCACCTCGATGTCGCTGGCGACGGACTACCCGGCGGCGGAGGTGGTGCGGACCGGGCGGGCGATCTACCTGCCGTCCCCGGAGGAGTACCGGCGCCGCTTCCCGATGACGTGGCCGCTGGCGGAGCCCTTCGAGCGGCAGTCGTGGGCCTTCGTGCCGCTGGTGGTGGCCGGGCGGACGATGGGCGCCTGGATGGCGGCCTTCAAGCACCAGGTGGCCTTCACGCCGGACGAGCGGTCGGTGCTGACGACGGTGGCGCGGATGCTGGCGCAGGCGCTGGCCCGGGCCGGCGTGGCGGAGTCGGAGCGCGAGCTGTCGCTCGGGCTCCAGCGCACGATGATGCCCGTGCTCGGGCCGGGGATCCCCGGGATCCAGGTGGCGGCGCGGTACGTGCCGACCGGCGGCGGGCTCCAGGTGGGCGGCGACTGGTACGACATGATCCGGCTGCCCGGCGGGACGGGCGGCGCGACCGGCGGCGCGGGCCGGATCGCCCTGGTCATCGGGGACGTGCAGGGGCACGACGTGCGGGCCGCGGCGCTGATGGGGCAGCTGCGGATCGCGCTGCGGGCGTACGCCTCCGAGGGCCACCGGCCGGACGCGGTGCTGTCGCGGGCCTCGCGGTTCCTGTACGGGGTGAACGACGGGTACGACGGCTCCGACGGGTACGACGGGGCGGGCGGCTCCGGCGGGCCCGGGGCGGGGGCCCCGGGCGGCGGGCCGCGCTTCGCGACCTGCCTGTACCTGGAGGTGGACCTGGAGACGGGGACGGTGGACATCGCCCGCGCGGGCCACCCGGAGCCGGCGGTCCGGATGGTCGACGGGACGGTCCTGCTCAAGCCGACGGCCGGCGGGCTGCCGCTCGGCATCGACGCCGACACCGACTACCCGACCACCCGGCTGACGCTGGACCCCGGCGAGACGCTGATGATCTGCACCGACGGCCTCCTGGAGACCGGCGGGCACGACCTCGACACCGGCTGGGAGCGGGTCAAGCGGCTCCTGGAGCAGCACCGGGGCGACGACCTGGAGGAGCTGGCCGACACCCTCGTGGACGCCGTCCACGGGCCCGGCTCCCACCACACCACCGGGCCGCTCGCCGACCGGCGCGAGGACGACATCGCCGTCCTGCTGCTCTCCCGCCGGCCGGCCACGGAGGTGCGGCAGACCCCGCGCCGCACCCTGATGACGATCGCCCAGGCCGAACCGGAGCGGATCGCGGAGGCGCGCGAGCAGGTGCGGCAGCTGCTGCACGACTGGACCGACGGGGACCAGCTGGACGCGGCCGTCCTGATGGTCTCCGAGATGGTCACGAACGTGCTGGTCCACACGGACGGCGACGCCCTCCTGACCGCCGAGGTCGCCTGCGGCCCGAAGGCCCGCCGGCTGCGCGTCGAGGTCTCCGACGCGAGCGACGAGCTCCCGCACAGGCGGCAGCCGGGCGAGATGGCGTCCAGCGGGCGCGGCCTGGTGCTGATGGAGATGCTGGCCGACGCGTGGGGCGTCGAACCGCGCGGCGAGGGCAAGACCATCTGGTTCGAACTGGCCGAGCCGACGGGCCCGGAGGGGTGCTGCGCGTAGGCACGCGCGCGTGGCGGGGGGCGCGGGACGCGGGCCTCCGGCGGCGGGTCCCGGGCTTCCGGCGGCGGGCGGCGGACCCCGGGCTTCCGGCGACGGGGCTCGGGCTTTCCGGCGGCGGGGCTCGGGCTTTCCGGCGGCGGGTCCCGGATCGCGGGCGGCATGCGGCGGGCCTCCGGCGGCGTGCGGTGGGCGCGGACCTCGCCGGAGCCCGTACGGCCTCCGGCGCGCGCGGCTCACCCGTACGGCGGAGACTGGTGGGGTACGGCCGCCGGGGGGAGCACGGAGCTCGCCATGGACACCCACAAGGTCGGCAGTGACACCACCGTCCTGGCCGACAGTCTGGAAGTGCCGGGGATCGGCCACATGCCGGTCAACGCCTACGTCGTCACCGCCGCCGAACCCGTCGTCGTCGACACCGGCCTCTCCGTCGAGGGCCGGGACTTCCTCGCCGCGCTCGGCGGGGTGATCGACCCGGCGGAGGTGCGCTGGATCTGGCTCACCCACCCGGACAAGGACCACACGGGCGGGATCTTCGCCCTGCTGGAGGCCGCCCCGCACGCGCGCGTGGTGACGACGTTCCTGGGCGCCGGGGAGATGACGACGGAGCGGGCGCTGCCGATGGACCGGGTGTACTTCCTCAACCCCGGCCAGGCCCTGGACGTCGGCGACCGCGCCCTGCACGCCTTCCGGCCGCCGCTCTTCGACAATCCGGCGACCGTCGGCTTCTACGACGACCGGACCCGGATCTGCTTCAGCTCGGACTGCTTCGGCGGCCCCATGCCGACCGCGGAGATCGCCGAGAGCGGGCACGCGAACGACCTGAAGCCGGAGGACCTGGCGGCCGCGCAGACGATGTGGGCGACGATCGACAGCCCGTGGGTGCACCTGGTGGACGCGGAGAAGTACCGGGCGACCCTGGAGGGGCTGCGGGCGATGAACCCGGAGATCGTGCTGTGCACCCATCTGCCGCCCGCCGTGCGGATGACGGACCGGATGCTGTCGACGCTGGCGGCGGTGCCGGACTCCGATCCCTTCGTCGGCCCGGACCAGGCGGCCCTGGAGGCCATGCTGAGGTCCTTCGAGCCGGGCGCGGCGGCGGTCTAGCCGGCCCCTCCCGCTCCGGCTCCCGCGCCCCCTCCGGCGCCCGCCTCGGCTTCCGCGCGGGAGCCGTAGCGGGCGCGGAGTTCGCCGAGGACGCCGGTGGCGGCGGCCGTCAGGGGGACGGCGAGGAGCATGCCGAGGACGCCGGCCACGGAGGCGCCGGCGGTGATGGCGAGCATGACGGCGGCCGGGTGCATCTGGACGGTGCGGCTCTGGACCATCGGCTGGAGGAGGTTGCCCTCGATGACCTGGACGGCGAGGACGACGCCGAGCACCCACAGGGCGATGACGAAGCCGCGGTCGGCGAGGGCGACGAGGACGGCGACCGCGCCGGAGAGGAAGGCGCCCAGGTAGGGGATGTAGGCGGTGACGAAGACGAGCGCGGCGAGGCCGACGGCGCCGGGCACCTGGAGGACGAGCAGGCCGGCGCCGATGAGGATCGCGTCGACGAGGGCGACGAACGTGGTGCCGCGCATGAAGCCCTCGACGGCCTCGAAGGCGCGGCGGGCCATGGCCTCGGCGGTGTCGCCGGTGGCGGCGGGGACGAGGGAGCGCAGGGAGCCGGCGGCGCGGTCGGAGTCGCGGAGGAAGAAGAAGATCAGCAGGAGGGCGAGGACGGCGGTGGCGAGCATCTGCCCGACCACGCTGAGCCCGGAGATCACGCCGGAGGCGGCGGTCCCGCCGAACTTCTCCAGCAGGGTCCTGGCGTTCTCCGCCAGGTCCTCCAGGGAGGTCCCGGCGGCCCCGAAGTGCTCGGCGATGTCGACGGCGGCCTGCCGCAGCGAGGCGAGGATCTGGTCGCCGGTCTCGATCAGCGCGGCGACCACGATGTACGTGGCTCCGCCGACGACGACGAGGACGGCGAGGACGGTGACGGCGGCGGCGAGGGAGGGGCTCACCTTCATCCGCAGCAGCCGCCGGTAGAGCGGTCCGAGCAGCGCCGTCCCGAGGATGGCGAGGAGCACCGGCGTCACGGCGGCCTTGAAGACCACGCAGAGCCAGACGAAGACGGCGGCGACCCCGGCGACGAGCAGCGCCACGGCGCACCAGGCGGCCAGCTTGCGGGCGGGCTCGGGGAGGAGGGGCGCTCGACTGGTCTGCACCCGTCCATAAGATCACGCCATCGTGGGGGAAAGGCGTACATGACGGGCCGTCCGGGCGACGGCCCGTCATGTCGCTCCCCGGGGCTCGGGGGGTCGCCCCGGGAGTCCTGCGGGGTGTTACTCGCCCATGCCGTGGACGGCCGGGATGGTGCCGAGCCGGCCCGCCTGGAAGTCCTCGAAGGCCTGGCGGAGTTCGGCCTGGGTGTTCATCACGAAGGGGCCGTAGTGGGCCATGGGCTCGCGGATCGGCCGGCCGCCGAGGAGGACGACCTCCAGGTCCGGGGTGTGCGAGTCCTGCTTCTCGTCGGCCCGGACCGTCAGGGAGGCGCCCTGGCCGAAGACCGCCGTCTGTCCGAGGTGGATGGGGCGGTGCTCGGCGCCGACGGTGCCGCGGCCGGCCATGACGTACGCGAGGCCGTTGAAGTCCTCGCGCCAGGGCAGGGTGATCTCGGCGCCGGGGCGCAGGGTGGCGTGGATCATGGTGATCGGGGTGTGGGTGATGCCGGGGCCCTGGTGCCCGTCGAGCTCGCCGGCGATGACGCGGAGCAGCGCGCCTCCGTCGGGGGAGGTGAGGAGCTGGACCTGGCCGCCGCGGATGTCCTGGTAGCGGGGGGCCATCATCTTGTCGGAGGCGGGCAGGTTGACCCACAGCTGGAGGCCGTGGAAGAGGCCGCCGGACACGACGAGGGACTCCGGCGGGGCCTCGATGTGGAGGAGGCCGGAGCCGGCGGTCATCCACTGGGTGTCGCCGTTGGTGATGGTGCCGCCGCCGCCGTTGGAGTCCTGGTGGTCGAAGGTGCCGTCGACGATGTAGGTCACGGTCTCGAAGCCGCGGTGGGGGTGCCAGGGGGTGCCCTTGGGCTCGCCCGGCGCGTACTCCACCTCGCCCATCTGGTCCATCATGATGAACGGGTCGAGGTACTGGTAGTTGATCCCGGCGAAGGCCCGGCGGACCGGGAAGCCCTCGCCCTCGAAGCCCTGCGGGGCCGTGGTGACGGCGAGCACGGGGCGCGGGGCGGCGTCGGCCGGGGCGGCGACGCGCGGCAGGGTGAGCGGGTTCTCGACAGTCACGGCGGGCATGGCGGGACCTCCTTGGTGCGGCCTGAGGGCTCGGTGGCCTTCGCGGCCTGTCCTCGTACCCTCACTTTAGTTGAATGCTGAACTTCTTGCCACCCGGAACGCGGAACGCCCGGGAGGAATTCCTCCCGGGCGCTCTCTTCCCTGGTCTCAGGATGGGTCAGCCGTACATCCGCCGCATCGCGAAGTCCACCATCTGCTCCACGGCCTTCGCGTCGAAGACCATCCGGTGGTCGCCCTCCATGTCGAGCACGAAGCCGTAGCCGGTCGGCAGGAGGTCGATCACCTCGGCGCCGGTGATCACGAAGTACTTCGACTCCTTGCCCGCGTACCGCCGCAGCTCCTTGAGGGAGCTGAACATCGGGATCACCGGCTGCTGGGTGTTGTGCAGGGCGAGGAAGCCGGGGTTGTCGCCGCGCGGGCAGTAGACCTTCGAGGTCGCGAAGATCTGCTGGAAGTCCTCGGCGGCCAGGGTGCCGGTGGTGAAGGCGCGTACGGCGTCGGCGAGGGAGGGCGGCGAGGGCTCGGGGTACAGCGGGGCCTGCTGCTGTCCGTACCCGCCGGGAACCCCGCCCTGCATGCCGTTCGGCATCCCGCCCTGCATGCCCCCGGGCATCCCGTACTGCTGCTGCGCACCCGGATTCTGCTCGTAGCCGTACATGGGCCCTGAGCCTACTGCGTCACAGATCGCCCGGTAGGGGTTGCTCTTATTACCGGTGGGTAGCATCATCGGAGAGAAGAGTGCGCTACTCGTGAGTAGGACCTGCGCCGGAACGGGGCGGGACCGTGAGTGGCCCTCGGTACGAGGAACCCTCCCCGATCTTTACGGAGCCGTCGCCATGGGGCACTACAAGTCGAATCTCCGCGACATCGAGTTCAACCTCTTCGAGGTGCTCGGCCGCGACAAGGTGTACGGCACCGGTCCGTTCGAGGAGATGGACGTCGACACCGCCAAGAGCATCCTCGACGAGATCCGCCGCCTCGCCGAGAACGAGCTGGCCGAGTCCTTCGCGGACGCCGACCGCAACCCGCCGGTCTTCGACCCCGAGACCAACACCGCCCCGGTCCCGGCCTCCTTCAAGGCCTCGTACAACGCCTTCATGGAGTCCGAGTACTGGCGCCTGGGCATCCCCGAGGAGATCGGCGGCACGGTCTCCCCGCGCTCCCTCATCTGGGCCTACGCGGAGCTGCTCCTCGGCTCCAACCCGGCCATCTGGATGTACTCCTCCGGCCCCGCCTTCGCCGGCATCCTCTACACCGAGGGCAACGAGCAGCAGAAGAAGGCCGCCAGGATCGCCGTCGAGCGCCGCTGGGGCTCCACCATGGTCCTCACCGAGCCCGACGCCGGCTCGGACGTCGGCGCCGGCCGCACCAAGGCCGTCCAGCAGGAGGACGGCTCCTGGCACATCGAGGGCGTCAAGCGCTTCATCACCAGCGGCGAGCACGACATGGAGGAGAACATCCTCCACTACGTCCTCGCCCGCCCCGAGGGCGCCGGCCCCGGCACCAAGGGCCTGAGCCTCTTCCTCGTCCCGAAGTACGAGTTCGACTGGGAGACCGGCGAGCTCGGCGCCCGCAACGGCGTCTACGCCACCAACGTCGAGCACAAGATGGGCCTCAAGGCCTCCAACACGTGCGAGATGACCTTCGGCGACAAGCACCCCGCCAAGGGCTGGCTCATCGGCGACAAGCACGACGGCATCCGCCAGATGTTCCTCATCATCGAGTTCGCCCGCATGATGGTCGGCACGAAGGCGATCTCCACCCTCTCCACGGGCTACCTCAACGCCCTGGAGTACGCCAAGGAGCGCGTCCAGGGCACCGACCTGGCCGACTTCATGGACAAGGCCGCCCCCAAGGTCACCATCACCCACCACCCCGACGTCCGCCGCTCGCTGATGACGCAGAAGGCGTACGCCGAGGGCATGCGCTCCCTCGTCCTCTACACGGCCTCCGTGCAGGACGCCATCCAGGTCAAGGAGGCGGCCGGCGAGGACGCGAAGGCCCTCCACGGCCTCAACGACCTGCTCCTGCCGATCGTGAAGGGCTACGGCTCCGAGAAGGGCTACGAGCAGCTCGCGCAGTCGCTCCAGACCTTCGGCGGCTCCGGCTTCCTCCAGGAGTACCCGATCGAGCAGTACATCCGGGACTCCAAGATCGACACCCTCTACGAGGGCACCACCGCCATCCAGGGCCAGGACTTCTTCTTCCGGAAGATCGTCCGCGACCAGGGCGCCTCCCTGAACGCCCTCTCCGAGGAGATCAAGAAGTTCCTCGCGGTCGGCACCGGCGGCGAGGAGCTGGCCGGCGCCCGCGACGCGCTCGCCAAGGCGGCCGTCGACCTGGAGGCGATCGTCGGCAAGATGATCACCGACCTCACCGCCACCGGCGAGGACGTCAAGAACATCTACAAGGTCGGCCTCAACACCACCCGCCTGCTCATGGCCTCCGGCGACGTCGTCGTCGGCTACCTGCTCCTCAAGGGCGCCGCCGTCGCCGCCGAGAAGCTCGCGGCCGGCGCCTCCGGCAAGGACGTCCCCTTCTACCAGGGCAAGATCGCCGCCGCGAAGTTCTTCGCCGCCAACGTCCTGCCCGGCGTCTCCACCGAGCGCCTCCTCGCCGACGGCGTGGACGGCGGACTGATGGACCTGGACGAGGCCGCGTTCTAGTACCCCGGTACCGAACGCACCACGTCCTTACTGGAACGGCCCGTCCCCGGGGAGGGGGGCGGGCCGTTCCGCACGGACGCGGGCCCCCGGAGCGGCCCGGCTCACCCCGCCCGGCACCCCCGGAACGCCCCCGTAAGGTGGGGCGCATGAGCAGCGCAGCCTCCCGACCGGCGTCCGCACCCTTCGGACCCGGCCACACCGATGACCTGATGTCCTTCCTCGCGGCCTCCCCGTCGCCGTACCACGCGGTGGCCAACGCCGCGGACCGGCTGGAGAAGGCGGGCTTCCGCCGGGTCGAGGAGACCGCGGCGTGGGACGGGACCACCGGCGGGAAGTTCGTCACCCGCGGCGGCGCGATCATCGCCTGGTACGTGCCCGAGGGCGTCGCCCCGCACACCCCGTACCGGATCGTCGGCGCCCACACCGACTCCCCCAACCTGCGCGTCAAGCCCCGCCCCGACATGGGCGCCCAGGGCTGGCGGCAGATCGCCGTGGAGATCTACGGCGGCACCCTCCTCAACACCTGGCTCGACCGCGACCTCGGCCTCGCCGGCCGCCTCACCCTGCGCGACGGCAGCCACCGCCTCGTCCACGTCGACCGGCCGCTGCTGCGCGTCCCGCAGCTCGCCATCCACCTCGACCGCGGCGCCAACGACGGGCTCAAGCTCGACCGCCAGCGCCACATGCAGCCCGTGTGGGGCACCGGCGAGGTCCGCGAGGGCGACCTCGTCGAGTTCGTCGCCGGCGAGGCGGGCGTGGACGCCGAGGACGTGGCCGGCTGGGACCTCATGGTCCACGCCGTCGACGCCCCCGCCTACCTCGGCCGCGACCGCGAACTCGTCGCCGGCCCGCGCATGGACAACCTGCTGTCCGTGCACGCCGCCGTCGCCGCGCTCGTCGAGGCCGCCGGCCGCGACGACCTCCCCTACATCCCGGTCCTCGCCGCCTTCGACCACGAGGAGAACGGCTCCGAGGCCGACACCGGTGCCCAGGGCCCCCTCCTCGGCACCGTCCTGGAGCGCTCCGTCTACGCCCGCGGCGGCGGCTACGAGGACCGCGCCCGCGCCTTCGCCGGCACGGTCTGCCTCTCCTCCGACACCGGCCACGCCGTCCACCCCAACTACGCGGAGCGGCACGACCCGACCCACCACCCGCGCGTCAACGGCGGCCCGATCCTCAAGGTCAACGTCAACCAGCGGTACGCCACCGACGGCACCGGCCGCGCGATCTTCGCCGCCGCCTGCGAGAAGGCGGGCGTGCCGTGGCAGTCGTTCGTCTCCAGCAACGACATGCCCTGCGGCACCACGATCGGCCCCATCACGGCCGCCCGCCACGGCATCACCACCGTCGACATCGGCGTGGCGATCCTCTCCATGCACAGCGCCCGCGAACTCTGCGGCGCCGAGGACCCCTACCTCCTCGCCAACGCCCTGGTCGCCTTCCTGGAGGGCTGAGCCGCAGTACGCGTGAGGGCCCCGCTCGCCGGTCGAGCGGGGCCCTCACGCGCGTCCGTACGCGCCCGGGTCAGGCGTCCAGCCCCGCCAGGATCAGCGGGAGGCGGGTCGCGCCCTCGGGGGTGAGCTTCACCGGGACGCCCCAGTCCTGCTGGTGGACGTGGCAGGCCGGGTACTCGTTGGCCGGGTCGTCGTCGCAGGACGCGGCCATCGCGGAGACGTGCAGGACGCCTTCCGCGAGCGCCGGGTTCAGCTCCAGGTCGCGGAAGAGGTCCGTGCCGGTGCCCTCGCCGGAGAGCAGCAGCTCCGGCGGGGTGGCGGAGACCAGCAGGCGGGTCGAGGGACCGTACCGCTCGTCCAGCTTCTGGCCCGTCGGGGCCCGGAAGACGACGTCGAGCCGGAAGGCGCCGGGCGCGACCTCGGTGGCCTCGCGCCTGGTGCGGTGCGCGACCGCCTCCACCCGCACGGCCTCCTCGGGGAGGCGCAGCCGGGTGAGGCGGTGGCGGGCCGACTCGACCACGACGACGTCCTCGCCGACGAGGACCGCGTCGCTGGGCTCGCGCAGGTCCGTGGCGAGGGTGGTGACCTCGCCGGTGGCCGGGTCGTAGCGGCGCAGGGCGTGGTTGTAGGTGTCGCAGACCGCGACCGAGCCGTCGGGCAGGGCCGTCACGCCCAGCGGGTGCTGGAGCAGGGCCTGGTCGGCGGCGCCGTCCCGGTGCCCGAAGTCGAAGAGGCCGGTGCCGACGGCGGTGTGCACGTGCCCGTCGGTGTCGACGTACCGCAGCGCGCTGGTCTCCGAGTCGGCGATCCACAGCCGGTCGGCGGTGGCGGCGAGCCCGGACGGCTGCGCGAACCACGCCTCGGCGCCCGGGCCGTCGACGAGCCCCTCGTTCGTCGTGCCGGCCGCGACCTCGACGGTCCCGGTCTCGGGGTCGTACGTCCAGAGCTGGTGCACGCCGGCCATGGCGATCCACACCCTGCCCCGCCACCAGGCGACGTCCCACGGCGAGGACAGGTCCACGTCGAGCGCGGGCCCGGAGGTCGGCGACCCCTGCCACCACTGCCTCCCGGTGCCGGCGATCCGCTCGACCGCTCCGGTCGCCGGGTCGAAGCGCTGGAGCGCGTGGTGCACGGTGTCCGCGACGACGACCGTCCCGTCCGGCAGCAGCGCCAGCCCCTGCGGCTCCCGGAAGACGCCCTCGTCCCCGATCCGGCGCACCACGGTCTCCCCGTCGGCGGCCAGCTCGACCAGCTGGTGCCGGGTGGTGTCGGAGACCAGGAGGTTCCCGCCCGGCAGCACGACGGCCTTCCCCGGGAACCGCAGGTCGGTCGCGACCGGCTCCGGCGGCACGTACGGCCCGTCGCCGCGCCGCAGCGTCCCCTTCGCCGCGTGCTCCGCCTCCAGCTCCTCCACCAGCGTCCGGATCGCGTTGGCGTGCCCCTCGCCCGCGTGCTGGGCGACGACGTACCCCTCGGGGTCGATCACGACCAGTGTCGGCCACGCCCGCACGGCGTACTGCTTCCAGGTCGCCAGCTCCGGGTCGTCCAGCACCGGGTGGTGCACCTCGTACCGCTCCACGGCGTCCACGACCGCCTGGTGCTCCGCCTCGTGCACGAACTTCGGCGAGTGCACCCCGACGATCACGAGCGTGTCCCGGTGCTTCTCCTCCAGCTCCCGCAGCTCGTCGAGGACGTGCAGGCAGTTGATGCAGCAGAAGGTCCAGAAATCGAGCAGGACGATCTTCCCGCGCAGGTCGGCGAGGGTGAGGGAGTCGCCGCCCGTGTTCAGCCAGCCGCCCTTGCCGATCAGCTCGGGGGCACGGACGCGGGCACGGGAACGGGGGGCGGGCGCGGGGGTGGGCGCCGGGGCAGCGTCGTTCATCCTTCAAGCTTGCCATCCGCTCATGAAGGGCCCGTGAAGGGCCCGCCACGGGCGCATGGGGTGCGGGTGGGGGGTGTACGCAGGGGGTGCGCAGGGGGGTGGGGCGCGCGGACTGGCGTACGCAGGGGGTGCGGGCGCGCGGACGGGCGGGGTGCGGGCGTATGGGGTGCGGCCGGGCGTAGGGGCGTAGGGGCGTAGGGGCGTAGGGGCCCGTACAGACGTGTGGGTGCACGGGCGTACGGGTGGATCGGTGGGGCCGGGTGGGGGGTGTGGGCGTGTCCCGGGGCGGGTGGGCGGCGGAGGGGGCGGTGGCATGGGCGCATGACGCATGCGGGCAGATCATCGGACTACTCGTGCTTCCGGGGGAAGCGGGCCGTCCGGGTCGGGGCCGGGCTCCTCGCCGGGGTCCTCGCCCTGCCCTGCCTCGTCCTCACCGGCGAGGGCACGGCGCGGGCCGGCGGCGCGGGCGACAAGGCGCTGCGGATGACCGTCACCGTCAACACCCGCGGCCACAGCGGGCAGCGGCCGCCCGCCGTGCGGGCCGGGGCCGAGGTGGTGAAGAGGTACCTGCTGGAGAACCGGGGCGAGGCCGACCTGTACGGGGTCCGGGTCCGCGACCCGGGCGTCCCTGCGGGCGCCGTCCGCTGCCCCGGGCGGCCGCTCGGGGCCCTCCGCGTCATGGAGTGCGTCGCCCGCTTCCGCGCCCTGCCCGGCGACCACCGGGCCGACGCCCGCGCCGAGGGCGGTATCCCCTCCCTGGGCCGGACCCTCACCGCCACCGCCCCCTCCGGGTACGCGGGCGTCGCCGGGGCCCTCACGCTGGCCGAGCGGGTGACCCCGGCCCGGCGCGCCGGCACCGCCGTCGTCACGTACACCGTCGCCAACCGCGGCAACCGGACCCTGCACGACGTGCGCGTCACCGACCCGGGCCTCGGGCTCTCCGGGCGGGGCGTCGACTGCGGCGCGGGCCCGCTCCGGCTCGCCCCCGGCGCCTCCGCGCGCTGCACCGCGACCGTGCGGCGGCCGCCCGGCACGCACCGCAGCGCCGGCCTCGCCACCGCAACCGACCGGGTCGCCACCTACGCCCCCGGCGGCCGGCGTCTCCCCGCCCCCCTGCTCACCGCCCGCGCCACCGGCTCGTTCACCGTCCCGGAGGAACGGAGGAAGCCCCCGGCGCCGGCCGCGGGGGACGCGGAGCCGGGGCGTGGGGGCGGGGGCGCAGGCGGGGGCGGGGCTGGAGGCGGGGGCGGGGGTGGGGGCTCACGGCCGGTGGCCGGAGGGGCCGGGGGAGCCGCCGGGGCCGGCGGTGTGCCGGGGGGACCGGGCGCTCCGGGCGCTGTCGGCGCTCCCGGGGCCGCGGTGCCCGCGCCCGCCGCGGGGGTGCTGCCCGTGGGGCCGCCCGCGCCCGACCCCGTACCCGACGCCGTACCGCCCGAGGTCGCGGCGGGGGCCGGGGAGGGGACTGCGGCGGGGGCCGGGGCCGGGCTCGCCGCCGAAGGGGCGGAGGAGGCCGGGCCCGGAGCCGTACCGCCCGGGACCGTGGCCCCCGGAGTCGTACCGCCCGGTCTCGTACCGCCCGGAGCCGTACCGCCCGGAGCCGTACCGCCCGGGGTCGCTCCGCCGCGTGCCGAGACGCCGCCCGAGGCCTCGCGCCGGGCGGCGACCCTCGCGGGTGAGGGGTTCCTGGGGCGGGTGCGGCGGCGCGGGCAGGAGGCGGGCGAGATGGGGACCGTCGTGATGCTGCTGCTGATCCTGCTGCCGGCGGCCCTCGCCGCCGCCCTCCTCGGGAACCGGAGGTCCTGACCCGTGGCCCTGTTCGAAACGCTCTTCGTCGTCCTGGGCGTCGCGCTGCTCGGCGCGCTCGCCGTCGTGGTCAAGACGCGGCTCTTCCCCGCCGCCGAGGACGAGGAACCGCGCGAGGACGTCGCCGAGTACATCGCCATGATGGTCTCGGTGCTCTACGCCATCGTCCTCGGCCTCTGCCTGGTCTCCGTCTGGGAGACCCGCAGCTCGGCCTCCGACAACGTCCAGGCCGAGGCGAGCGCCCTGCACCAGACGTACCTGCTCGCCGACGCGCTCCCCGCCGACCGGCGCGAACCGCTGCGGGCGGCGGCCCGCACGTACGCCGACCACGTCGTGGACGTCGAATGGCCGATGATGGCCGCCCGCCGGCCGCTCGACCCGTCGGGCTGGCGGCTGCTCGAACTGCTCCGCCAGGCCGGCGAGGTCGACGACACCGCCAGCGTCTCGCAGCAGATCGCCGCACAGGAAGTGCTCGCCCAGCTCGGCAACATGGACGACGCCCGGCGCAACCGCGAGGCGGCCGCGCAGGAACGGCTGTCGCCGGTGCTGTGGACGGGGCTGATCCTCGGCGGCTTCCTCACGCTCGCCTTCATGTTCATCTTCGGGATCAGCCGCAGCACCACCCACATGGTGATGGTGATGGGCCTGGCCGGCTTCATCGCCTTCACCGTGCTGCTGATCCATCAGCTCGACGCGCCCTACGGGGAGGTGCTGGGCACCAGCCCCGACGCCTTCACCCGCTATTTCGCCTGAATCCGCGATCCCTCTGTTTCACGTGAAACAGAGGGAGGGGAGACATTCCGTATGAAATACCTCGTACGGGAAAAGATCTTCGCGATCGGCGACGACTACTGGATCGAGGACGAGGACGGCCGGCACGCCTTCCTCGTCGACGGCAAGGCGCTGCGGCTGCGCGACACCCTGGAGCTGAAGGACCCGGACGGGCGGGTGCTCGTCACCCTGCGGGAGAAACTCCTCAGCCTGCGCGACGCGATGACCGTCGAGCGGGACGAGCGGCCGCTGGCGACCGTCCGCCGCAAGCGGCTCTCCCTCCTCCGCAACCACTACCGCGTGACGCTGGTCGACGGCACCGAACTGGACGTCAGCGGGCGGATCCTGGACCGGGAGTTCGCCGTCGAGTACGACGGCGAACTCCTCGCCCACGTCTCCCGCCGCTGGCTGCGCGTCCGGGACACGTACGCGGTGGACGTGGTCCGCGAGGACGCCGACGCGGCCCTGCTCATCGCGGTGGCGGTGTGCGTGATCCGGATGGCCGAGCGGGAGGACTAGAGCGCGGACGCCTTGCCGAGCGCCTGCTCCAGGTCCGTCCACAGGTCCTCGACGTGCTCGATGCCGACCGAGAGGCGGACCGTGCCGGGGCCGATGCCCGCGGCCTCCAGGGCGGCGGCGTCGAGCTGGCGGTGCGAGGTGGACGCCGGGTGCATGACCAGCGTCTTCACATCGCCGAGGGAGACCGAGAGGGAGGCCAGCCGGACCGCCTCGACGAAGGCCCGGCCGGCGTCCCGGCCGCCCGCGAGGTCGAGCGAGACCACGCCGCCCGCGCCGTCCGGCAGCAGCCGCTCGGCGATCGCCCGGTCCGGGTGGCTCGGCAGCCCGGGGTGGCGGACGGCGGCGACCGCCGGGTGCGCTTCGAGGCGGGCCGCGAGTTCGGCGGCGGAGGCGCAGTGGCGCTCCATCCGCAGCGACAGGGTCTGCATGCCGCGCAGGGTCAGCCAGGCGGCGAACGGGTCGGTGGAGGCGCCGAACTCGTTGGCGAAGTGACGCAGCCGGGCGAGGAGTTCCGGATCGGCGAGGGCGACGACGCCGCCGAGGACGTCCGCGTGGCCGCCGAGGTACTTGGTCGCCGAGTGGATGACGAGGTCGGCGCCGAGCGCGAGCGGGCGGCAGAGCAGCGGGGAGGCGAAGGTGTTGTCGACGGCGACCGGCACGCCGGCCGCGCGGGCGACGGCGGCGAGGGCCGGGATGTCGGAGACGCGGGTGGTGGGGTTGGCGATGGTCTCCAGGTAGAGGAGCCGGGTGGTGGGCCGCAGCGCGGCGGCGACCTCCTCCGGGTCCGTGCCGGAGACGTAGCTGACCTCGACGCCCCAGCGGGCCGCGAGGTCGGTGAGCGTCGCGTACGTACCGCCGTACAGGCAGCGCTGGGCGATGACGTGCCCGCCGCCGTGGAGCAGTCCGAGCAGGACGGTGTTGATGGCGCCCATCCCGGAGGCGAAGGAGAGCGCGCCGGCGGCTCCCTCCAGACGGGCGACGGCGTCCTCCAGGGTGCGGACGGTGGGGTTGCCCATGCGGCTGTAGAGGAAGGAGTCGCCGGAGCGCATGGAGTCGGCGAGGGCGTCGGCGGACTCGAAGGCGAAGACGTGGCCCTGGTGGAGGGGGACGCCGAGCGGCACGCTGCCGGTGACCTCGACCCGGGGCGGGTGGACGGCGAGGGTCTCGGGACGGAGCCCGTCGGGCGTGGCGGAGTGATCGCGTTCGCTGCTCATGTCCCCAGTCTCGGCGGGCGGTTCACCGGGCCCCAGGGCCAATCGCGGAGGAGTGGATTGGTCCGGGGCGCGGAGGGGCCCGGCCGAAGGCGCGTCCGCCGCTCGTGCGAGGGTCGGGGGATCCGGCTCGCGAAGGGAGCGCCATGCACACCACCGTCACTCCGTTCACGCTGCGTCCGTGGCGGGAGGGGAAGGGGTACGGGCGGCGCTCCGGCTGGCGCGGCACGTCGGCGGAGTTCGGCGAGGTCACGGTGGAGGCGCCGCTGCGCCAGACCGTGCCCGAGACGATCGTCTCGGAGCTGCGGGGCGGCCTGCTGCCGGAGGCGTCGTACGAGACGCGGGGCGTCCACACGGACCTGATCCGGCTGCCGACGCTGAACCGGGCGACGCTCCGGCTCGGCGGCGCGCTCGTCCGCATGGAGCGCAACCGCTTCGGCGTGACGGCCCGGCAGCGGGGGCTGCGGCTGCGGTACGGCGGCGACGACTACCGGCTGTGGGCGCGGGGCGGCCGCTCCTGGACGCTCGCCCGGCGGGCCGACGCGGAGGACGCGGGCGTCCGGGTGACCGTGCGCGGGGCGGGGCGGCTCGGCGGGCGGCGCCTGGAGGTCACGGTGACGGGCCGGGCCCTCGCGGCGGACCTGGCGCTGGCCCTCGTCTTCGCGGGCGTGGACCGCGCGGCGCTCACCCGCGGCGGGTCGGTCCGCGCGGCCTTCTCCCGCGTCACCCGGCTGTGGGCGGAGGTCCGGTCCTAGGCGGTCTCCGGGGCCGGTACGCGACCAGGTCGATCGGGTCCTCGTGGGGGTACGCGAGGCGGGGCAGTCCTTCGACGGCGAGGTCGCCGCGCAGCCAGGCGAGGAGGACCTCGGTGAGGGAGCCGGTGAGCGGGGGGCCCACGCGCGCGTGGCGGGGGTCGATCGCGAGCGGCCACGTCTCGGGGTCGTCGCCGTCGGCGAGCCAGCCGAGCTGGTCGCCGTCGATGGTGGACGCGAAGGTCAGGAAGCCGCGGGGCTCGGGCCAGGCGGCCAGCGGATGGAACTCGGGGTGGTCGGCGCGCAGGGAGCGGTAGTTGTCGGCGTACCACTCGGCCCAGGGCGCGAAGTCGTACGGCTCGGCGCCCCAGGGCAGGGGGAAGCGCAGCCACTCGCACCAGACGCCGCCGCCGTACGTCTCCATGAAGCGGACGTACGCGCTGGGCAGGGTGGTGCCGAGCCGGTCGTACGTCCACTCCCAGTCGCGGCCGCCGAGGTACGGCTCCGCGGGCGGCGGGACGAGCGCGGTGAGGGTGTCGAGGCCGGTGCCGCCGCCGGTGAAGGCGGCCCGCTGCTCCGGGGTCGGGGCCGGGCGGCGCGGCGGCGGGGTCCAGGCCGAGGTCACGTCCTCGGCGAGGGCGCTGCGGGCGAGGGTCCGGGGGAGGCCCTCCTCGACGAGGAGGGCGAGGGTGGGCAGCAGGGTGGTGCCGGTGCGGCGCCAGGGATCGCCGCCCCTGCGCTCCTCGTGCGGGTCGTGCAGCACGACCGGCCACGCGTCGGGGTCGTCCGAGGCGGTGGTGTCCCAGAAGAGGGTGCCGGAGGTGCGGGTGGAGCCGAAGGGGAGGACGCCGGGGGGCCGCCCGCCGGGCCTCCTCGCACCAGCGGCCGTAGTCGAAGGCGTCGGCGCCGTACGGGGTCTGGATCCAGAGCCGTTCGCCGAGGTCGACGGGGCCGTAGGCGGTGGCGACCGCCTTGTAGTCGGCGGGCAGCCGGAGCCCCAGCCACTCCTCCACCGCGTCCCAGTCGACCGGTATCGCGGGCCCCCGCGGCGGCGGTCCGAAGAGCGCGGCGAAGGCGGTGACGGCGTCGTCCCGGGGAGCGCCGCTCACCGGGCCCCCGCCCGCCGGGGCGCGGCGACGCCGAGGACGCGGTCCTTGAGGGCCGGGAACTCCTCGCGGATCGCGGCGGGCTTCGCCGGGTCCAGGACGACCCGCAGGACCTCCTCGCCGGGGCCCGCCTCGGCCAGGACCTCGCCCCACGGGTCGACGACCATCGAGTGGCCGGCCTGCTCGACGCCGGCGTGGGTGCCGGCCGTGCCGCAGGCGAGGACGTACGCCTGGTTCTCGACGGCCCGCGCCTGGGCGAACAGCCGCCAGTGGGCGCGGCGGCGGGCGGGCCAGCCGGCGGGGACGACGAAGGCTTCGGCGCCGGCGTCGACGAGCCCGCGGAACAGCTCGGGGAAGCGCAGGTCGTAGCAGGTGCCGACGCCGACGGTGAGGTGCGGCAGGTCGAAGGTGACCAGGTCCTCGCCGGCGGCCATGAGCACGGCCTCGCCCTTGTCGAAGCCGAAGCGGTGGATCTTCCGGTAGGAGGCGGCGAGTTCCCCGTCGGGGGAAAAGACGAGGGAGGTGTTGTAGAGGGCGCCGCCGACCGCCTCGACGAAGGAGCCGGCGTGCAGCCAGACCTCGGCGTCGCGCGCGGCGGCGGCCATCGCCGTGTAGGTGGGGCCGTGGAGGGGTTCGGACTCGGGCCCGAAGAGGTCCGCGGCGAAGGCGCCCACGGGCCACAGCTCGGGGAGGACGACGAGGTCCGCGGCCCCGCGCTCCTCCCGTACGAGACGGGCCGCGCGGGCCCGCCGGTCGGCGACCGGTTCGTCCGGGTCTACCGCGATCTGGATCAGCGAGGCGCGCACACTACCACCGTCCTGGCGTTGAAGCCGTCAACACCGGCCTACGATCGTCACACGAAAGCACTGCCGGGGTGCTCCCGGGGAGCGTAACTTAGCGTCCGAGCCTCCCATTCCACTGTCGCCCAGTCGTGTTTTCAGCCCGCACCGAAGAACGTCGAGGGGTCCCGTGACCGTCCATCCCAGCCTCCAGAACTACGCCGACGCCTGGACCCACTCCATCGAAGCGATAGCCGAGCTGGTGCAGCCGCTCGTGGAGGGCGAGTGGAACCGGGCGACCCCGTGCCCGGGCTGGTCGGTGCGCGACATCGTGTCCCACGTGATCGGCATGGAGACGGAGATGCTCGGGGACCCCCGGCCGATCCACTCGCTCCCCCGTGACCTGTACCACGTGCGCTCCGACTTCGCCCGCTACATGGAGGTGCAGGTCGACGTCCGCCGGCACCACACGGCGCCGGAGATGACCTCGGAGCTGGAGTACGTCCTGATCCGCCGGGCCCGTCAGCTCCGCAACGAGAACCGCTCGCCCGACCACGTCATCCGGGCCCCGCTGGGCGCGGAGCAGACCCTGGAGCAGGGCTACCGGCTGCGGGCCTTCGACACGTGGGTGCACGAGCAGGACCTGCGGGTGGCGCTCGGGGTGCCGGGGAACCTGGACTCCCCGGGCGCGCTCGTGGTGCGGGACCTGCTCCTGGAGGCGCTGCCGAAGGTGGTCGCGAAGGACGCGGGCGCGCCGGCGTCCTCGGCGGTCGTGGTGGACGTGACGGGGCCGGTGGAGTTCCTGCGGACGGTGCGGGTGGACGCGGAGGGGCGGGGCTCGATCGACGGGGCGCCGTCGCTGGGCCCGGCGGTGACGCTGGCGACGGACTGGGAGACGTACGTCCGGCTGGCGTGCGGCCGGGTCCGGCCGGCCGACGTGGCCGACCGGATCAAGGTCGAGGGCGACCAGGACCTGGCCGACGCGATCCTCGCCCACTTCGCGGTGACGCCGAACTGAGCCCTAGACGGGCACGTGGACGGCCTCCACCCGGCTGGCGACGAGGCGTTCGCGCTCGCGCCGGTGGGTGCGGGACTTGAGGCGGAGGATCTGGACGACGCCGAGGGCTTCGAGGACGAAGACCGAGGAGAACGCGATCCGGTAGTCGTCGCCGGTCGCGTCGAGCAGCACGCCGACGGCGAGCAGCGTCGTCATCGAGGCGACGAAACCACCCATGTTGACGATGCCGGAGGCGGTGCCCTGACGCTCCGGCGGGTTGGCCGGGCGGGCGAAGTCGAAGCCGATCATGGACGCCGGTCCGCAGGCCCCGAGGACCAGGCAGAGGGTGACGAGCAGCCACATCGGCGCGTGGTCGCCGGGGTACGCGATCGTCGTCGCCCACAGCAGGGCGGTGGCGGCGACCGTGCCGAGGGCGAGCGGGGCGCGGGCACCGCCGTGCCGGGCGATGATCTGGCCGTACGTGAGGCCGACGGCCATGTTGGAGAGCACGACGAGGGTCAGCAGCTCGCCCGCGGTGCCCCGGGACAGGCCCTGTGCCTCGACGAGGAACGGCAGCCCCCACAGCAGCAGGAACACCATCGCGGGGAACTGGGTGGTGAAGTGCACCCACAGGCCGAGCCGGGTGCCGGGCTCGCGCCAGGACTCGGCGATCTGCCGGCGGACGTAGGCGGCGCCCGCGTGGTGGACGGGGGCGGGCTCGTACCCCTCCGGGTGGTCCTTGAGGAAGACCAGCAGCAGGACCAGGACCAGGACGCCGGCGAGCGAGCTGCCGACGAAGGTGGTGGTCCAGCCGAGGCCGTGCAGGGCGCGGGAGAGGACGACGGTCGAGATCAGGTTGCCGGCCATCCCGATGAGGCCGGCGAGCTGGGCGATGAGCGGCCCGCGGCGGGCCGGGAACCAGCGGCCGCCGAGCCGCAGGACGCTGATGAAGGTCATGGCGTCGCCGCAGCCGAGGAGGGCGCGGGAGGCGAGGGCCATGGGGTAGGACGGGGAGAGCGCGAAGCCGAGCTGGCCGAGGGTGAAGAGGACGACGCCGAGGGCGAGGACCTTCTTGGTGCCGAGCCGGTCGACCATGAGGCCGACGGGTATCTGCATGCCCGCGTAGACCAGCAGCTGGAGTATGGAGAAAGTGGAGAGCGCGGAGGCGCCCACGTGGAAGCGGTCGGCGGCGTCGAGTCCGGCGACGCCGAGCGAGGTGCGGAAGATGACGGCGACGAAGTAGACGGAGACGCCGACGCCCCAGACGAGCGCGGCGCGCCGGCCGCCGGGCGGGTCGCCGGGGAGGGTGACGGCGGAGCCGTAGCCGTTGCGGGCTCCCTTGCGGTCGCTCACCTGCCCTCACCCCGGACCAGGCTGCCGACGCGTCCGAGGTGGCCGCGGACGGCGGCGGCGGCGCCGTCCGCGTCCCCGGCCCTCAGGCGGTCGAGGATCTCGGCGTGCTCGGTGATGTTCTGGGCGACGCGGTCGGGGTGGGCCTGCATCACGGCGACGCCCATGCGGAGCTGGCGGTCGCGGAGCTGGTCGTAGAGGCGGGAGAGGATCTGGTTGCCGGCGTGCCGGACGATCTCGGCGTGGAAGCAGCGGTCGGTGACGGCGACCTCGGCGAGGTCTCCGGCGCCCGCCCGCCGCTGCTGCTCGGCCAGGAGCTCTTCGAGGCGGGCGAGGAGCGCGGGCGGTGCGGGGACGGCGCGGCGGACGGCGAACTCCTCGACGAGGAGGCGGGTCTCGACGACGTCGGCGATCTCCTGGGCGGAGACGGCGAGGACGAGGGCGCCCTTCTTCGGGTAGAGCTTCAGCAGCCCTTCCATCTCCAGCTTGAGCAGCGCCTCGCGCACGGGGGTGCGGGAGACGCCTACGGCCTGCGCCAGCTCCCCCTCGGTGAGCAGCGTCCCGCCCTCGTAACGGCGGTCGAGGACGGCCTGTTTGACGTGGCTGTAGACCCGCTCGGCGGCGGGCGGCTGCTTGAGGGCTGATGGCATGCGCACAGCATAGATACAAGAGGGATGCGACAGACAGCCGCGTCCGCATCATGGACTCCTTACACCCGGCGCCCATGCCGTCCGGAAGCCGCAGCAGTCCGTGCCGCCGACGAGGACGGAGGTGACGTGGACGGGCAGGCCGTCGGGGCGCACCCGGGCCCGGAGCGCGCCTCAGGGGCGACGGCCGCCCTCGCCTCGTCGAAGGTCGTGCCGAGGCGTACGGGCCCGGCGGCGTGCGGCGGTTCGAGGTGCGGGTCCAGTGGTTCCACGCCCTCAGCGGAACATCCGGTGGTGGACGGACGCCACCACCGGATGTTTCACGTGAAACGCGCGTACCGGACTCCCGGCCGGGGCACTACGCCCAGGTCATGAGCCGCTTCGGCTGCTCCAGGACCGCCGCCACGTCGGCGAGGAACTTGGAGCCCAGCTCGCCGTCGACCAGGCGGTGGTCGAAGGAGAGCGCCAGCGTGGTGACCTGACGCGGCTTCACCTTGCCCTTGTGGACCCACGGCTGGAGCTTGATCGCGCCGACCGCGAGGATCGCGGACTCGCCCGGGTTGAGGATCGGCGTACCGGTGTCGACGCCGAAGACGCCGACGTTGGTGATGGTGAAGGTGCCGCCCTGCATCGCCGCCGGGGTGGTCTTGCCCTCGCGGGCGGTGGCGACCAGCTCGCTCAGGGAGCGGGACAGCTCCGGCAGGGTCTGGGCGTGCGCGTCCTTGATGTTCGGCACGATCAGACCGCGCGGGGTGGCCGCGGCGATGCCCAGGTTCACGTAGTGCTTGAGGACGATCTCCTGCGCCGCCTCGTCCCAGGCCGCGTTGATCTCCGGGTTGCGCTTGACGGCGACCAGGACGGCCTTGGCGATGAGGAGGAGCGGGTTGATCCGCAGACCGGCCAGGTCCTTGTCGGCCTTGAGTTCCTCGACCAGCTTCATCGTGCGCGTGATGTCGAAGGTCACGAACTCGGTGACGTGCGGGGCGGTGAAGGCCGAACCGACCATCGCCGCCGCCGTGGCCTTCCGTACGCCCTTGATGGGGATACGGGTCTCCCGGGCGCCGGCCTCGACGACCGGGGCCGCGGCCGGGGCGGGAGCGGCCGCGACCGGGGCGGGGGCCGGAGCCGCCACCGGAGCCGGAGCCTCGGCCGGGGCCGCGGCGCGGTGCACGTCCTCGCGGGTGATGACCCCGTCCGGGCCGGTCGGGACGACCGAGGCCAGGTCCACGCCGAGGTCCTTGGCGAGCTTGCGCACCGGCGGCTTGGCCAGCGGACGCGGGCCGGCCGGGGCGTGCCCGTTCAGCTGCTCGGGCACCACCGCGACGGGAGCGGCGGCGGCCGGGACGGAGGCTGCCGGGGCCGGGGCTGCCGGGGCGGCCTTGCGGGCCCGGCGCCTGGTGGAGCTCGCGGCCACGCCGTAGCCGACGAGGACCGGCTGGCGGCCCTCCGGCTCGGCCTCCGGCGCGGGGGCGGGGACGGCGGGGGCCGGGGCCTCCACGGCGGGGGCGGCGGCCGGGGCCGGCGCCCCGGCGGGCGCGTCGCCGCCCACGTTCACCGAGATGATGACCTGGCCGACGTCGACCGTGGTGCCCTCGGGGAAGACCAGCTCGTGCACGGTGCCGTCGAAGGGGATCGGCAGCTCCACGGCGGCCTTGGCCGTCTCCACCTCGCAGACGACCTGCCCGTCGGTGACGGTGTCACCGGGCTGGACGTACCACTTGAGGATCTCGGCCTCGGTCAGGCCCTCGCCCACGTCGGGCATCTTGAATTCGCGGATCGTCATGGTCGTGCTCTCCTCAGTACGCCAGCGAGCGGTCGACGGCGTCGAGCACGCGGTCCAGGCCCGGCAGGTACTCCTCCTCCAGGCGCGCCGGCGGGTACGGCGCGTGGTAGCCGCCGACCCGCAGGACGGGGGCCTCCAGGTGGTAGAAGCAGCGCTCGGTGATCCGGGCGGCGATCTCCGCGCCGGAGCCGAAGAACACCGGGGCCTCGTGGACGACGACCAGGCGGCCGGTCTTCTCGACCGAGGCCTGGATCGTGTCGAAGTCGAGGGGGGAGATCGAGCGCAGGTCCACGACCTCGACCGACTTGCCCTCCTCGGCGGCGGCCGCGGCCGCCTCCAGACACGTCTTCACCATCGGGCCGTAGGCCACCAGGGTGAGGTCGGTGCCCTCGCGGGCGACCCGGGCCTTGTGGAGCTCGCCGGGGATGGCCTCGGTGTCGACCTCGCCCTTGTCCCAGTAGCGGCGCTTGGGCTCGAAGAAGATGACCGGGTCGTCGCTCTGGATCGCCTGCTGGAGCATCCAGTAGGCGTCGGAGGAGTTCGCAGGGGTGACGACCTTGAGGCCCGCGACGTGCGCGAAGAGCGACTCGGGGGACTCGGAGTGGTGCTCGACGGCGCCGATGCCGCCGCCGTACGGGATGCGGATGACGACGGGCATCTTCACGGTGCCGAGCGAGCGGGCCCGCATCTTCGCCAGCTGGGTGACGATCTGGTCGTACGCCGGGAAGACGAAGCCGTCGAACTGGATCTCCACGACGGGGCGGTAGCCGCGCAGCGCGAGGCCGATCGCGGTGCCGACGATGCCGGACTCGGCGAGCGGGGTGTCGACCACCCGGTCCTCGCCGAAGTCCTTCTGGAGGCCGTCGGTGATGCGGAAGACACCGCCGAGCTTGCCGACGTCCAGGCCCATGACGACGACCTTGGGGTCGGTCTCCAGGGCCTTGCGCAGCGACTCGTTGAGCGCCTTGGCGAGGGGAAGCTTCTGCACAGCCATGATTACTCGGCCTCTCCGTTCGCGAAGGACGCCTGGTAGGCGGCGAACTCCGCGCGTTCCTCGTCGACGAGCGCGTGCCCGTCCGCGTACGTGTGGTCGAAGATCGCCATGTGCTCCGGGACCGGCATGGCGCGGACGACCTCGCGGACGTGCTTGCCGAGGGTCTCGCTCTCGGCCTCCAGCGCCTCGAAGAAGGCGGCGTCGGCGTGGCCCTCGTTCTCCATGTACGTCCGCAGGCGCAGGATCGGGTCCTTGGCCTCCCACGCCTCGCGCTCCGCGTCGCGGCGGTAGCGGGTCGGGTCGTCGGAGGTGGTGTGGGCGGCCATCCGGTAGGTGAAGGCCTCGACGAGCGTCGGGCCCTCGCCGCGGCGGGCGCGCTCCAGGGCCGAGCGGGTGACGGCCAGGCAGGCGAGGACGTCGTTGCCGTCGACGCGGACGCCGGGGAAGCCGAAGCCGCGGGCGCGCTGGTAGAGCGGGACGCGGGTCTGCTTCTCGATGGGCTCGGAGATGGCCCACTGGTTGTTCTGGCAGAAGAACACGACCGGCGCGTTGTAGACCGCCGAGAAGACGAACGACTCGTTGACGTCGCCCTGGCTGGAGGCGCCGTCGCCGAAGTAGGCGAGCACGGCGGAGTCCGCGCCGTCCTTGGCGATGCCCATGGCGTAGCCGGTGGCGTGCAGGGTCTGCGAGCCGAGGACGATCGTGTACAGGTGGAAGTTGTTGCTGTTCGGGTCCCAGCCGCCGTTGTTCACGCCGCGGAACATGCCCAGCAGGTTGGTCGGGTCGACGCCGCGGCACCAGGCCACGCCGTGCTCGCGGTAGGTGGGGAAGACGTAGTCGTCGTCCCGCAGGGCCCGGCCGGAGCCGATCTGGGCGGCCTCCTGGCCGAGCAGCGAGGCCCACAGGCCCAGCTCGCCCTGGCGCTGGAGGGCGGTCGCCTCGGCGTCGAAGCGGCGGGTGAGGACCATGTCGCGGTAGAGCCCGCGCAGCTCCTCGGCGCTCAGGTCGATGTCGTAGTCGGGGTGCTGGACGCGCTCGCCCTCGGGCGTCAGCAGCTGAACGAGCTCGGGCTCCCCGGCCGGGGCCGGGGCGGCCTTCTTTGCTCCGGCGCTGGCGCCGGTGGTGCGCTTGGCGCCGCTGCTGCGTCGCGTCGTCTTGCGCGCGGCAGTGCTCTCCACGGTCACGTGCGTGCTCCTCCGTCGGTCCGGCCCCCGGGTTCGCCGGCAAGGCCAGTGCGGCTCTCCGCCTTATCCGTACCCTGCGCACGGGGTGGGTGCGACGCGGCCGGGGTCGGGCGTGACAGGTGTCCCGGCGAACGCCGTCATCAGGCACGTTACCCATTGCGCGGCATTCCTGCGAAACCCCACTTGACCTGCGATTTTGCTTGGATTTCCAAGTAAATCGAGAAAAGCGGAAGCTCGCCCAGGTCAGCGCGCCGAGCAGCGGCCCGACGTCGTCGTCGGAACATCCGGCACCGTAACCCGCACACCCCGGGCACCGGAAGAGCCAATATGTGAGACTGACTGCGTGCGCGAAGAAGGAAAAATCCGGGTATTTCTGCTGGACGACCACGAAGTCGTCCGGCGCGGCGTCCACGAATTGCTTTCCGTGGAGGACGACATCGAAGTGGTCGGCGAAGCCGGAACGGCGGCGGACGCCCTGGTCAGGATCCCCGCGACCCGCCCCGACGTGGCGGTCCTCGACGTGCGGCTGCCGGACGGCAGCGGGGTCGAGGTGTGCCGCGAGGTGCGTTCCCAGGACGAGTCGATCAAATGTCTGATGCTGACCTCGTACGCGGACGACGAGGCGCTTTTCGACGCGATCATGGCCGGGGCCTCGGGGTACGTCCTCAAGGCCATCCGCGGCAACGAACTGCTGAACGCGGTCCGTGACGTGGCGGCCGGCAAGTCGCTGCTCGACCCGGTGGCGACGGCGCGGGTCCTGGAGCGGCTGCGGGACGGCAACAACCCGAAGGGCGACGACAAGCTCGCCCACCTCACCGAGCAGGAGCGCAAGATCCTCGACCTGATCGGCGAGGGCCTGACCAACCGGGCCATCGGCGAGCGCCTCCACCTCGCGGAGAAGACCATCAAGAACTACGTCTCCAGCCTGCTGTCGAAGCTCGGCATGGAGCGCCGCTCGCAGGCCGCCGCCTACGTGGCGCGGATGCAGGCCGAGCGGCACTGAGGCCACCGGGCCCGGCCGCTCCCCCGTCCCGCCCTGAGGAGCGGTCCGGGCCCGCGGCCGGCATTCGGGACCTACGTCCCCGTCGGCGCGGGGCCCCGGCCCCTTTTCCGACGGGGCGCCGGTGGCGGAGAGTGGAAGCATGTCCACCGAGGAGATCCGCGCCATCGAACTGCTCGGCCGTGCGTCGTACGGCCGGGTCGCCACGAGCATGCGGGCGATGCCCTTCGTCGCTCCCGCCCGGCACATCGTCTCCGACGGCAGCGTCCTGATCCGCATGCACGAGGGTCTCGGCTACCACCAGGCGTGCAGCGGCAGCGTCGTCGCCTACGGAGCGGACGACCTCGATCCGGAGTCCGGCACGCTGTGGTCGGTGCAGTTCACCGGCACCGCCGAGATCGTCGAGCCGACCGAGGCCGAACTGACCGCCTTCGGCCCCGAGCCGGTGAGCGTGGACGGCGAGCCCTTCGTCCCCGTCTACATGCGGATCGAACCCCAGTTCGTCACGGTGCACAGCATCGACTACGGCCCGGCGGCCGCCTCCGCACCGCGCCATCTTCGCCACGCAGCGTGACCCCGTGATCTAACATCTGCGGAGTGCCGCGCTCATCTGAACATTCCGCTCCTCCGGTCGGCGCCCTGCTGCGCCGCCACCCGCACGCCGGCGAGCCCCTGTCCTGCGTCCCCGTCGCCGAGGGCCTGCTCAACCGCGGCTACCGCCTCGCCACCACCCGCGGCCGCTACTTCCTCAAGCAGCACCTCGACGCCCCCACCGCCGACCGGGCCACCATCACCCGCCAGCACCGCGCCACCCAGCGGCTGCACGCCCTCGGACTGCCCGTGGCCCCGCCGCTGCCCGACAGCCGCGGCCGCACCGTCGCCGTCATCGACGGCCGCTGCTACGCCCTGCACCCCTGGGTCGAGGGCCGGCACCGCGACGGCGCCCAGCTCACCACCGGCGGCTCCCGCCGCCTCGGCGCCCTCCTCGGCCGCGTCCACACCACCCTCGACCGGGTCATGGGGACCCCGCCGCCCGGCGACCGGCACGACAGCGCCCGCCCCGAGGACACCTTCACGGACATCGCCGAGCTGATCCGCCTCGCCCGCGCCCACCGTCCGCACGGCAGCTTCGACGCGCTCGCCGAGCACCGGCTGCGGGAGCGGCGCCGGCTGCTCGCCCAGCACGCCCACCGCCGCCCTCCGGCGGCCGCCACGGCCGGCTGGGTGCACGGCGACTTCCATCCGCTGAACGTGCTCTACCGAGGCGCCGAACCGGCCGCGATCGTCGACTGGGACCGCCTCGGCGTGCGCCCCCGCGCGGAGGAGGCCGTCCGGGCCGCCGCGATCTTCTTCGTACGGCCGGGGGGCGAGCTGGCGCTGGAGAAGGTGCGGGCCTACGCGCGCGCGTACCGGCGGGCCACCGGCGCGGACGGCACCGAGCTGGCGGCGGCGGTGCACCGGGTGTGGTGGGAGCGGCTCAACGACTTCTGGACGCTGCGCTGGCGCTACCAGCTGCACGACCACAGGGCCGACCCGCAGTTCCCCGCGGTGTCGGCCCTGGCCGTGTGGTGGACCCGGGAGTACGACGCCGTCCGCGACGCCTTCTGCGCCTGACGCCCGCCGCCGCCCGGGGAGGCGGCTACGGGGTGGACCCCGTGTCGCCCTCCGGGCCGCCGGTCGGCGGGGTGTCCGTGTCGCCGTTGCCGCCGCCGGTCGGGTCGGGCTCGCCGGTGGAGCCGCCGTCCGTCGGCGCGGTCGTCGTGCCACCCGTCGGCGTGGGCGCGGTCGTCGGCTCGTCCGTCGGCGTGGGCGCGGTCGTCGGCTCGTCCGTCGGCGTCGGCGCGGTCGTCGGCTCGAACGTCGGCGTGGGCGCGGTCGTCGGCTGGTGCGTGGTCGGGGGCCACGGGTTCTGCGTGGCGTCGCCGCCGCCGCTCGTCGGCGGCTCGTAGGTGTCCTCGGACGGCTCCTCGGACGGGGTGGGCTCCTCGGACGCCGTGGACGGCGCGGACGAGACCGTCGTCGGCGTCGTCACCGGGGTCTTCTTCTTCTCGTCGCCCCCGGCCATCTTCACCGCGAAGACCGCGCCGGCGACGATCGCGACCAGCGCGAGGGCCGCGAACAGCACCATCCTGCCCCGCTTGCCCCGGCCGCCGTCCTGACCGCCGTAGCCGCCGCTCCCGCCGCCCGGGCCGTAGCCCCCGGTGCCGCCCGCGCCGTCGTAGTAGCCGCCGTCGTCCGGGTTGGGGGAGGGAAGGATCTGGCCCTGCGCGGTCTCGCCGAGCGGCGGGTGGCCCATGGCGGTCGTCGCGGCCATGCCCTGGCCGGGCGTGTGCCCGCCCTCGTACACGGTCACCGGACCGGTGCTCCAGGTGCCCGTGTGGCCGCCCTGCTGCCGGAGCATCTCCAGGCCGTACTGGATCAGCCCGCGCATCTCCTCCGCGCTCTGGAACCGGTCGTCCGGCTCCTTCGCGAGCGAGCGCATCACCAGGCCGTCCAGCTCCGGCGGCGTCGAGCCGCGGACCTCGGACGGCGGGACCGGGATGTCCTGCACGTGCTGGTAGACCACCGACAGCGGCGTCTCGCCCGTGAAGGGGGGACGCAGCGCGAGGAGTTCGTAGAGCAGGCAGCCCGTCGCGTACAGGTCCGAGCGGTGGTCGACGGCCTTGCCGAGCGCCTGCTCGGGGGAGAGGTACTGCGGGGTGCCCATGACCATGCCGGTCTGGGTCATCGTCGCCTGCGCGCCGTGCAGAGCCCGGGCGATGCCGAAGTCCATGACCTTGACCGCGCCGGTGTTCGTGATGATCACGTTGGCCGGCTTGATGTCGCGGTGCACGATGCCGTGCTGGTGCGAGTACGCCAGCGCCTCCAGGACGCCGGAGACGATCACGAGCGCCTGCTCGGGACCGGGCGCCTCGGCGCTGACCAGCAGGTCGCGGATGGTGCGGCCCTCGACGAGCTCCATCACGATGTACGGCACCGGGCGGCCGTCCACGACGTCCTCGCCGGAGTCGTACACCGCCACGATCGCGTGGTGGTTGAGGCCGGCGACCGACTGTGCCTCGCGCGTGAAACGCGCCTTGGAGACGGGGTCCTCGGCGAGGTCGGAGCGGAGCAGCTTCACCGCGACGGTGCGGCCGAGCCGCACGTCCTCGGCGGCGAAGACCTCGGCCATGCCGCCGCGCCCCAGACGGTGCGTCAAGCGGTAGCGGCCGTCGCCGACCACGCGGCCGAGCCCCCACGACTCCGCGCCGGCGCCCGGCGCACCGCCACCTGCGTCGGATCCGGGTTCCATGAGTCCTCGCCGTCGTCTGTGCGTGCCGTGTCCAGTCGTCACGCTACAGGCTTCGTACGACATCACGGTCCGCGATGACCGGCCATCCAACCCTTCTCGTGTACGCCTGTGCAAATTCCGTGAGTTTGGCCCGGCCCTCCGGCGGCGCGGGCCGTACGGAGGGTCACGGAACGGGCACGCGGCTTGACGTGTCAGGGGCCTCGGGCAGACTTGGCGCAGAATCGGCCGGATATCGAGGTCCGGCCGGAGACGACAGACCGACGCCGCGGGGCGCAGGGGGACAGCACACATGAGCCACGACGGCGCTCAGGGCGGCCGCTACGCGGGCGGTTCGGTCGCGAACGGCCGCTACCAGCTGCGCGACCTCCTCGGCGAGGGCGGCATGGCCTCGGTCTACCTCGCGTACGACAGCGCGCTGGACCGCCAGGTCGCGATCAAGACGCTCCACACCGAGCTGGGCCGCGAGGCCTCCTTCCGCGAGCGGTTCCGCCGCGAGGCGCAGGCTGTGGCGAAGCTCTCGCACACCAACATCGTCTCGGTCTTCGACACCGGCGAGGACTCCCTCGACGGCGGCATGATGCCGTACATCGTCATGGAGTACGTCGAGGGGCAGCCGCTCGGCTCGGTCCTCGCCGCCGACGTCCGCCAGTACGGGGCGATGCCCGCCGACAAGGCGCTGAAGGTGACGGCGGACGTGCTCGCCGCCCTGGAGGTCAGCCACGAGATGGGGCTGGTCCACCGCGACATCAAGCCCGGCAACGTGATGATGACCAAGCGCGGCGTCGTGAAGGTCATGGACTTCGGCATCGCCCGCGCCATGCAGTCCGGCGTCACCTCGATGACCCAGACCGGCATGGTCGTCGGCACCCCGCAGTACCTCTCCCCCGAGCAGGCCCTGGGCCGGCCCGTGGACGCCCGCTCCGACCTTTATTCGGTCGGCATCATGCTCTTCCAGCTGCTGACGGGCCGCCTGCCCTTCGACGCGGACTCGCCGCTCGCCATCGCCTACGCGCACGTGCAGGAGGAGCCGGTCGCCCCGTCCTCCGTGAACCGCTCCGTGTCGCCCGCGATGGACGCGCTGGTCGCCCGCGCCCTGCGGAAGAACCCGAACGAGCGCTTCCCGAGCGCCGCGGCCATGCGCGACGAGTGCCTGCGGGTGCTCTCCGCCGGCCAGTCCGCCGCCCCCGTGATCGTCCCGGGCGCCCCGGTCAACAGCGGCTCGGGCGTCGGCTCGGCCGTCTTCCCGCCGGTCGGCCAGACCCCGCCGCCGCACCAGCCCGCCCCGCCCGTCCAGCAGCCGTACCAGGCGCCGGCCCCGCAGCCCGGCCCGTACGGCCCGCCGACCCCGGCGCCCGGCCCCGCGTACGGCTACCCGCAGCAGGCCCCGACGCCGGCCCCCGGCTACCAGACCCCGCCGCCCGTCTCGTACGCGCCCGCGCCGGCCCCCGCCCCGGCCCCGCGCCGGAACATGCCGGTGCTCCTCGGCGCGGTCCTCGTCGCCCTGATCGCCGTCGGCGGCGTGCTCGTCGCGCTCCAGCCGTGGGAGAAGGAGCAGGACCCCACCGCGGGCGGCACCGGCGGTGTCACCGGCGCCCAGACCGGCGGCACCGGGCAGACCCAGACCGACAGCCCCGGCCACAAGGGTCCGGACCTGTCGAAGACGATCGACACGAAGAAGTGCACCGAGCCGCGGGAGTCGAGCGACGACCCCGAGAAGTTCGAGGTGCCGGACTTCACCTACAAGAACCTCGCCTCGGTGAAGGACTGCATCCGCGCGGCCGGCTGGAAGATCAAGAAGCAGAACCCGACGGACGAGAACACCTACGGCGAGGACACGGTCCTCGGCCAGTACCCGCCCGCCGGCGAGGACATCGCCGCGAAGGACGCCGAGTTCACGCTGGAGATCTCCACGGGCAACCCGCAGAAGTAGCGGGGGCATCCGCGGGCGACCGCGAGGCGGCCGGGAAGCGGGCCGGAAGCGAACTGGTGAACACTCTCGCGAGCGGCTTCGCGAGCATCGGCCCGGATGCCGGATTCGCCCTGTTATGTGACGCTGAGTCGGACAGCTCGGCGGCACGGCAGGGGAGGGTTTCCCGGTGACTCCCACACGCGGCGGGACCGGCGGACGCGGTGACGACGGATGCGATGACGGGGTGCGGGTACGCCGACGGGTACGGGTACCCGGTCGGGTGCGGGTACCCGTACGGGTACGGGTACGCGGTCGGGTGCTGCCGCTAGTCCGCGTACGGGCGGGCGTACGGGCGCGGACGCGGGCAGGCGTACGGGCGCGGGCCCGGATGGCGGCAGGCGCGGTCGCAGGCACGGCCGCGGACACGGGCACGGGCGCGGTCGCAGGCGCGGCCGCAGGCGTGCGCGGGTGGGCGGCCGGACGGGCCCGCCGGTCCCGCACCGCCTTCCGCAGGGCCGCCCTCGCCCCCGCGCTGGTCTGCGCGTTCACCCTGTACGGCGTCTCCGCCGCCCCCCTCGCCGGAGCCGCCGCGCCCTCGGCCGGAGCCCCCGCCGGACCCTCGTCCGGAGCCTCCGGCGCCCCCGCCGGACGCGCCGCGAGCCCCCCGCGCGCCCCCGCCCACGGCCCCACCGCCGGGCCCACCGCGACCGGCGCCTCCGCCCCCGCCGTACCGTCCTCCTCCGCGTCCGCGCCGCCCACCGCGACCGGCGGCCCCTCCGCGACCGTCCGGCCGGGCACCGTCCCGGGCCCGGGCGCCTCCACCGGAACCGGCCGCCCGCCGGCCCCCGCCCCCACCGGGAGCGGCGTCGCCGGCACCACCGCGCCCGCCCCCGCCACGACCGCGGGGCCCGCCACCACCGCGCCCGCCGGGACCCGCGGCCCCCGCCCCGGCAGACCGGCCGAGCGCACCACCGACGCCCCTGCGCCCACCGGCTCCCCCACCCTCGCCGGCCGGCCCGCCGGCGAGGGCCACGCCCGGCCCGGCCGCCCCGAGACGGCCGCGCCCACGGAGAGCAGCGCCCCCGCCGTCCCCCCGCGTGACAAAACCGCAACAGAATCCCGCGACGCCGACCACCTCCCCGAGGAGGAGGCCGACGTCCCCGGGGAGGAGACCGCCGACCGCCCCGAAGCGGCCCGCGCCAGCCGGCCCGCCGCCGTCCCGCGGCTCGCCGTGCGGAACTCCGCCACCCCCTCCGACCAGCGGGTTCCCCTGCTCACCCTCGGCGTGGGGCTGACCCTGATGGGTCTCGGCCTCGGCTTCCTCGGGCTGCGTCTGCGCCGCCGCTGACCCCCGGCCCCGCCCCGCCGGCTCCCTCCTGAGACGGACTCCCGGGGTCCCCCTCACGACGGTTGCCGCCCTTTGCATACCCGGTATACATACTCGGTATGTCGATCCGCCACGGGCTTCTCGCCCTCCTCGAACACGGCCCCCGCTACGGCTCCCAGCTGCGCACCGAGTTCGAGTCCCGCACCGGCGCCACCTGGCCCCTCAACGTCGGCCAGGTGTACACGACCCTGGGCCGGCTCGAACGGGACGGGCTCGTCGGGCAGAGCGGCGAGGACGGCGCGGGCCACGCGCTCTACGCCATCACCGACGCGGGCCGCGCCGAACTCCGCACCTGGTTCGAGCGGCCCGTGGACCGCACCAGCCCCGCCCGCGACGAGCTCGCCATCAAGCTCGCCATGGCCGTCGGGGCGCCCGGCGTCGACATCCGCGCGGTCATCCAGTCCCAGCGCCGCCACACCGTGAAGGCGATGCAGGACTACACCCGGCTCAAGGCCCAGGCCCTCGCCGCCCTCGAAGGCACCGGCTCCCGCGAACGCGACGACGTGGCCTGGCTCCTCGTCCTGGAGCAGCTGATCTTCCAGACCGAGGCCGAGGCCCGCTGGCTCGACCACTGCGAGTCCCGGCTGATCCGCCTCTCCGCCACCGCTCCCGCTCCCGGCCCCACTTCCACCTCCGCCTCCACCTCCGCCCCTGCCCCGGCCCCCGCCGCCGTCACCTCCGCCGTCGGGGAGCCGGGTCCCGGGACGGGAGCCGCACCGGCGCCCGGCGCGAGGACGGGCGGCGCGGGGGACGACGGCGGGCCGGGAGGCCGACGGGGAGCCGGGGCCGGGGGCCGGGCCCGCTGACCCGGGGCCGGGCCCCGTACCGCACACCTCTTCTTCCACACCGCTCGCATCCGTGCGCGGCCGCCCGCCGACGCGCGCCCAAGGGGGACCCCTCCATGACCACACCGCTCGCCGCGCAGCCCGTGCTGCGCCTGCACAACCTGACCCGGGTCCACGGGTCCGGCGCCACCGAGGTGCACGCCCTGCGCGGCATCGACCTCGACGTCCACCCCGGCGAACTCGTCGCCGTCATGGGCCCGTCCGGGTCCGGCAAGTCCACGCTGCTCACCATCGCCGGCGGCCTCGACGCCCCGACCTCGGGACAGGTGATCGTCGAAGGCACCGACATCACCGCCGCCGGGATCAAGGAACTCGCCGCCCTGCGCCGCCGCAGCATCGGCTACGTCTTCCAGGACTACAACCTCATCCCCGCGCTGACCGCCGCCGAGAACGTCTCCCTGCCGCGCGAACTCGACGGCACGTCGGCCCGCAAGGCCCGGGTCGAGGCGCTCGCCGCCCTGGAGGAGATGGGCCTCGGCCACCTCGCCGACCGCTTCCCCGACGAGATGTCGGGCGGCCAGCAGCAGCGCGTCGCCATCGCCCGCGCCCTCGTCGGCGACCGCCGCCTCGTCCTCGCCGACGAGCCCACCGGCGCCCTCGACTCCGAGACCGGCGAGTCCGTCCTCGCCCTGCTCCGCTCCCGCTGCGACGCGGGCGCCGCCGGCGTCCTCGTCACCCACGAGCCGCGCTTCGCCGCCTGGGCCGACCGGGTCGTCTTCCTGCGCGACGGCGCCATCGTCGACCAGACCGTGCGCAGCGAGGCCGACTCCCTCCTGACGGGCCGGGTGGCGGACGCGTGAAGACCTGGTTCCACTCCTGGCGGGCGGCCGTACGCATCGCCCGCCGCGACGCCTGGCGCGCCAAGGGCCGCAGCTCGCTCGTCCTCGCGATGATCGCCCTCCCCATCCTCGGGGTCAGCGCCGCCGACCTCACCATCCGCAGCTCCGAACTCTCCGTCTCCGAGCGGCTGGAGCGGTCCATCGGCGCCGCCGACGCCGCCTTCCGCGACCCCGGATTCGGCGTGCCGGTCTTCCAGACCCCCAACGGCGACAACGTCTACCCGGCGAAGCAGGAGGACGGCGTCGCCTGGCCCAGCGGCTCCGCCGACCCCACCAAGGCCATACCCGCGGGGGCCCGCTGGATCACCGACACCCAGGGCGCCGCCAAACTGACCACCGTGCACGGCCTGCTCCAGACCGACGTGCGGGAGCTGAAGGCCGACGACCCGATCGCCCGGGGCATCACCACCCTCCTCGACGGCCACTACCCGCGGAAGGCCGACGAGGTGATCGCGACCTCCGCCTTCCTGGAGCAGAGCGGCCTCTCGATCGGATCGACCGTTTCCGCTCGCAATTTCGACCGGCCGTACCGGATCGTGGGCTCCTACGAGCTGCCCGACAGCCTGAAGTCCCCGCAGATCACCGCGCTCCCCGGGGCGTTCCTCGCCCCGTACGGGAAGGCCGCGGAGAAGGCCGGCTCGCTCGCCCCCGGCTCCTCCACCAGCTACCTCGTGCAGCACGCCGGTGGTTTCACGTGGAACACCGTGAAGGAGATCAACACCCAGGGCGTCACGGTCGTCTCCCGGGCCGTCCAGCTCGACCCGCCCGCCGACTCCGAGGTCCCGCTCTACCAGCAGCCCGGCTGGGGCGACTTCGAGTCCAGCGCCGGCGCCGACGCCATGCTCCTCGCCTCCCTCGCCACCGTCGTCGGCCTGGCGATGCTGGAGATCTGCCTGCTCGCCGGCCCCGCGTTCGCGGTCGGCGCCCGCCGCTCCCGCCGCCAGCTCGGCCTCGTCGGCGCCAACGGCGGCTCCCGCAGCCACATCCGCGCCATCGTGCTCAGCGGCGGCCTGGTCATCGGCGTCGCCGCGGCGGTCGTCGGCACGGTGCTCGCCGTGGTCCTCACCCTGGCCCTCCAGCCGTTCCTGGAGGACTTCATGGGGCAGCGGTTCGGCTCCTTCGACGTCCGGCCGCTCGAACTCCTCGGCATCGCGCTGCTCGCCGTCCTCACCGGCCTGCTCGCCGCCATCGTCCCGGCCGTCACCGCCTCCCGGCAGACCGTGCTCGCCTCGCTCACCGGCCGCCGCGGCGTCCGCTCCACCAGCAAGGTGCTGCCCGTCCTCGGCCTGGTGGCGCTCCTCGCCGGCGCGGCCATCGCGCTGTACGGCTCCGTCGTCTCCGACCAGTTCGTCATCGTCGCCGGCGGCTCGGCCCTCGCCGAGCTGGGCGTGGTCGCCATGACCCCCGCCCTCGTGGGCCTGTTCGGCCGGGCCGGCCGCTGGCTGCCGCTCTCGCCGCGCCTCGCGCTCCGCGACGCCGTCCGCAACCGGGGCCGTACGGCTCCCGCGGTCGCCGCCGTGCTCGCCGCGGTCGCCGGCACCGTCGCCGTCGCCACGTACACCTCCAGCAGCGACGCCCAGTACCGGGCCGAGTACACCGCCAGCCTCCCGCACGGCGCCGTCTCCTTCTTCCAGCTGGAGGACAGCGGCCGGGACGTGCCCGCCGTCGCCGACGCCGTCCAGCGCTACCTGCCGGTCGAGACCCGCGCCGACGTCTCGCGCGTCGCCGTCGGCAAGCCCGGCTGCCCCGCCTGGGGCGGCGGTGACGGCTGCGGCATGTACGAGGTGGTCGTGCCGCCCGCCAACGTGTGCCCGATGTGGGTCCCGACCACCGACGGCAGCGACCCGTCCGAGAAGTTCACCCCCCAGCAGCGCCGCACCCTGCTCCGCGAGGACTGGCGCTGCAAGCAGGACGAAGGGGGCGGCGGCCTCTACGTCGACGGCGGGCTCCTCGTCGGCGACGCCCGCCTCCTGAAGGTCCTCGGCATCACCGACCCCACCGCCGCCCGGGCGCTCGCGGACGGCAAGGCCGTCTCCTTCAGCAAGCCGCTGATGGCCGAGGACGGCACGGTCGGCATCAAGCAGATCACCGACATGGAAGCCGCCGACAAGGCCTCCTCGAACAACAAGCCGACCCCCGGCAAGGTCACCTCCGTCCCCGCCCACCTGGTGACCGGCGACCAGAAGACCTACGGCCTCCAGCTGCTGATGACCCCCGCGACCGCCAAGGCCGCCGGGCTCGCCACCGTCCCCGTCGGCGCCTACTTCAGCACCGACAGCCTGCCCGGCACCGAACAGCGCCAGAAGCTCGACGCCGAACTCGCCAGGCTCGGCGCCGGCATCGAGCTCACCGTCGAGGAGGGGTACGTCTCCGACGACAGCCTCTTCCTGCTCGCGCTGACCGTCTTCGCCGGCCTGGTCACCATCGGCGCCGCCGGCATCGCCACCGGCCTCGCCCAGGCCGACGCGGAGGCCGACCTGAAGACGCTGGCCGCCGTCGGCGCCCCGCCGCGCGTCCGCCGCACCCTCAGCGGCTTCCAGTGCGGCGTGGTCGCCGCCATGGGCGTCGTCCTCGGCTCCCTCGCCGGCCTGCTGCCCGCCATGGGCCTGCGGCTCTCCGAGGAGCGCCAGCAGCTCCGCTTCCACGAGCAGACCCTCGCCGAGGGCTGGGGCGCCGACCTCACCCCGCCGTACGTGCCGATCGTGGTGCCCTGGGAGACGCTGGCGGCCCTGCTCGTCGCCGTCCCGCTCGGCGCGGCGCTGCTCGCCGCCCTGGTGACCCGCTCGAAGGGGGCGGTGGCCCGCCGCGAGGCGACCTGACGCCTTTCCGCGCCCGTACCGTGCCCGGGGAGGAGGGTGGATCACCCTCCTCCCCGGGCACACCTGGTGGTAAAGCACGTGTGCGAGAGAATGGCGGCATGGAGATGCCGAGGAATGACAGGTCGCAGGAGAGCCCCCAGGTCCTCATCGTGGGACAGGACGGGATGGCACTCGGCGGCGCCCAGGGCGACGACGAACCCCGCGAGGTCCCGGTGACGGAAATGGTCGAGCAGCCTGCGAAGGTCATGCGGATCGGCAGCATGATCAAGCAGCTTCTGGAGGAAGTCAGGGCGGCACCTCTCGACGAGGCCAGCCGGGTCAGGCTCAAGGAGATCCACGCCAGCTCGGTGAAGGAGCTGGAGGACGGCCTCGCGCCGGAGCTGGTCGAGGAGCTGGAGCGGCTCTCGCTCCCGTTCACCGACGAGGCCATCCCCTCCGAGGCGGAACTGCGCATCGCGCAGGCCCAGTTGGTGGGCTGGCTGGAGGGCCTCTTCCACGGCATCCAGACGGCGCTGTTCGCCCAGCAGATGGCGGCCCGCGCCCAACTGGAGCAGATGCGGCGGGCCTTGCCCCCCGGCGCCGCGCACGACGACGACGACGAGGACGGCGGCCGCGGGCACGGCCGCGCGGTCGGCTCGGGACCGTACCTGTAAGGCGCTTCCCGTACGGGACGGGCCCGGCGGCACCACGCGTGCGCCGGGCCCGTCTCCGTGTGCCTCAGGGGGCCAGCAGCAGGACCTTGCCGACGTGGGCGCCGGACTCCAGGATCCGGTGCGCCTCCGCGGCCTCCGGCATCGGGAGCGTCCGGTCGACGACCGGGCGGACCGTTCCGCCCTCGACCAGCGGCCAGACGTGCTCGCGGACGGCCGCGACGATCGCCGCCTTCTCCTCCAGCGGGCGGGCGCGCAGGGTCGTCGCCATCACGGCGGCGCGCTTGGCGAGCAGCGCTCCCAGGTTCAGCTCGGCCTTGACGCCGCCCTGGAGGCCGATGACGACGAGGCGGCCGCTCACGGCGAGGGCCTGGACGTTCCGGTCCAGGTACTTGGCGCCCATGATGTCCAGGATCACGTCCGCCCCGGCCCCGCCGGTGGCCCGGTGGATTTCCTCGACGAAGTCCTGGGTGCGGTAGTCGATCAGCACGTCCGCGCCGAGTTCGGCGCAACGGGCGAGCTTCTCCGGGCCGCCCGCGGTGACGGCGACCTTCGCGCCGACCGCCTTGGCCAGCTGGATCGCCATCGTGCCGATGCCACTGGCCCCGCCGTGCACGAGCAGCGTCTCGCCGGGGCGCAGGTGGGCGATCATGAAGACGTTGGACCAGACCGTGCAGGCGACCTCGGGGAGCGCGGCGGCCGTGGCCAGGTCGACGCCCTTCGGGACCGGCAGGAGCTGGCCGGCCGGGACGGCGACCCGCTCGGCGTAGCCGCCGCCGACGAGCAGCCCGCAGACCTCGTCGCCGACGGACCAGCCGGAGACGCCGGGGCCGAGGGCGGTGATCCGCCCGGCGCACTCCAGGCCCGGGTAGGGCGAGCTGCCGGGCGGCGGGTTGTAGAAGCCCTGCCGCTGGAGGACGTCGGCACGGTTGACGGCGCTCGCCACCACCTCGACGAGGACCTCGCCCTCGCCGGGCACGGGATCGGGCACCTCGGCCCAGACGAGGGCGTCGGGGCCGCCGGGTTCCTGAATCGTGATCGCATGCATGGCGGCGAGGCTACTCCCGGTCCCGTCCTCCGCCCGCTCAGTCCTCCGGCGGCGTGGTGAGCGGGGTGACCGGAGCGGCCCGGACGATGGTGATGACCCGGTCCGTGAGCTGGAGCGGGCTGGCCGCCGGGTCGTCGTAGCCGAGCAGCCGGTGGCCGCGCAGCACGCTCACCACCAGGTCGTCGGTCTCCCGGACGCTCCGGCCCGCCTCGGCCTTGGTGACCGGGCGCTCGACCAGGTCGAGGCCCGAGCCCTGCTGGATCAGGTCCTCCATGACCGTGCCCGCGCTGGGGCTGAGCACGGAGAGGCCGAGGAGCCGGCCTGCGGCGGAGGCGCTGGTGATGACCGCGTCGGCGCCGGACTGGCGCAGCAGCGGCGCGTTCTCCTCCTCGCGGACGGCGGCGACGATCTTGGCGCCCCTGTTGAGCTGGCGGGCGGTAAGGGTGACCAGGACGGCGGTGTCGTCCCGCTGGGTGGCGATGACGATCTGGCGGGCGCGCTGCACCTCGGCCCTGAGCAGGACGTCGCTGCGGGTGCCGTCGCCGACGACGCCGACGAAGCCGTCGAGGTTGGCCGCCTCGATGACCTTCCCGGAGGGGTCGACGATGACGATCTGGTCCTTGCGGAGGCCGGTGGCACAGAGGGTCTGGATCGCGGACCGGCCCTTGGTCCCGAAGCCGACGATCACGGTGTGGTCGCGCAAGTGGGACCTCCACTTCTTGAGGCGGAACTCCTCCCGGGTCCGTTCCGTGAGGACCTCGAGAGTGGTACCGACCAGGATGATCAGGAACAGCACGCGCAGGGGCGTGATCACCAGGATGTTGACGAGCCGCGCGGAGTCGCTGTACGGGACGATGTCGCCGTATCCGGTGGTGGAGAGGGTGACGGTCGCGTAGTAGGCGCAGTCGAGGAAGTCGACGGTGCCGTTGGCGTTGTCGTGGTAGCCGTCGCGGTCCGCGTAGACGATGAGGACCGTCAGGAACAGGACCCCGAGGGCCATGAGGAGACGGCGGCCGACCTGGCGGAGCGGGTCCACGGTCCGGCGGGGGAGCGCGACCCGCGCACCGGTGACCTTCTCGTCGGCATGGCGGGCCATGACATCACGGCTGGGAAGTTTCACGTGAAACATGCTCCTCGGGCGGGCGCCGTGGGCGACGGGGGGGTCGGTGTCGCGGTCGTCGGCTCGGTCGGCCAGGGAAGGGCGAGCAGTTCGAGGCGCTGTCCGGGCTCGGCTCCCCCGGGCGGGACCACGGCCATCGCGCCGGCGGCGGCGATGCCTCGCAGCATGGCCGGCCCGTTGTAGTGCAGGGGCACGACGAGCCCGTCCCGGTGGACGACGGGGACGAGCCGGGTGTCGTGCGGGTGGCCCTGGACGCCGTCACGGACGGGGGCGGCGGGCGGCGCGGGGTCCGGGCCCGGCGGGGCGGGCGCGCTTGGCGGGGCGGCCAGCGCGGCCAGCAGGGGCGCGGCGAGGGTGAGGAGGCCGGAGACGGCGGCCAGGGGGTTGCCCGGCAGTCCGACGAGGTGGCGGCCCGCGTCCAGCCGGGCCAGCAGCATGGGGTGGCCGGGGCGGACCTTCACGCCGTCGACCAGGAGGGTGGCGCCCGCCTTGTCGAGGACCCGGTGGACGTGGTCCACGGGCCCGGCGGCGGTGCCTCCGGTGGTGACGACGAGGTCGGCGGCGGACGTGGTGACCGCCTCGTACAGCGCCTCCGCGTCGTCGCCGATCCGACGGGTCGCCAGGACCTCGGCGCCGAGCGCCGTCAGCCAGGGGCCGAGCATGGGGCCGAGCGCGTCCCGGATCAGCCCTTCGCGGGGGAGCCCGGCCGTCAGCAGCTCGTCGCCGAGGACCAGGACCTCCACCCGGGGGCGCGCCAGCACGGCGGGCTCGTCGTATCCGGCGGCCGCGGCGAGGCCGAGGACGGCCGGCCCGACGAGGGCCCCGGCGGGCAGCAGTTCGTCGCCGGTCCGGCACTCCTGGCCCCGGGGGCGGACGTCCTGCCCGGGCACGACCTCGCGGAGGGGGTGGAGCAGAACCGTTCCGGCCCCGGGCTCGGTGCGGGAGTGCTCGGTGCGGACGACGGCGGTGGCGCCGGCCGGGACGCGGGCGCCGGTGGCGATCCGCACCGCCTCCCCGGGTGCGAGGGCGGCGGCCCCGGCGTGCCCGGCGAGGACGGACTCCTCGCGCACCCTCCAGGGCCCCGGCCCCGCGACCGCCCAGCCGTCCATGGCGGAACTGTCGAAGGAGGGCAGGTCGGTGAGGGCCCGCAGCGGTTCGGCGAGGGTCCGGCCGAGCGCCTGCCCGAGCGGTACGCGGACGGGCGGGCGGTCCACCGCCGCCCGGGCCCCGGCGCCGGCACGGGCGGCGAGGGCGCGCGCCTCGGGCCAGGGGGTGGCCCGGTGGTGCCCGTGTCCCCGCTGGGACGCGGGGACGGGGGCGGGGGGAGTGACGGGTGGCCCGGGGGTCATCCGGCCTCGTCCCGTTCGGCTTGTCCGTCCTGTTCGGCGGCCCACCGCAGGGCGAGGGCGGCGGCCTTGCGGGCGGCCTCGGCGACCGCCTCGGACGGGGCCGTGCCGTCCTCGGCGGCCTTCGCCGCGGCGTAGCCGACGAGGAAGGTCGTCAGGGGCGCGGCGGGGCGGGCGACGCCGTGGGCGGCGTCCCGGGCCAGGTCGAGCAGGACGCCGGTGTCGACGTCCAGGTCGAGGCCCAGTTCGGTCTTGACTGCGGTGATCCATTCGTCCAGCACGGTTCCATGGTCCCTGATGCGCGCCCGGGCCGTGGCGATGTCCTCCCAGGTGTCGCAGTCGAAGGAGGCCGACGGCTCGTCAGGGTCCGCCGGAACCCGGACGGTCCGCAGCCCGCCGGTGAGGAAGCGCAGGGGGAGGTGGTCGAGGCCGCGGTGCGCGTGGCGCAGGCCGTCGAGCTCGCGGCGCAGGGGTCCGGTCCGGTAGACGGCGACGAGCGGCTGGTCGTGCCCGTCGGCATCGGTGAGGAGCGCGGCCTCGGCCCCCGGCTCGGCGTCGAGCCCGGCGAGCAGCCGCAGGACGGTCGCCTCGCCGAGGAACGGCAGGTCGGCGGAGAGGACGAGCAGGACGCCGGGCGTCCCGCCTCCGTCTCCGCCCTCCTCCTCGTGCGCGGCCGGGAGCGCGGCGGCACCGGCGTCGAGGGCGGCCACCGGACCGCTGCCGATCCGCTCCTCGCGGGTCCAGTCGACGGGCCGGACCGTCGGGCGCGGGTCGCCGACGACCACGGTGCGGCGCGCCCCGGCGCAGGCGGAGAGCACCCGGTCGAGCAGGGCCCGGCCGCCGACCCGTACCCCTGGCTTGTCCACGCCGCCGAGGCGCCGCGCGGCGCCTCCGGCGAGCACGACGGCGTCGTATGCGGTGGTCACCCCAGCAGTATGGTCCGCCCGCCGCCCGCCGGCGCCCGGCCGCTCTCCTGTCGAGACGGCCGGGTGCCGGTGCGGCTCCGCGCCCGGGGCCGTACCGGGTCAAAGGCCGCACCGGGCCCGGCGTCCCACCGGACCGGAGCCGCGTCGGTCCCGGAGCCGTACGGGGGCCGTGCCGGGGCCGCGCCGGGCCAGGGGCCCGGAGCCGTACCGGACCGGACCGGACCGGAGCCGCGCCGGGCCCAGGGCCGTACCGGGCCAGGGGTCGTGGCGGCGGGCGGGCCCCGCCGGTCAGACCGTGCGGAGGAGCACCGCCGGCTGTTCGACGCAGTCCGCGACGTACCGCAGGAAGCCTCCGGCGGTGCCGCCGTCGCAGACGCGGTGGTCGAAGGTGAGCGAGAGCTGCACCACCTGACGGACGGCCAGTTCACCCTGGTGGACCCAGGGCTTGGGAACGATCCGGCCGACCCCCAGCATCGCCGCTTCCGGGTGGTTGATGATCGGCGTGGAGCCGTCCACCCCGAACACCCCGTAGTTGTTGAGGGTGAAGGTGCCGCCGGTGAGGTCGGCCGGGGTGAGGGCGCCCTGCCGAGCCGTCTCGGTGAGCCGGGCGAACTCCTCGGTCAGCGACTCGGCGCTCCGGGTCCCGGCATCCCTGACCACGGGGACGACCAGTCCGCGCGGGGTCTGGGCGGCGAAGCCGAGGTGCACCGAGGGCAGCCGGACGATCTCCCGGGCGGCCGTGTCCACGGTGGCGTTCAGCTCCGGGAAGCGGGCCAGGGCGTGGGCACAGATCCGGGCGAGGAGCGCGAGGAGCGAGATCTTCGGCCCGCCCGCCGCGTTCATCGCCGTCCGCGCGGCCATGAGTTCGGTGGCGTCGGCGTCCACCCAGCAGGTCGCGTCGGGGATCTCCGTACGGCTCCGGGAGAGCTTGTCGGCGACGGCGCCGCGCAGCCCGCGCAGCGGAATCCGCTCCCCGGCGGACGCGGCGGGCGCGCCGGCCGGGACGGACGCGGCGGGGGCGACGGGAGCCTCGGCCGCCACGGGCGCCTCGCGGGCGGTGAGGGCCCGTTCGACGTCGGCGCGGAGGATCAGGCCCTCGGGGCCCGAACCACGCACCTCCCGCAGGTCGAGTCCCCGGTCGCGGGCCAGCTTCCGCACGAGCGGGGAGATGACCGGAACCGGTCCCTCGGGCCCGGCGACGTCGGCCGCGGCCGGCCGCGCGGACGCGGAGGAGGCCGCCGGGGCCGTCGCCCGGGCCGTCGGGGTGGAGCCGGCCGTCGCGTTCGGCGTGGGGTTCGCGACGGCCGGGGACTGGGGGCGGATCCGGCGCCGCCGGGCCGCGGGGCCCGCCGTGCCGTAACCGACGAGCACGTTGCCCGAGTACTCCGACGAGACGGCGGAATCGGCGGAGGAGGAGGAGGCAGAAGCGGAATCGGTGCCGGAGCCGGAGGAGGACCGGGTCGTCTCCGGCGCGGCCCCGGCGGCCGCTCCGCCGTCGGCCGGGGCGCCGACGGCGACCGTCAGGAGCGGTGCTCCGACGGGCAGTTCGGTGCCCTCCTCGCCGAAGCGGGCGGTGACCACGCCCCCGTACGGGCAGGGCACCTCGACCATCGCCTTGGCGGTCTCGACCTCGACGACCGGCTGGTCGATCGCGACGACGTCGCCGACGGCCACCAGCCAGCGGACGATCTCGGCCTCGGTGAGCCCCTCACCGAGGTCGGGGAGCTTGAACTCCAGGACCTGTGCCATCAGTTCCCCGCCTCCCACTGGAGCCGTGCGACCGCGTCCAGGACCCGGTCGACGCCCGGCAGGTGGTGCCGCTCCAGCATCGGCGGCGGGTAGGGGAGGTCGAAGCCCGCGACCCGCAGCACCGGGGCCTCCAGGTGGTGGAAGCAGCGCTCGGTGATCCGGGCGGCGATCTCGGCGCCGGGGCCTGCGAAGCCGGTCGACTCGTGGACCACGACCGCGCGGCCGGTGCGCCGCACCGACGCGGCCACGGTCTCCTCGTCGAAGGGCACGAGCGAGCGGAGGTCCACGACCTCCAGGTCCCAGCCCTCGGCGGTGGCCGCCTCTGCGGCCTCCAGGCAGACCGGCAGCGAGGGACCGTAGGTGATCAGCGTGGCGCTGGTGCCGGCCCTGCGGACCACGGCCCTGCCGATGGGCTCCACGCGCGCGGGTGCCTCGGGCGACCAGTCGGACTTCGACCAGTAGAGCCGCTTGGGCTCCAGGAAGACGACCGGGTCGTCGGAGGCGATGGCGGCCCGCAGCAGGCCGTAGGCGTCCTCGACGGTGGCCGGGGTGACCACGTGCAGGCCGGGGGTGGCCATGTAGTAGATCTCGGAGGAGTCGCTGTGGTGCTCGACGCCGCCGATCCCGCCGCCGTACGGCACCCGGATGACCATCGGCATCGGCATCGCGCCGCGCGTGCGGTTCCTCATCTTCGCCACGTGCGAGACGAGCTGCTCGAACGCCGGGTAGGCGAACGCGTCGAACTGCATCTCGACCACCGGCCGCAGCCCGTACATGGCCATGCCGACGGCGGCGCCGAGGATGCCCGCCTCGGCCAGCGGCGTGTCCGTGCAGCGGTCCTCGCCGAACTCCTTGGCGAGCCCGTCGGTGACCCGGAAGACCCCGCCGAGGGTGCCGACGTCCTCGCCCATGACGTGGACGGTCGGGTCCTCGGCCATCGCGTCGCGCATGGCGCGCTGGAGCGCCTGCGCCATCGTGGCCGGCTTGGCCCGGCCGGCCGCCCTGGCGGCCGCCGCGCCGGTCGTCGCCGTCGTCATCGGCTCTCGCCCTCCGCTTCGAGTTCGGCCCGCAGCTGCGCCGCCTGCTCGCGCAGCTGCGCGGTCTGCTCGGCGTAGACGTGGGTGAAGAGGTCCATCGGGTCGAGCACCGGGTCGGCGTTCATCCGCTCGCGCAGCTCGGCCGCCATCGTCTCGGCGGCCTCGGCCGCGGCGCGGCGGCCCTCCTCGTCGAGCAGGCCCCGCGCGGTCAGCTCGCGCTCCAGGAGGAGCACCGGGTCGTGCGCCCGCCAGGTCTCGACCTCGCCGTCCGCGCGGTAGCGGGTGGCGTCGTCGGCGTTGGTGTGGGCGTCGATCCGGTAGGTGATCGCCTCCACGAGGGTGGGGCCGCCGCCGCGCCGCGCGCGGGCGACGGCCTCGGTGAGCACCTGGTGCACCGCGACCACGTCGTTGCCGTCCACCAGGCGGCCCGGCATGCCGTATCCGACGGCCTTGTGGGCGAGCGAGGGGGCGGCGGTCTGCTTGGCGAGCGGCACGGAGATCGCGAAGCCGTTGTTCTGCACGAAGAAGACCACCGGCGCCTGCCAGACGGCGGCGAAGTTCAGGGCCTCGTGGAAGTCGCCCTCGCTGGTGCCGCCGTCGCCGACCATGGCGAGCGCGACCACGTCGTCGCCCTTGAGCCGGGCCGCGTGGGCGAGGCCCACGGCGTGCGGCAGCTGGGTGGCGAGCGGGGTGCACAGCGGCGCGATGCGGTGCTCGCGCGGGTCGTAACCGGTGTGCCAGTCGCCCCGCAGCAGGGTCAGGGCCTGCACGGGGTCGAGGCCGCGGGCGACGGCCGCGAGGGTGTCGCGGTACGAGGGGAAGAGCCAGTCCCGCTCCTCCAGGGCGAGGGCGGCGCCGATCTCGCTCGCCTCCTGGCCGGTGGTGGACGGGTAGACCGCGAGCCGGCCCTGCTTGGTCAGGGCGGTGGCCTGGGCGTTGTACCGGCGGCCGCGGACCAGCTCCGCGTAGAGCCGGCGCAGCAGCGCGGGGTCGGCGTCGGCCACGGCGTCCGTGCCGAGCACGCGCAGCGGCTCGGCGTCGGGCAGCAGCGGGGCGGGATCGGTCCTGGGCCGCCAGGCGGGCGGCGGCGTGGGCCGGTAGGCCGTCTCGGCGAGCGGCTCCTGGACTGTCGAACTGCGCTGTTGCAACGAGTCCACCTCCTCGTGGGAGCGGGCATAAGACCCGAAGGCGGGTGGCGCGGGTGTGGCGCGCCTCACCTACCGATTGTTCGGTCGTGGAGGCATTTTGGCTACAGGCACCTCCAGCCTGTGGACAAACGGTTCTCCACAGCCTGGGATAGAGGCAGGTCGTCCACCGGAGAGAGGCGGGGGGACATGGCGGATGAACAAATGGCCGTCGCCCGGGGCGGGGCCCCGGACGAAGCGGCGGGGGACGCGGCGGGCGAGGTGCTGAGCGCTCCCCCGGACACGCCGGCGCACGCCGTCCCGGCACGGCCGCTGGACGCGATAGACCGGGACATCCTGCGACTGCTCCAGACGGACGGACGCGCCTCGGTGCGGTCCGTGGCCGAGCGGGTGCACGTCTCCCGGGCCAACGCGTACGCCCGGATCAACCGGCTCATCGACGACGGCGTGATCCGCGGCTTCAGCGCCCGGGTCAACCACGAGCGGGCGGGCCACGGCGCCTCCGCCTACATCACGCTCAAGATCGTCCAGAACTCCTGGCGCACGGTCCGCGAACAGCTCAAGGCGCTCCCCGGCGCCGCGCACATCGCGCTGGTCAGCGGCGACTTCGACGTGCTGCTGCTGGTGCACACCCCGGACAACAGGACCCTGCGCGAACTGGTCCTCACCCGCCTCCAGGCGATCCCCGAGGTGCTCTCCACCCGCACGCTCCTCGTCTTCGACGAGATGGACCTGAACGCCGACCCGAGGCCTTGAACCGGACCCGGAACCCGTAAGACCGGCCCGAGGCCCCGAACCGGGCCCGGACCCCCGAGGCCGGCCCGAGGCGAAACCTCGAACGGGGCTCTTCGGGCTCTTCGGACCCCTCGGGCTCTCGGGGCCCCCGGGCCTGGAACGCCGCCTCCGGCCCCTCCAAGGCCCCAGGGACGCGAAAAGGGCTCCGGGAACGTTCCCGGAGCCCTCCCGACCGCCCCGCGGAGCCCCCTGCCCTCCCTCAGCGCCCTCCGGCGCCCCCGGGCGGGAGGCGCCGCCCCCGGGCGGGGGGCGCCGCCCCCGGGCGGGGGGCGCCGCCCCCGGGCGGGGGGCGCCCCCTCAGCGCGCCTTCCGCAGCCCGTCGAAGGCCAGGTGGGCGACGGTCTCGGCGAGCTGGTCGCGCTCCGCCTGGTCCGGATGCGGCCGGTACCACTCCACCAGCGAGTTGATCATGCCGAAGAGGAGCCGGGTCGCGAGCCGGATGTCCACGTCGGCCCGCAGGTCGCCGTCGGCCGCCGCCGCCCCGAGCAGCTCGGCCACCCGGTGGTCGAACTCCCGGCGCCGCTCCATGGCCCACCGCTCGGTCGCGGTGTTGCCCCGCACCCGCAGCAGCAGCGTCACGTACGGCAGCTCCGCTATCAGCACCTCGACGGTCCGCCGGGTCACGTACTCGACCCGCTCCACCGCCCGCCCGCGCACCGCGCCCGGCTCCTCCAGGATCCCGAAGAGCCCGTCGAGCGCCCGGCTGACCGCCCGCCGCAGCAGCTCCTCCTTGCCCGTCACGTGGTGGTAGATCGAGGACTTGGAGATCCCCGCCGCCTTGGACAGGTGCTCCATGGAGGTGCCGTCGTAACCGCGCTCGTTGAAGACCGTCACGGCGACCGAGAGCAGCGTCTCGGGCGTGTAGGTGTCGCGCCTGGCGGTGGTCATGTCACTCGCCACCCATCTCGGTGTAGGTCCGGCGGTACAGCGCCAGGGAGGGTGCGTAGCGCCCGGTGGGCACCCGCGCGTGGAGCTCGTCGAGGACTTCGTGCGCCCACGGGGCACCGAGCCGGCGGCTCCATTCGAACGGCCCGACCGGGTAGTTGACCCCCAGCCGCATCGCGGTGTCGATGTCCTCCTCGGTGGCGACGCCCTTGGCGACGGCGTCGGCGGCGAGGTCGATCAGCATCGCCACCGTGCGGGCGACGATCATCCCGGGGACGTCCCCGATGACGCTGACCTTCTTCCCGAGCGCCTGGAACAGGCCGATCGCCCCGCGCAGCGTCTCCCAGGACGTGACCTCGGAGGCCGAGAGCGCCATCCGGGTCGCCGCCCGGTAGTCGAGGGAGAGGTCGAAGTAGACGACGTCGCGGAACTCGACCGAGGTCTGGCCGTCGGCGAGCACCAGCTGTCCGCCGCTCGGGAGCACGATGCGGGTGCCCCCGTCCTCCTCCGTCTCGTGGACGGTGATCCCGGCCTCGCGGGCCAGGGCGATCAGCTCGCGGGCCGGGCCGAGGTCGCCCTCGACGGTGATCTCGGCGGGCGCCTGCGCCGGCGGGGCCAGATGGGCCTCCGGCCGCTCCGCGCCCTCCGCGTACGCGTACCAGCCGTGGCCCGTCTTCCGGCCGAGGCGGCCCGACTCGACCAGCCGCCGCTGCGCCAGCGACGGCGTGAACTTCGGGTCCTGGAAGAAGGAGTCCCACACGGAGCGGGTGACGGCCTCGTTGACGTCCTGGCCGATCAGGTCGGTCAGCTCGAAGGGGCCCATCCGGAAGCCGCCGCACTCGCGCAGCACCGCGTCGATGGTCGCCGGGTCGGCGCCGCGCTCCTCGTACACGCGGAAGGCCTCCGCGTAGAAGGGCCGGGCGATCCGGTTGACGATGAAGCCGGGGGTGTCGGCGCAGCGCACCGGCGTCTTGCCCCAGGCCTTCATCGTCTCGTACGCGCGCGTGGCGGCGGTCTCGTCGGAGGCGAAGCCGCGGACGACCTCGACGAGGGGGAGCAGCGGCGCCGGGTTGAAGAAGTGCAGGCCGACGAAGCGGCCGGGCAGCCGCAGGCCGCCCGCGATGGCGGTGACGGAGAGGGAGGAGGTGTTGGTGGCGAGGAGGGCGTCGTCGCCGACCGCCTTCTCCAGGTCGGCGAAGAGCCGCTGCTTGACCGCCAGGTCCTCGACGATCGCCTCGACGACGAGGGCCGCGTCGGCGAGCTCCGCCAGGTCGGCGGCGGCGTGCAGGCGTCCGGCCGCGGCCTCGCGGTCGTCGGCGGTCATCCGCCCCTTCTCGACCAGCCGGTCCAGGCGGGCGCCGATCGCGGCGACGGCCTCGGCGGCCCGGCCGGGCGCGCTGTCGTAGAGCCGTACGGGATGGCCGGCGGCGAGCGCCACCTGCGCGATCCCCTGGCCCATGGTGCCGGTGCCGACGACGGCGACCGTCCGGTCCCGTCCGATCGCCCTGCCCGCGGCCCTTGCGTCGTCCATGGTGGCGCTCCCCCTGACGGTCCCGTTGGCGTGCGCGGCGGCGCCCGTGGCGGCGCCGCCTCCGGCGCCCGTACCGGCCGTGCCGGCGCTCGTTTCGGCGCTCATAGGAGTGATCCTCCCCGATGGGTTTTCCACAGGATCGACGGACCCCCTTGTCCCGACCGATCGTTCGGTTACTCTAACTCCGTACGCGTCTCCCTGCCCAGCTCGACGAGGAGTTGGTCCATCCATGGCCACCGCCCAGCCGATCACCGACGTTCTGGCCGAGAAGCACCGGTCCACGCTCGACCAGGCCCTCGCCACCATCCGCAGCCGCGCCTACTGGTCGCCGTACCCGGAGCACCCGAAGGCCTACGGGGCGGACGGCTCCCTGGACGCCGCGGCCGGCCTCGCCGCCCACCAGGCGGTGCTGAACGGCCGCTTCGAGCTCGACCAGCCGGGCACCGACGGCTGGACCGGCGGCGAGGTCTCGCCGTACGGACCCGCGCTGGGCGTCGAGTACCCGCACGCGGACGTGGACGTGCTGCTGCCCGCGATGCGCGCCGGCCTGGCCGCCTGGCGCGACGCAGGGCCGGAGACGCGCGCCCTGGTCTGCCTGGAGATCCTGTCCCGGATCTCGGCCCGCACCCACGAGTTCGCCCACGCGGTCATGCACACCAGCGGCCAGGCGTTCATGATGGCCTTCCAGGCCGGCGGCCCGCACGCGCAGGACCGCGGCCTGGAGGCGGTGGCGTACGCGTACGAGGAGCAGACCCGCACCCCCGCCGGCCGGGCCGCCTGGTCCAAGCCGCAGGGCAAGCGGGACCCGCTGGAGCTGAGCAAGGAGTTCACGCCGGTCGGCCGCGGCGTCGCCCTCGTCATCGGCTGCAACACCTTCCCGACGTGGAACGGCTACCCGGGCCTGTTCGCCTCCCTCGCGACGGGCAACGCGGTCCTGGTGAAGCCCCACCCGCGCGCGGTCCTCCCGCTGGCGCTGACCGTGAAGGTCGCCCGCGAGGTCCTCGCCGAGTCCGGCTTCGACCCGAACCTGGTGGCGCTGGCGACCGAGCGCCCGGGCGAGGGCATCGCCAAGACCCTCGCGCTCCGCCCGGAGATCCGGATCATCGACTACACCGGCTCCACCGAGTTCGGCGACTGGCTGGAGGCCAACGCCCGCCAGGCGCAGGTCTACACGGAGAAGGCCGGCGTCAACACGGTCCTGATCGACTCCACCGACGACTACAAGGGGATGCTGTCCAACCTGGCGTTCTCGCTGTCGCTGTACAGCGGCCAGATGTGCACCACCCCGCAGAACCTGCTGATCCCCCGGGACGGCATCACCACCGACCAGGGCCCCAAGTCGTACGACGAGGTGGTGGCCGACCTGGCCGCCGCGGTCGGCGGCCTCCTCGGCGACGACGCCCGGGCCAACGCCCTGCTCGGCGCCCTGGTGAACCCGGACGTGAAGGCCCGCCTGGAGGCGGCCGCGGGCCTGGGCGAGGTCGCCTTGGCCTCCCGCGAGGTGGCCAACCCGGACTTCCCGGACGCGGTCGTCCGCACCCCGGTCATGGTCAAGCTGGACGGCTCCAAGCCGGACGCGGAGGCGGCGTACCTCTCCGAGTGCTTCGGCCCGGTCTCCTTCGCCGTCTCGGTCGACTCCACGGCCGACGGCCTGGAGCTGCTGCGGCGCACGATCCGCGACAAGGGCGCGATGACGGTCGGCGCGTACACGACCTCCGCCGACACCGAGCGGGCCGTGGAGGAGATCTGCCTGGAGGAGTCCGCGCAGCTCTCGCTCAACCTGACGGGCGGGGTGTACGTGAACCAGACGGCCGCCTTCTCCGACTTCCACGGCTCGGGCGGCAACCCGGCGGCGAACGCGGCGCTGTGCGACGGCGCCTTCGTCTCGAACCGCTTCCGGGTCGTCGAGGTGCGCCGCCAGGCCTGATCCGGCGGCCCGTCCCTACTCGGGGGCCGGCACGTCGGCGTACCGCTGGATCCACGCGTGCATGGCGATCGCGGCGGCCGCCCCGGCGTTGATCGACCGGGTGGAGCCGAACTGGGCGATCGAGCAGACCGTCCGCACGTGGCGGCGGGCCTCCTCGGTCAGCCCGGGCCCCTCCTGTCCGAAGAGCAGCACGCAGCGGCGGGGCAGCACGGTCCGCTCCAGCGGCACCGAGCCCGGCAGGTTGTCGATGCCGATGATCGGCAGGTCCTCGGCCGCCGCCCAGGCGGTGAGCGCCGCGGTGTCGGGGTGGTGCCGCACGTGCTGGTAGCGGTCGGTGACCATGGCGCCGCGCCGGTTCCAGCGCCGCCGCCCCACGATGTGCACCTCCTTGGCCAGGAAGGCGTTGGCGGTCCGCACCACCGACCCGATGTTGAAGTCGTGGCCCCAGTTCTCGACGGCCACGTGGAAGTCGTGCCGGCGGGTGTCCAGGTCGGCGACGATCGCCTCCCGCGTCCAGTACCGGTACGCGTCCACGACGTTGCGCCGGTCGCCCTCGGCCAGCAGCTCGCGGTCGTAGCGCGGGTCCTCGGGCCACGGCGCCGGGTGCGGGCCGACGCCGATCTCGGGGCCGTAGCCCTCGTCGTACTGGAGCGGCTCGGCCCCGGCCGGGGCGGGGTGTTCTTCGGTGGTGCTCACCCGACGAGGGTACGGGGAGCGGCCCCGCCGCCGGAGTCCCCGCCGGAGTCCCCGGCCGCCTTCCCGCCGCCGTCCGCGCCCGCGCCCCGGCCGGCCGGCTCCCCGGCGGCGTCCTCCGCGGGCCGCTGCGGGGGCAGCCCGGCCGCGGCGGGTCCGCGCCGCAGCAGCCGGTCCCGGCCCCGGGCCGCACGCGCGCCGAGCCACACCAGGAAGACCGTGGGCAGGAAGACGGCGTCGGCGGCGATCATCGCCATCGAGAAGGCCGGCAGGCCGAGCAGGAGCGCGATGCCCGCGTGCTCCAGCATCATCGCGACGAGCAGGACGTTCTTCACCTTGCGCTTGAACAGCGTGAACGGGAAGGCGACCTGCACGATCACCGTGCCGTAGCTGAGCAGCATGACCATGATCCCGCTGGAGGCGAGCAGCTCGGAGAGGGCCGGCCAGGGCGTGAAGTAGTCCAGGTGCAGCGGGTAGAAGAGCGCGGTGCCGTCCTGCCAGCGCGAGCCCTGGATCTTGTACCAGCCGGCGGTGGCGTAGATCAGGCAGACCTCGGCCATGAGGACCGCGAGCGCCGCGTTGTGGGCGAGGTTCGCCAGCACGTCCAGCAGGACGCGGGGCTCGCCGGGCGCGTACTGCTCGACCAGCCACCACAGGCCCTGGCCGAGCCAGAGCACCCAGAGCAGCACGTGGATCCACCACTCGCCGGTGACTGGGCTGAACCAGGTCGCGGCGACCAGGAAACCGCCGAGGACGATCCAGAGGACCGGGCCCGCGAGCTCGGGCTTTCCGGCGCCTTCCGCCTCGCCCCGGGCCGCGCGGCGGGCGGCCCGCCGGGCGTCCAGGGACCAGACCTGGCCGCAGCGGATCAGCGTGAGGTAGATCGAGACGAGGTGCACGACGTTGTCGCCGCCGTCGCCCAGGAAGACGGACCGGTTCTGCAGCGAGAGCGCGCCGACCATGAAGACCACCGACACGGCCCGGGTGTGCCAGCCGAGGAGCAGCAGCACGGCGGCCGCCACCGCCAGCCCGTAGACCACCTCGAACCAGAGCCGCCCGTCGGACCACATCAGGACGGTGAAGGACCGGTTGTCGGCGATCAGCCGGCGGGCCAGGTCGAACGACCAGGGGCCGTCGGGACCGTACATCTCGTGCCGGTGCGGGAACTCCCGCACCAGGAAGAACAGCCAGGTCAGCGAGAAGCCGATCCGGACGATCGCGGTCTGGTACGGGCCCAGCGCGCGCGAGGTGACGGTCTGCGCCGCCCGGGCCAGCCTGCGGTCGAGGGGCACGCGCGCCGGAGCCGAGGCCGGAGCGGGGCGGGGGGCGGTCATCGGCTCGTCTCCGTACGGCTGCGGTCGGCGTCGGTGATGTCCCACCAGGGCATCAGGCGGCTGGCGGGCTCGGTGGAGCGCTTCTCGGTGCTCCAGTGCGGGGAGGGCACGGGCCGCACGGTCCGCCGGAGCTGGATCCGCTCCACCTTCCCGCCGACGTCCGCGCGCGCCTCCGGCCCCTCGATGCGGAGCAGCACGATGCGGCGCATGTACGCCTCCGAGAGCCGGCCCCGCACGCCCTTGGGGCGGCCCTCGTCGTCGTGCGCGTTGCCGTACCAGTCGATCGCGCGGCGCAGCATGTTCTGCTGGGTGTGGCTGGGGAAGACGCTGCCCCGGACGTCCTCGACGTCCTGGGCGGTCAGGTCGATCCAGTCGGTGGTGCGGCGGGAGCCGTCGGCGCCGGCGACCTCGGCGCGGACCTGGACCGAGACGTTCTGCTGGAGCGGGTTGGGCGCGAAGAGCTTCCAGTTCTGCTCGAACTCGGGGTAGATCCAGTCGTCGACGGCCTGCCCGTGCTGCTTGGTGACCGTGTTCGACGGCGCCACGTGCAGGAAGACCATGGCCAGGTGCAGACAGGCGAGGACCGCCGCGGCGGCGAGCGCCACCGCCGCCACCACCTGGTACGGCATGGACAGCGCCAGGATTCCCCCGGTCGGCCGCCGCTCCCCGCTGCCGTCGATGTGCGCGCTCATCCCACCCCGATCCCGGGCCTCCCGACCCGATCCCGTCCCGCCGGTGGCCCGCTCGTCTGCGCCTCGAACGGAGCAGGCGGTTATCCACAGGGTTGACACCATACGGGCCGCCGACCCACCATTGAAGTCATTCAACCGAACGATCGGTCGGTAGGGGGTCCGATGACCGCAGGGACGGCAGGGACGGCAGTGACCGCGGAAGCGCCCGGCGCGGACGCCGCGGACGCGGCGGCGCAGGCCGCCCGCGAGGCGGTGTTCGACGCCGCGGTCGCCGCCGACGAGCGCATCGAGCCGCGCGACTGGATGCCGGAGGCGTACCGCGCCTCCCTCGTCCGCCAGATCGCGCAGCACGCCCACTCCGAGATCATCGGCATGCAGCCCGAGGCGAACTGGATCACCCGCGCCCCCTCGCTGCGCCGCAAGGCCATCCTCATGGCCAAGGTCCAGGACGAGGCCGGCCACGGCCTGTACCTCTACAGCGCCGCCGAGACCCTCGGCGTCAGCCGCGACGAGCTCCTCGACAAGCTCCACACCGGCCGCCAGAAGTACTCCTCGATCTTCAACTACCCCACCCTCACCTGGGCCGACGTCGGCGCCATCGGCTGGCTCGTCGACGGCGCCGCCATCACCAACCAGGTCCCCCTCTGCCGCTGCTCCTACGGCCCCTACGCCCGGGCCATGGTCCGCGTCTGCAAGGAGGAGTCCTTCCACCAGCGCCAGGGATACGAAGCCCTGCTCGCCCTCTCCCGCGGCACCGAGGCCCAGCACGCCATGGCCCAGGACGCGGTGGACCGCTGGTGGTGGCCGTCCCTGATGATGTTCGGCCCCCCGGACGACGAATCGACCCACACCGCGCAGGCGATGGCCTGGAAGATCAAGCGCCACTCCAACGACGAACTGCGCCAGCGCTTCGTCGACATCGCCGCCCCGCAGGCCGAGGCCCTCGGCCTCACCCTCCCCGACCCCGACCTGAAGTGGAACGAGGAGCGCGGGCACTACGACTTCGGCCCCATCGACTGGGCCGAGTTCTGGGACGTGCTCAAGGGCAACGGCCCCTGCAACGACCAGCGGATCACCAAGCGCCGCCAGGCCCACGAAGACGGCGCCTGGGTCAGAGAGGCCGCCGCGGCCTACGCGCGCAAGCACACCGGACAGCACGGGGAGGCACAGGCATGAGCAGCGACACTTGGCCCCTGTGGGAGGTGTTCGTACGCTCCCGCCGAGGGCTCTCCCACACCCACGCCGGCAGCCTCCACGCCCCCGACGCGGAGATGGCCCTGCGCAACGCCCGGGACCTCTACACCCGCCGGATGGAAGGCGTCTCCCTCTGGGTCGTCCCCTCCGCCGCCATCACCGCCTCCTCCCCGGACGAGAAGGACCCCTTCTTCGAACCGGCCGCCGACAAGCCCTACCGGCACCCGACCTTCTACGAGATCCCGGAGGGGGTGAAGCACCTGTGACCGGCACCGACACCACCGCCGCCCCCCGTACGGCCGCCGACCCGGCGGTCACCGCCGCCGCCCTCGCCCTCGGCGACGACGCCCTCGTCCTCGCCCAGCGCCTGGGCGAATGGGCCGGCAGCGCCCCCGTCCTGGAGGAGGAGGTCGCCCTCGCCAACATCGCGCTCGACCTCCTCGGCCAGGCCCGCGTCCTCCTCTCCCTCGCCGGCGACGAGGACGAACTCGCCTTCCTCCGCGAGGAGCGTGCCTTCCGCAACGTCCAGCTGGTCGAGCAGCCCAACGGCGACTTCGCCCACACCATCGCCCGCCAGCTGTACTTCTCCACCTACCAGCGGCTGCTCTACGCGGCGCTGGCCGCCGGCGACGGCCCCCTGGCCGGACTCGCCGCCAAGGCCGTCAAGGAAGTCGCCTACCACCAGGACCACGCCGAGCACTGGACCCTCCGCCTCGGCGACGGCACCGAGGAGAGCCACCGCCGCATGCGCCAGGCGTGCGACGCCCTCTGGCGCTACACCGGCGAGCTCTTCCAGCCCCTCGACGGCCTCGACGTCGACCCCAACGCCCTCGAAGCCGCCTGGCTGGACTCCGTCACCGCGGTCCTCACCCGCGCCGGCCTCCCCGTCCCCACCGGCTCCCGCACCGGCGCCTGGCGCGCCGGAGCCGGCCGCCAGGGCCTCCACACCGAGCACTTCGGCCGGATGCTCGCCGAGATGCAGCACCTCCACCGCAGCCACCCGGGGGCGACATGGTGACCACCGCCACCACCCCCCTGGAGGCGGAGCTGGCCCGGATCGCCGGCGCCGTCCCCGACCCCGAGCTGCCCGTCCTCACCCTCGCCGACCTGGGCGTGCTGCGCGGCGTCCACGTCACCGGCCCCGGCCGCGTCGAGGTCGCCCTCACCCCCACCTACACCGGCTGCCCCGCCGTGGAGACGATGTCCACCGACATCGAGCACGCCCTCCACGAGCACGGCATCCCCGAGGTCACCGTCGTCACCGTCCTCGCCCCCGCCTGGTCCACCGACGACATCAGCGAGGAAGGCCGCCGCAAACTCACCGAGTTCGGCATCGCCCCGCCCCGCCCCCAGGGCCCCGCCGGCGGACCCGTCGCCCTCACCCTGGCCATCCGCTGCCCGCACTGCGGCTCCACGGACACCGAGCTCCTCAGCCGCTTCTCCTCCACCGCCTGCAAGGCCCTGCGCCGCTGCGCCTCCTGCCGCGAGCCCTTCGACCACTTCAAGGAGCTGTAGATGTTCCACCCGCTCCCGGTGAGCAGGGTCGAGCGGCTCACCGACGACTCCGTGGCCGTCACCTTCGAGGTCCCCGAAGCCCTCCACGAGACCTTCCGGCACCGCCCCGGCCAGCACCTCGCCCTGCGCCGCGCCGACGAGTCCGGCCAGGAGATCCGCCGTACCTACTCGATCTGCTCCGCCGCCGCCCCGGCCGGCGAGCGGCCCGAACTCCGCGTCGGCATCCGCCTCGTCGACGGCGGGGCCTTCTCCACCTGGGCCCTCAAGGAACTCGCCCCCGGCCACACCGTCGACGTGATGGCCCCCGCCGGCCGCTTCGTCCTCGACCCGCGCCCCGGACACTTCGCCGCCGTCGCCGGCGGCAGCGGCATCACCCCGGTGCTCTCCATGGCCGCCACCCTCCTCGACCGCGAACCCGAGGCCCGGTTCTGCCTGATCCGCAGCGACCGCACCGCCGCCTCCACGATGTTCCTCGACGAGGTCGCCGACCTGAAGGACCGCCACCCCGAGCGCTTCCAGCTCGTCACCGTCCTCTCCCGCGAGGAGCAGCAGGCCGGCCTCCCCTCCGGCCGCCTCGACGAGGAGCGGCTCGCCGCCCTCCTGCCCGCCCTCCTGCCGGTCGGCGCCGTCGACGGCTGGTTCCTCTGCGGTCCCTACGGCCTCGTCCAGGGCGCCGAGCGGGCCCTGCGCGGCCTCGGCGTCGACCGCGCCCGCGTCCACCAGGAGATCTTCCACGTCGACGACGGCTCGGGCCCCGCACCCGTCCCCACCGCCGACACCCCGGCCCACGCCACCCTCACGGCCACCCTCCACGGCCGCTCCGGCACCTGGCCCGTCGAGCGCGGCGAGAGCCTGCTCGACACCGTCCTGCGCGCCCGCGCCGACGCCCCCTACGCCTGCAAGGGCGGGGTCTGCGGCACCTGCCGGGCCTTCGTCGTCGGCGGCGAGGTCCGCATGGACCGCAACTTCGCCCTCGAACCGGAGGAGACCGACGCCGGATACGTCCTGGCCTGCCAGTCCCACCCGGCCACCCCCGACGTGGAGCTGGACTTCGACCGCTGAGCCCCACCGGCCCCCTCGGCCCGGCCGACCGGGCCGTCCCCATTCCCTTCCGCTAGAACCTGTTCTATCTTGACGGCCCGTCAGCACAGCGCTGCCTGACGGGCCGCCGGGCGGCACCGGACAGCAACGGAAGGACAGGCCCATGGACTTCACGTTCACCGAGGAGCAGCAGGCAGCCGCGGAGGCGGCCCGTACCGTCTTCGCCGACGTCACGCCCGACGCCGTGCCCAGCCCCGCCCTCACCCCGACCGCCGTCGCCGACGACCTCGACCGGACCCTGTGGAAGCGACTCGCCGCCACCGACCTCCTCGGTCTCCTCGTCGCCCCGGAGCACGGCGGCGCCGGCCTCGACGCCGTCGCCCTCTGCCTGGTCCTGCGCGAGTCCGCCCGGGTCCTGGCCCGCGTCCCCCTCCTGGAGACCGCCGCCGTCGCCCACGTCCTCCAGCGCCACGCCCCGGCCGGCACGGCCGCCGCGCTCCTGCCCGAGGTCGGCGCGGGGCGGCTCGTCCTCACCGCCGCCTCCCACGGCGCCACCGGCCACGAGCCCGCCGAGCGGGCCGTCACCGCCCGCCACGACGGCACCCACTGGATCCTCGACGGCACCACCGACCACGTCCCGTGGGCCCACCACGCCGACCTGACCGCCGTCCCCGCCCACACCACGGACGGCCGCACGGTCCTCGCCCTGCTCCCCCGCGACCACCAGGGGCTCGCCCTCGACGCCCAGTACGGCACCCACGGCGAACGCCTCGCCCGGCTACGGCTCGACGGCGCCCGCCTCACCGACGACCGCGTCCTCGACTCCGCCGACGCCTGGCCGGCGCTGCGCGCCCTGCTCACCACCGGCACCTGCGCGCTCGCCCTCGGCCTCGGCGAACAGGTCCTCACCATGACCAGCCAGTACACCGGGAAGCGCGAACAGTTCGGCCACCCCGTGGCCACCTTCCAGGCCGTCGCCGTCCAGGCCGCCGACCGCTACATCGACCTCCGCGCGATGGAGGCCACCCTGTGGCAGGCCGCCTGGCGCGTCTCCACGGCCGCCGACGCGGCCCTGCCCGCAGAAGCCGACCTCGCCGTCGCCAAGATCTGGGCCTCGGAGGGCGTGCGCCGGGTCGTCCAGACCGCCCAGCACCTGCACGGCGGCTTCGGCGCCGACACCGACTACCCGCTGCACCGCTACCACGCCTGGGCCAAGTACCTCGAACTCTCCCTCGGCCCGGCCGCCGCCCACGAGGAGACCCTGGGCGACCTCATCGCCGCCCACCCCCTGGGCTGACCCGGAAGGGCACGGCTCAGGCGACGAACCCGGGACCGTTGTCCGCGACCACGGGACGCCCGGCGCCCTCCCAGGCCACCATCCCGCCGTCCACGTTCACCGCGTCGTACCCCTGCTGCACCAGGTACTGCGTGACCTGCGCCGACCGGCCGCCCACCCGGCACATCACATAGGCGCGGCCGCGCTCGGCGAGCACCTCGCCGACCTCGGCGAACCGGGCCACGAAGTCGCTCATCGGCACGTGCACCGCGCCCTCGACCCGCCCGGCCGCCCACTCGTCGTCCTCCCGCACGTCGAGCACCAGGGCATCGGCGGGGACGGACGCGGCGGGCACCGACGGCAGCGGGGCGAAACTCATGGGAACGACCTTCTCTCCTGTACGGCGTCAACCGCCTCGACCTGGGAAAACCTACTGCACCAGCGTGGCAAGCTCGGCCTCTCGCTCGGACACCTGGCCGCGGAGCTGCTCGGCGATCTCCTCCAGGAGCCGGTCCGGGTCCTCCGGCGCCAGCCGCAGCATCGAGCCGATGGCGCTGTCCTCCAGCTCCCGGGCCAGCGCCGACAGCAGGTCCTTGCGCTGCGCCAGCCACTCCAGCCGCGCGTACAGCTCCTCGCTCTCGCCGAGCCGCTCCTCGGCCGGCACCGGGCCCGCCTCCCACTCGTCGGCCAGCTCCCGCAGGGCCGTCTCGTCGCCCCGCGCGTAGGCGGCGTTCACACGGGTGATGAACTCCTCCCGCCGCTTGCGCTCGTCGTCCTCCCGCGCCAGGTCCGGATGGGCCTTGCGGGCCAGCTCGCGGTAGAGCCGGCGGACCTCCTCGCTGGGCCGCACCCGCTGCGGCGGCCGCACCGGCCGCTCGGTCAGCATCGCGGCCGCCTCCGGGGAGAGCCCCTCGGAGTCGATCCAGTCGTCGAACAGCGCCTCCACCCCGGGCAGCGGCAGCACCGCGGCCCGCGCCTCCTGGGCCCGCCGCAGGTCCTCCGGATCACCGCTCTTCTCGGCCCGCGCCTCCGCGATCGAAGCGTCCAGCTCGTCGAGCCGCGCGTACATCGGACCCAGCTTCTGGTGGTGCAGCCGCGAGAAGTTCTCCACCTCGACCCGGAAGGTCTCCACGGCGATCTCGAACTCGATCAGCGCCTGCTCGGCCACCCGCACGGCCCGCTCCAGCCGAGCCTCCGGCCGCTCACCCCCAAGCGCCTGCTCCTGGCCCTGCTTCTGGCCCTGGCTCTCGCGCCGGTCCTGGCTCTCGCGCCGGTCCTGGCTCTCGCGCCGGTCCTGGCTCTCGCCCTGATCCTGGCCCTGGCTCTCGCCCCGGTCCTGGTCCTGGTGCTGGTCCTCGCTCACGTTCCCGCCCGCCCACGTCCTCGTTCCGGCCCGACTCCTCAAGCCTAGGTCCTGTCCGGGGGCCCTCCCCCCTCCCTCCCCTCCCCCTCCCCCCGTTTTCGTCATGCCGCGCAACGGCCCGACCCTCGCCATGCCTCGCCGACTCTCACCACGCCTCGCCGACCCTCGCCACGCCTCGCTGACTTTCGCCGCGCCTCGCCGCCCCGCCGTCGCCGACCCCCTTCGCCGCCCGTACCCGCCGTCGCCCGCCCCCCTTCGTCAGACCCCGAGCTCCGCCGCCATGCGGCCGGTGCGGATCGCCGTGAGCAGGTCGGCGTGGTCGGCGGTGGTGCGGTCGGCGTAGGTGACGGCGAAGGCGGCCACGGCTTCGTCGAACTCCTCGTTCTTGCCGCAGTAGCCGGCTATCAGGCGCGGGTCGGCGCTGTGGGCGTGGGCGCGGGCGAGGAGTGCGCCGGTCATGCGGCCGTAGTCGTCCACCTGGTCGGCGGTGAGCGCGGCGGGGTCGACGCTGCCCTTGCGGTTGCGGAACTGGCGCACCTGGAAGGGGCGCCCGTCGACCGTGGTCCAGCCGAGCAGGATGTCGCTGACGACCTGCATGCGCTTCTGGCCGAGGACGACGCGCCGGCCCTCGTGGCCGGGGTCGGGGACGGCGAACCCGGCGGCGGGCAGGTGGGGCAGGAGGACCGACGGGCGGGCTTCCTTCACCTGGAGGACGAGCGGTTCGCCGCGGTGGTCGAGGAGCAGGACGACGTAGGAGCGGGTGCCGACGCTGCCGGTGCCGACGACCCGGAAGGCGACGTCGTGGACGGTGTACCGGGCGAGGAGCGGGCGGCGGTCCTCGGAGACGGTCTCCAGGTACTCGCCGAGGGCGGTGGTGACGGCCGCGGCCTCGGCGTCGGGGACCCGGCGCAGGACCGGGGGCGCGTCGACGAAGCGGCGTCCGCCGCCGTCGGTGTCGGCGACGGCCTCGGTGGAGCGGGCGGCGAACCGGGCGCTGGTGTTGTTGCGGGCCTTGGCGGAGACGCGTTCCAGGGTGCCGAGGAGATCGCGGGCGTCGGTGTGGGAGACGAGTTCCTCGTCGGGTATCGCGTTCCAGGCGTCGAGGGCGGGGAGCCGGGCGAGGAGGCGCATGGTGCGCCGGTAGGCGCCGACGGTGTCGAAGGCGGCGGCCCGGCAGGTGTCCTCGTCGGCGCCGACGACGCGGCCGGCGAGGACGAGGGAGGTGGCGAGCCGCTTGAGGTCCCATTCCCAGGGGCCGACGGCGGTCTCGTCGAAGTCGTTGAGGTCCATCACGAGCCGGCCGCGGGCGTCGCCGTAGAGGCCGAAGTTGGCGGCGTGGGCGTCGCCGCAGAGCTGGGCGGCGACGCCGGTGACGGGGGTGCCGACGAGGTCGTGGGCCATGAGGCCGGCGGAGCCGCGCAGGAAGGCGAAGGGGTTGGCGGCCATGCGGCCGACGCGGATGGGGGTGAGCTCGGGAACCCGGCCGCGGCTGGACTCCTCGACGGCGCGGACCGCGTCGGGGCGGCCGGCGGGGAGGGTCAGCTCCGCGTGGGAGGAGCGGGGGACGGTGGTGCGCAGCCGCTTGCCGATGTCCCTGGGGGAGTGCTCCGCGGTGCCGCGCCGTACGAATCCGGGCACGTGCGGGATGCGCTGCCCGTCCGTTCCGCCACGCTGTCCCGGCACGACGGCCTGGTTCTCGTCCATGGGACGACCTCCCCCGTTGACTGGTCGGACGGTGGGTCCGACGACTTCCGGGCCTGACGGTACAGCCGGTCTTGATCGGCCGTCTCCCCCTGTGGACAACGGCCTGTGGACAACCGCCGGTCCCTGGTCAGACGGCCACGGCCTCTTCCATCTCCTCCTCGCTCTCCGTCTCCGCGCCGGATCCCGCCTCCGGCTTCGTCTCCTCCGGCTTCGTCTCCTTCCGCGGCTGCTCGTGGGCGGCGGCCAGGGCGTTCCGCCGGGCCTCGGTGCGGCCGGCGAGGGTGACGAGGAGGACTCCGGCGAGGAACCAGAGGGCGAGGACGAGGACGTTGCCGCCGAGGCCGTGTCCGTCGAGGTAGACGTGGCCCCGGATGCCCTCGACGAGGCCGGCGCCGTTCCAGAAGGCGTGCAGGGAGCCGAAGAAGCCGGGCTGGAGCTCGGGGCGGTAGATGCCGCCGGAGCTGGTGAAGTTGAGCATGACGAAGAGGACCATCACGCCGAGCGTGGTCCACCGGCGGAGGTAGGTGTGGAGCCCGATGCCGATGAGGAGGATGCCGGCGGCGTAGAGCCAGGAGAGCGCCCAGACGCCGGCGAGGCCGTGGTCGACGAGGTGGAAGACGGGCCCGGCGAAGAGGGTGCCGATGAGGCTGACGACGAGGGAGGTGCCGACGGCGAGCAGGGCGCGGATGCGCATGGGGAGGGCCGCTCCGGCGGCGCCGATGACGGCGACGGAGGCGTAGGCGCCGATGCTGACGGCGACGAGCAGGAAGAAGACGCCCTGGCCGGTGGGGTCGCCGGAGGCGGTGGGGGCGAGGTCGGTGACCTTGAGGGGGGCGTCCTGGCCGGCGGCGACCTGGGTGAAGACCTTCTCGACGGCCATGGCGCTGGTGTCGGAGGAGGCGGAGGCGACGAGGAGTTCGGGGTGCTCGCCGGGAATGTAGGCGCCGTAGCTGTCCTGCTGCCGGAGGGCGGTGGCGGCGGTGGCGCGGTCGGGGACGGTGCGGACGTCGAGGGCGCCGGCGGCCTTGTCCTGGAGGGTCTGGGCGAGGACCTGGGTGGTGGGCCCGGAGCCGACGATGTCGACGCGCAGGTCGTGGGGCTGGGGGGCGTGGAAGGCACCGAGGTAGGCGAGGCCCATGCCGAGGCACATGAGGAGGGGGGTGACGAGGTGCCCGAGGACGTGCCGCAGGGCGGCGGCTGTGGGGTTCGGTCCGGTGGACACGGTGGCCTCCGAAGACAGTGGTTGGGTTTTACAACTAAAGAACCGTTGTACTATACAACCGAAAGTCCGTTCAGGGCGAGTGCGCCGAAGGAGCCCCCATGTCCGACGCCGACACCGGAGCGCCGCCCGACACGGCGCCCGTCACACCGCGCGAGGAGTCCGTGGACGTCATCCAGCGCGAGCTGACGGCCTTCGCCCGCCGGGCCCGGGCCGCCGCGGCCCGGGTCCACCCGGAGATCCCGCTCGTCTCGTACACGCTCCTCGCCCACATCGCGGAGCAGAGCGGCTGCCGCGCCACGGATCTCGCGGCGCACTACCTCCTGGACAAGTCGACGGTCAGCCGTCAGCTGGGCGGCCTGGAGAAGCTGGGCCTGGTGGAGCGCCGGCCCGCCGCCGAGGACCACCGGGTGCAGGTGCTGCACCCCACGGAGGCCGGTCTCGCGGTGCTCGCCACCGCCCAGGCCAACCGTCTCGCCGCCTATCAGGAGCGCCTGAAGGACTGGTCGGGCGAGGACCTGGCCCGCTTCGCCGGCTATCTCCTCCGCTACAACGCGACGGGCCCCGCCGACCTCCCCGCCCCGACTGACCACCCCGCCGAACAAGCCCGCTGACCGCCCCACCGACCTCCCCACCGGCTCCCCCTGGTGGTCTCCCCTGGTGGCCTGTCCTGGCGGTCTCCGGCGCTACAGCCCCGCGTCCCGTGCGAGCAGCGCCGCCTGGACGCGGTTCTCGCACTGGAGCTTGGCGAGGATCCGGCTGACGTAGGTCTTCACGGTCGCCTCGCTCATGTGCAGTCTGCGGCCCGCGTCGGCGTTGGAGAGTCCTTCGCCGAGGACGGCCAGTACTTCCCGCTCCTTCTCGCCGAGTGCGGCGATCCGCCCGCGGGCCTCCTCGGCGCGTGCGGTCTCGCGGCCGGAGGCGAGCCGTTCGACGACGTGCCGGGTCGCCGCCGGCGAGAGGTAGGCGTCGCCTGCCGCCGCGGCCCGGACGGCCCCGATCAGTTCGGCGGGGGCGGTGTCCTTCAGCAGGAAGCCGGCGCTGCCGTGCTCCAGCGCCCGCAGGACGTTCTCCCGCTCGCCGAAGGTGGTCAGCACGATCACCCGCGCCGCCGGTGCGGCCCTGCGCAGCTCAGGAAGGGCGGAGAGCCCGTCGAGGACCGGCATCTGGATGTCCAGCAGCACGACGTCGGCGGCGTGCGCGCGGGCCGCGTCGACGGCCTCGCGGCCGTTCGCGGCCTCGGCGACCACCTGGATGTCCGGATCGGAGTTGAGGATCATCCTGATCCCCGCCCTGATCAGCGGCTCGTCGTCGGCGACCACGACCTTGACGACCCGGACTGGCCGCCCGGACCGTCCCGTCCCCTCTGACAGCACTGCGCCTCCCCCAACGCTTCGGTACGGGCCGCCGAGGCGCTACTGCCTCACGACGTACGACTTCTTCTCGATCAGCTTGCCGTCCTTGAAGCAGAACCGGAAAACGGGGTCCTCCTCGAAGTCGTCACCCATCTCGGTGGAGAGCACGACGAGGCAGTCGGAGCCCGCGGGTCTGGCGGGCCCTCCCTTGTCGGTGATGCCGAGCACGGCGAGGGATTCGGAGCCGGGCAGCGCGGCCCGGACGTCGGCCTCGGCGGTGCCGACCGCGATCGACTCGTACTTCTCGGGCGTGACCATGTCCTCCTGGAAGGACCCGACGAGGTGGTAGAGGCCGAAGCCGGCCGCGACGAGCAGGACGACGAGCGCCGCGAAGGCGATGCCGCAGCCGAGCGCGACCGATGCCCCGGTGCTCCGTGTCCTTCCTCCGTGCAGTGCCATCGCCAACTCCCGTTCCGTGAAGGTCCAGTCGGGATCTCCGGCCGGTACGGGACGACTCTCTCCGCCGAGGGGCTTCGTCGACTGCTGCCGGAAGTCGTCGGCCGCATCGACCAAAGGCGCGGATTCGCCGGTCGGCGCGGAGCCGTACGGCAGCATCCCGGCGACCCGGAACCCTCCGCCGTCGGCGGGTCCCGCGTGGCACATGCCGCCGACGAGGCGGGCCCGTTCGACGAGTCCTGCCAGGCCCTGGCCGCCGCTGACGACGCCTTCCGCGGGGCCGTCGGCCGGCTCCTCGTTGAAGACCTCGACGACGAACGTGTCCGGTTCGTAGCGCAGTTCGACGCTGATCGGGGCGCCGGGGGCGTACTTGTAGGCGTTGGTGAGCGCTTCCTGGGCCATGCGGTACGCCGCGTGCCCGGCGGCCGGCTCCAGGGGCCGCTCGACTCCGCTGCGCCGCAGTGCGACGCGGTTTCCGGCAGCGCGCGCGGAGGCGACGAGTCCTTCGATGCCGGCGATCCCGCGGGCCGCCCGGCCGCTCTCGTCGCCGGCGGCCACCGGGCCGGTGTCGGGGTCGGGGGCCTCGGTGCCGTCCCGGAGTATGCCGACGACCTCCCGCAGTTCGTGCATGGCGGTCACGGACGCGTTCCTGAGCACGCCGACGACCTGGCGCTGCCGTTCGGTCAGCTCGCGGTCGACCTCCAGCGCGCCGGTCTGCACGGCGATCAGGGCGAGTTGGTGCCCGAGGCTGTCGTGCATGTCCTGGGCGATGCGCTGCCGCTCCCGCAGCCGGGCGTTCCGTCCGATCATCGCCCGCTCGCTCACCAGCCGTACGTTGCGCTCCTGGAGGGCGTGGAGGAGGGTGCGGCGCTGGGCCCAGTAGCGGTGGGCGAGGCCGGGCGCGAGGGTGGTGCCCAGGTAGTAGAGGGTCGCCATGAAGGCGAGGGTGAGCAGCCGCTGCCGGTCCCAGCTGACGAGCAGGGTGCAGCCGACGTTGAGGACGTAGGCCGCGACGTAGGCGTGCAGGGCCCGGCCGACGCCGACGATGTGGCCGCCGGCGGACCAGCCGAGGACGAGCAGCAGCGCGCCGAGGCCGGGAACGGCGGGGGCGAGCGCGGCGGTGAGGACGAGCACGCCGGCGGGGAACCGGCGGCGCAGCAGCGACAGTACGGCCGCGGCGACGGCGACCGCGGCGAGCTGCCATCCCTCTCCGCCGAGCAGTTCCTCGGTGCCTGCGGCGAGCAGGGCGACGACGGCGGTGAGGGCGGCCTCTCCGACGGTCCTGCGACGCGACCACTCCCCGGCGGGCACGAGCCATCTCCACGCGGCGGCCGTCCTGGCCCCGATCCCGCGCCCGTCCCCCGCTTTACCGTCCCCCGTCCTCCCGGCTTCCGTCCGTCCGGCGGCCGTCTTCCCGGCCGCGGTTCCCACCCGTGTCGCTTCCACGCTCGCACCCTAGGCAGCGGTCCGGCCCCGCGGCGTCCCTCTTTCGTCGCGGCCCGGAGCGACGAAAGACGGGGCGTCACCGGTTCCGGACAACGCGGAAGCCCCGTAGGTCTGGGACCTACGGGGCTTCCGTCTGGTGCGCGAGGGGGGAGTTGAACCCCCACGCCCTTTCGGGCACTGGAACCTGAATCCAGCGCGTCTGCCTATTCCGCCACCCGCGCATTGGGTGGTCTCCCGGTCTCTCACCTTTCGGTGGGAGCGCCTGGCGACATCTGAAGATTAGCACGTCGGAGACGGTGGATTCACATCCGTTGTTTCGGCCCCCCGCGAGCAGAACAGAGGAGGGGAGGGAAGGACGCCGCCGCCCTCCGGGAAAGGCCCGGGAGAGACGCCGGGGGGAGAGACCGGGAGCGGGGCCGGGGAGGGATCGGGGAAGAGTCCCTCCCGCCCTCCCCGGCGCAGGCCGCAAGGACGGAAGGACCGGAGGACGCAAGGACCGGGGCCGGAGGGGCCGGGGACAGGAGAACGGGGGAGAAACACAGGGGGGAGGAACGGAGGGGAGAAGTAAGGAGAAGAAGGAGAGAAGGGACACAGGGGAAAGAGGGGAGAGAGGGGAGAGACAGGGGAGAAGCGGGAGGTTGCGGCGCCGGCCGCCCCGATCGACTCGCTCGCTCCCGCCCTCCGGCTCTCCTGTCGGACAGCCTCGTGCGGGACACTGTCCACAAGCCCCCTCTACGATCCCTGGGGGGAGGGCCTGTGAGAGGTGACACTCGTCCACAGGGCAGAGAAGGGGAACCAGCCGATTTCCCGACGCGTGGATACGATCAGTAAGCAGTACCAGGACGGCAACGACGGAGGAGGTGCCCCATGGGAGTCCTGAAGCGTTTCGAGCAGCGTCTCGAAGGTCTGGTCAACGGCACCTTCGCCAAGGTGTTCAAGTCCGAGGTCCAGCCGGTCGAGATCGCCGGCGCGCTCCAGCGCGAGTGCGACAACAACGCGCAGATCTGGAACCGCGAGCGGACCGTCGTCCCCAACGACTTCATCGTGGAGCTCAGCGCGCCCGACTACGAGCGCCTGAGCCCCTACTCGGGGCAGCTGGGCGACGAGCTCGCCGGGCTGGTCCGGGACTACGCCAAGCAGCAGCGGTACACCTTCATGGGACCGATCAAGGTCCACCTGGAGAAGGCCGACGACCTCGACACCGGCCTGTACCGGGTGCGCAGCCGTACGCTCGCGTCGAGCACGTCCCAGCCGCAGCCGTCCGCCGGGCAGCAGCACGGCGGGCAGCACCAGCCCCACCACCAGCAGCAGGGCCCCGGCGGCTACGGGTACCCCCCGCAGGGGCCCCCGCCCGGCGCTCCGCCGATGCCTCCCTCGCCGCCCGGCGGCGCGGGTCACCGGCCCGCCGCCGGCGGCCGTCCCCCGGCGCCCGGCGGCACCCAGGTGCGCCGCTGGATCGAGATCAACGGCAACCGCCACCAGATCTCCCGCCCGACCCTGGTCCTCGGCCGCAGCACCGACGCGGACGTGAGGATCGACGATCCCGGCGTGTCCCGCCGGCACTGCGAGATCCGGACCGGAACGCCCTCGACGATCCAGGATCTCGGATCCACCAACGGCATCGTGGTGGACGGACAGCACACCACCCGCGCTACGCTCCGCGACGGCTCGCGGATCGTCGTGGGCAGCACCACCATCGTTTACCGGCAAGCCGAAGGGTGAAGCGGGGGCAATGTCAGAGCTGACCCTGACGGTCATGCGGTTGGGTTTCCTGGCCGTTCTGTGGCTGTTCGTCATCGTGGCCGTCCAGGTCATCCGCAGCGACCTGTTCGGTACGCGGGTGACCCAGCGCGGTTCGCGCCGCCAGGAGGCGCGTCCTCAGCAGAGCGGGCGCCAGCAGGCCGCTCCGCCGCAGCAGCGCGGCCAGCAGCCGCAGCAGTCCGGCGGCGGCCGGTCGCGGCGCGGTGCGCCGACGAAGCTGGTCGTCTCCGAGGGCACCCTCACCGGCACCACCGTCGCCCTCCAGGGCCAGACGATCACGCTGGGCCGGGCGCACGACTCGACGATCGTGCTGGACGACGACTACGCGTCCAGCCGGCACGCCCGGATCTACCCCGACCGGGACGGCCAGTGGATCGTCGAGGACCTCGGGTCCACGAACGGCACGTACCTCGACCGGACCCGCCTCACCACCGCGACGCCGATTCCGCTGGGGGCGCCGATCCGCATCGGCAAGACCGTCATCGAGCTGCGGAAGTAGTACGACAATGAGCGAGCTGACCGGAGCGACCGGAGGGTGGGCAGTGTGGGTCGAGACCGGCTGTACCCCGATGCAGCGGCGACAGGGCAGGTGGGCATGAGTCTGTCCCTGCGATTCGCCGCGGGCTCGCACAAGGGCATGATCCGCGAGGGCAACGAGGACTCCGGTTACGCCGGTCCCCGTCTCCTCGCGATCGCCGACGGCATGGGCGGCCAGGCCGCCGGCGAGGTCGCCTCCTCCGAGGTGATCTCGACGCTCGTCGTCCTCGACGACGACATCCCGGGCTCCGACATCCTCACCTCGCTGGGCACGGCGGTGCAGCGCGCCAACGACCAGCTCCGGATGATGGTCGAGGAGGACCCGCAGCTGGAGGGCATGGGCACCACGCTCACCGCCCTCCTGTGGACCGGGCAGCGGCTCGGCCTCGTGCACGTCGGCGACTCCCGCGCGTACCTGCTGCGCGACGGCGTCCTCACCCAGATCACCCAGGACCACACCTGGGTACAGCGGCTCGTGGACGAGGGCCGGATCACCGAGGAGGAGGCCACCACCCACCCGCAGCGCTCGCTCCTGATGCGCGCGCTCGGCAGTGGCGACCACGTCGAGCCCGACCTCTCCATCCGCGAGGTCCGCGCCGGCGACCGGTACCTGATCTGCTCCGACGGACTGTCCGGCGTCGTGTCCCACCAGACCCTGGAGGACACCCTCGCCAGCTACCAGGGCCCGCAGGAGACCGTGCAGGAGCTGATCCAGCTCGCGCTGCGCGGCGGCGGCCCCGACAACATCACGGTGATCGTCGCCGACGTCCTCGACGTCGACGGCGGCGACACCCTCGCCGGCCACCTCAGCGACACCCCGGTCGTCGTCGGCGCGGTCGCCGAGAACCAGCAGCAGCTGAACGACGGCGGCGCCATGCAGACCCCGGCCGGCCGCGCCTCCGGACTCGGCCGCCCCGCCCCGCACCACCAGCCGCCCGCCGGCGGCTTCGGCCCGCCCGGCAGCGGCGACGACCACGGCTACGGCGGGCCGCCGCACGGCGCCTTCGACTCGTACACCGAGGACGACTTCGCCAAGCCGCGCCGCAAGCGGCGGTGGATCGGGCGCACCCTGATCCTCGTCCTCGCGCTCGGCCTCCTCGCCGGCGGCGCGTACGGCGGCTGGCGCTGGACCCAGACCCAGTACTACGTGGGCTCCAACGCCGAGCACGTGGCGCTGTACCGGGGCATCAGCCAGGACCTCGCCTGGGTGAAGCTCTCGGAGGTCGAGAAGGACCACCCCGAGATCGAACTCAAGTACCTCCCCGCCTACCAGCGGAAGCAGGTCGAGGACACCATCGCGGGCGGCAGCCTCGCCAAGGCCCAGACGAAGATCTCCGAGCTGGCGGTGCAGGCCTCGGCCTGCAAGAAGACCGAAGAGCGCCGTGTGGCCAAGGAGAAGGCCGACAAGGAGAAGGCCGCCGCCGAGGCGGCCGAGAAGCCGGCCGACGGGGCCGCCGCCAAGCCCGAATCCAAGCCCACCGCAGCCGCTCCGACCCCGGGTCCCACCCTCACTCCGGAGGAGCAGAAGCTGGCCTCGAACTGCGGCAAGCAGTAAGCACCCGTAGGGGGCCTTTCACCACCATGAGCGTTGTCACCAACACGACCACCATCGGCGCGATCGAGGCGCCGAGCCGCCGCAACACCGAGCTGGCGCTGCTCGCCTTCGCCGTCGCGATCCCGGTGTTCGCGTACCTCAACGTGGGGCTCGCGCTGGACGGCGAGGTGCCCTCCGGCATGCTCGGCTACGGGCTCGGTCTCGCGCTCCTCGCGACCGTCGCCCACCTCGTCGTCCGCAAGTGGGCGCCGTACGCGGACCCGCTGCTGCTGCCGCTCGCGACCCTGCTCAACGGCATGGGCCTGGTGCTGATCTGGCGGCTGGACCAGTCCCCGCGGCTGATCTCCCTGGCGAAGCGCAGCTACGGGGCCTTCAGCCCGTCCGCGCCGAACCAGATGATGTACTCGGCGATCGGCATCGCCATGTTCGTGGGCGTGCTGCTGCTGCTCAAGGACCACCGGGTCCTCCAGCGGTACACGTACATCTCCATGGTCGTGGCGCTGGTGCTCCTGCTGCTGCCGCTGGTCCCCGGCCTCGGCGCGGACGTCTTCGGCGCCAAGATCTGGATCCGCATCGGCGGCTTCTCGATCCAGCCCGGTGAGTTCGCCAAGCTCGTCCTCGCCGTCTTCTTCTCCGGCTACCTGATGGTGAAGCGGGACGCGCTGGCCCTGGCCAGCCGCCGCTTCATGGGGCTCTACCTGCCGCGCGGCCGCGACCTCGGCCCGATCCTGACGATCTGGGCGGTCAGCCTCCTCATCCTGGTCTTCGAGAACGACCTCGGCACCTCGCTGCTGTTCTTCGGCATGTTCGTGATCATGCTGTACGTGGCGACCGAGCGGACCAGCTGGATCGTCATGGGTCTGCTGATGGCCGTCGCGGGCGCGGTGGTCGTCGGTTCCACGGCGAGCCACGTGCAGTCGCGCGTGGCGGCCTGGCTCGACCCCTTCGAGTGCCTCAAGACGGCCCCCGAGGGCTCGAACATGGCGTACGCCTGTGACCAGATGACGCAGGTGCTGATGTCCTTCGGCTCCGGCGGCATCCTCGGCACCGGCCTCGGCCAGGGCAACTCCGACCTCATCCAGTTCGCCGCCAACTCCGACTTCATCTTCGCCACCGTCGGCGAGGAGCTCGGCCTGACCGGCGTCATGGTCTTCCTGCTGCTGTACGGCCTGATCATCGAGCGCGGCATCCGCACCTCCCTCGCCGCCCGCGACCCCTTCGGCAAGCTGCTCGCGATGGGCCTCTCCGGCGCCTTCGCGCTGCAGATCTTCGTCGTGGCCGGCGGTGTGATGGGGCTCATCCCGCTCACCGGCATGACGATGCCGTTCCTCGCGTACGGCGGTTCGTCCGTGATCGCCAACTGGGCCCTGATCGGCATCCTGATCCGGATCAGCGACACCGCGCGCCGTCCGGCGCCCTCCCCCGCACCGAATCCCGACGCCGAGATGACCCAGGTGGTCCGTCCGTGAACAAGCCGCTGCGCCGGGTCGCGATCTTCTGCGGCCTGCTCGTCCTCGCCCTGCTCGTGCGCGACAACTGGCTCCAGTTCGTCCGTGCCGACGAGCTGAACGCCAACCCCAAGAACCGGCGCATCCAGATCGAGCGCTACTCGAACGAGCGCGGCAACATCATCGTCGACGGCAAGCCGATCACCGGCTCCGTCGACTCGGGCGACAAGTTCTACAAGTTCAAGCGGACCTACGTGGACGGCCCCATGTGGGCCCCGGTGACCGGTTACGCCTCGCAGGCGTACGACGCCAACCAGATCGAGAAGATCGAGGACGGCATCCTCACCGGCAACGACGACCGGCTCTTCTTCGACCGCACCCTCGCCATGTTCACCGGCGAGAAGAAGAAGGGCGGCGACGTCGTCACCACCCTCAACGGCGCCGCGCAGAAGGCCGCCTTCGAGGGCCTGGGCAACAACACGGGCGCCGTCGTCGCGATCGAGCCGTCGACCGGCAAGATCCTGGCGCTCGCGTCCACCCCGTCGTACGACCCGGCCTCCTTCGCCGGCTACTCCGACAAGGACGAGAAGGCCTGGGTCGGGCTGGAGAAGGACAAGAACAAGCCGAAGCAGAACCGCGCCCTGCGCGAGATCTACCCCCCCGGCTCGGTCTTCAAGGTCGTGACCGCCGCCGCCGCGCTGGAGGCCGGCAAGGTCAAGGACATCGACGCGGCGACGGACACCCCCGAGGGCTGGAAGATCCCGCTCTCCCGGCTGCCGATGAAGAACCACTCGGGCGGCTGTGCCAACGCCAGCCTCAACGAGGCGCTGCGGATCTCCTGCAACTCGGTCTTCGCCAAGCTCGGTGACGACGTCGGCGTCGAGAAGATGAACGAGATGGCGGAGAAGTTCGGCTTCAACGCCGAGCAGTTCACCCCGGTCCGCTCCGCCGCCTCGGTCTACGACAAGAACGCCGACCGCGGTGGCAACGCGCTCTCCTCGATCGGCCAGTTCAACACCGCGACCACCCCGCTCCAGATGGCGATGGTCACGGCGGCGATCGCGAACGACGGCAAGCTGATGAAGCCGTACATGGTCGACCAGCTGCGCGCGCCGAACCTGGACGTGATCAAGCAGAACGAGCCGGAGCAGATGAGCCAGCCCGTCTCGCCGGAGAACGCCCAGAAGCTCCAGGCCATGATGGAGAACGTCGTCTCCAAGGGCACCGGCGCCAAGGCCGACCTGAACATGAGCGGCGTGAAGGTCGGCGGCAAGACGGGTACCGCGCAGCACGGCGAGAAGAACGCCAAGCGGCCCTACGCCTGGTTCATCTCGTACGCCAAGACCGACCAGGGTTCCCCGGTCGCCGTCGCCGTGATCGTCGAGGACGCCGAGGGCGTCGGCCGTGAGGACATCAGCGGTGGCGGTCTCGCCGCACCGATCGCGAAGGCGGTCATGAAGGCGGTTCTGAAGAGCCGCGGCTGATCTTGCGGAGGGCCGGTGCCCGCCAGGTACCGGTCGGGTATCAGCTGCCCTCCGCGCGTGGTGCGGCTCTTCGGGGCCGGTAGCGTATGCGCGGACAGCACACACCGCCGGACCACCCCAGGGTGCGGTCGGGACAGACGGAGAGGGCTGGATTAGCTATGGAAGAGCCGCGTCGCCTCGGCGGCCGGTACGAGCTGGGCTCGGTGCTCGGCCGTGGTGGCATGGCCGAGGTGTACCTCGCCCAGGACACCCGGCTCGGTCGCACCGTCGCCGTGAAGACGCTGCGGGCCGACCTGGCCCGTGACCCGTCCTTCCAGGCCCGGTTCCGCCGCGAGGCACAGTCCGCCGCGTCCCTGAACCACCCGGCGATCGTCGCCGTCTACGACACCGGCGAGGACTACGTCGACGGGGTCTCCATCCCGTACATCGTGATGGAGTACGTCGATGGCTCGACGCTCCGCGAGCTGCTGCACTCGGGCCGCAAGCTGCTGCCCGAGCGCACGCTGGAGATGACGGTCGGCATCCTCCAGGCGCTGGAGTACTCGCACCGCGCCGGCATCGTGCACCGCGACATCAAGCCCGCGAACGTGATGCTGACCCGCACCGGCCAGGTCAAGGTCATGGACTTCGGCATCGCGCGCGCCATGGGCGACGCGGGCATGACCATGACGCAGACCGCCGCGGTCATCGGCACCGCCCAGTACCTCTCCCCCGAGCAGGCCAAGGGCGAACAGGTCGACGCCCGCTCCGACCTGTACTCCACCGGCTGCCTGCTGTACGAACTCCTCACCGTCCGGCCGCCGTTCATCGGCGACTCCCCCGTGGCCGTCGCCTACCAGCACGTCCGGGAGGAGCCGCAGCCGCCGAGCAACTTCGACGCCGAGATCACGCCCGAGATGGACGCCATCGTCCTCAAGGCGCTGGTCAAGGACCCCGACTACCGCTACCAGTCCGCCGACGAGATGCGCGCGGACATCGAGGCGTGCCTCGACGGGCAGCCGGTCGCGGCCGCCGCCGCGATGGGCATGGCGGCCCCGGCGTACAACGGCTACGGCTACCCGCCGGAGGACCAGGCGACCACCGCGCTGCGGCAGGCCGACCCGGTGGGCCAGACCTCGATGATGCCGCCGGTCCCGCCGGACGGCGGGGGCTACGGCGGGTACGACGGGTACGACGACCGCCCGGACCGCCGGCGCGGCGGGCAGAAGAAGTCGAACGCCTCGACGATCCTGCTGGCGCTCTGCGGTGTCCTGGTGCTGGTCGGCGCGATCTTCATCGCCCGCTACCTCATGGACACCAACGACACCCCGCAGCAGACGCTGGTGCCCCCGCTGGTCGGCCAGACCATGGAGGAGGCGAAGCGGTCCGCGACCAACGCCCAGGTGCAGGTCGCGGAGGCGGGCAAGGAGCGCTGCGACCAGCCCACGGGCGCGATCTGCCGCCAGGAGCCGGTCTCCGACGGCGCCGGCAAGATGGCGGTCAACGACACGATCCAGGTGTGGGTCTCCGAGGGCGCGCCGCTCGTCGAGGTCCCGGACGTCCAGGAGCAGTCGCTCCAGCGGGCCAAGGAGACCCTGGAGGGCAAGGGCTTCAAGGTCAAGGTCGAGGAGGAGGAGTCCGAGGAGGACCCCGGCACCGTGCTGCGGCAGAACCCGCAGAACGGCACCAAGGCCGAGAAGAACTCCGAGGTGACCCTCACCGTCGCCAAGCAGAAGCTGACGCAGCTGCCGGACGTGCGGAACCGCGACATCAGCCTGGCGCTCCAGCAGCTGAACGGCCTCGGCTTCACCAACGTGAAGCAGGAGGAGGTCGACGGCGACCAGCCCAAGGGCATGGTCCTGGAGCAGACTCCGGGCGGCCCGAGCAACCAGCCGCTGGACGTCGAGATCAAGCTGAAGGTCTCGAAGGGCCCGCAGGTGACCCCGGTCACGATTCCCGGTGACCTCGCCGGGAAGACGCTGAAGGAAGTCCGGGACTGGTTCCAGAGCCAGGGCGTGTCGGTCGTGGTGGCCGGTGTGGACAAGGACGACGCCCGCGTCGTGCAGTCGGCGCCCGCCGCGGGGCAGACGGTCAACAAGGGCGGCTCGGTCACCCTGTTCACCGCGGACGTGAACGGCGGCAACCCCGGCGGCAACGGCGGCCAGCCGGGTGGCGGCGACGGTGACAACAACGGCGAGAACAACATCGGCGGCTGGTTCGACTGACGCCGGACCGCCTGTGAGCCGCACGCGAGGGGACGGCCCCGGAACCATCACCGGTTCCGGGGCCGTCCCCTTGTCGGCTCCGTCGGCCCGTACCGTCAGCGCAGCTCCGCCGGGGGCGTCCGGTTCGCGTCGACCTTCTCCGTGCGGGCCAGCTCCCCCCAGACGATGTAGCGGTAGTCCGAGGTGTACATGGGGGTGCAGGTGGTGAGGGTGATGTACCGGCCGGGCCCCTTCTTGCCGGACTCCTCGGGGACGGCCTTGAGGACGTCCACGTTGTACTTCGTGGTCTCCGGCAGGGTCTTGTAGACCTTGTAGACGTACCAGGTGTCCTTGGACTCGAAGACGATCGGATCGCCGTTCTTCAACTTGTGGATGTTGTGGAACTTGGCGCCGTGGCCGTCCCGGTGCGCGGCGAGCGTGAAGTTGCCCTGCTCGTCCTGGGGAAGCGCCGACTTGACGGGGTCGGTGTAGTAGCCGGCGACGCCGTTGTTGAGGATCGAGCTGCCGGTGCCCCGCTTCACGAGGATCTCGTCGCCGCCGAAGGCGGGGACGTGGAGGAAGCCGAGGCCGCCCTTGGTGTCGAGGGCGCCGGGGCCCGGGTCGGCCCATTCGCCGCGGACCTGTGCGCCTTCCTTGTCGGCGGCGCGGTCGGCGAGGACGTTCGTCCACCACAGCGAGTAGACGACGAAGAGCCCGAGCACGAGGCCGGCTGTGATGAGGAGTTCACCGAAGACGCTGATGAGCCCGGCGATCCGGTTGCGCGCGCGTGACACTGGGTCGGCCCTCGTCCCTTCTGGAGGTGTGGGGTCTCAGCCTACGAGCGCGGTCGGCTTTCCCTTGCTGCGCGGGCGTTCCTCGACCAGCTTTCCCCAGACGATCATGCGGTAGGTGCTGGTGAACTCGGGCGTGCAGGTGGTCAGGGTGATGTAGCGGCCGGGCTTGGTGAAGCCGGAGCCCTTGGGGACGGGGTCGATGACGGAGATGTTCGAGGGCGAGGTCTGCGGGAGGATGCTCGCCATCTCGTAGGTGTAGTACGCGTCCTGGGTCTCGACCACGATGGGGTCGCCGGGCTTGAGGCGGTTGATGTAGCGGAACGGTTCGCCGTGGGTGTTGCGGTGGCCTGCGACCGCGAAGTTGCCCTGCTTGTCGGAGGGCATGGCGGTCTTGAGCTTGCCCTCGCCGTAGTGGCCGACCATGCCCTTGTCGAGGACCTTGGGCTTGCTGATGCCCTCGGCGACGGGGACGACGACGTCCAGCTTGGGGATGTACATGATGGCGAAGCCCTCGCCGGGGGCGAAGACGTCCGGCTTGCTCTCGCCCTTGGCCCAGGTGTCCTCGATCTTCTCCTTGGCCTGGTTGGTCTCCTGGCCGGCGAGGACGTTGGTCCACCACAGCTGGTAGGCGACGAAGAGCAGCATGACGACGCCGAGGGTGATGAACAGCTCGCCGACGACGACGCCGACGCTGTCCTTGGCGGCCTTGGCCTCCCGGGCGGCGCGGCGGGCCTCGACCCGCGAGAGGGGCCGCTCGGCGGGGGCTCCGGGGCCCCGGCCCGCGACCGGGCGGCCCTTGCCGCGGCCCTGCTTGGCGGCGGCCCGGCGGCGCTCGGCCCGTCCGGGCCCGGGAAGGGGCTCCACGGGCGCCGGGGCCTCCTCGGCGACCTCGGGCAGCTCCTGCGTCCCCTCGGCCCCGTACGGCTCGCGCAGGGGCTCGTAGGCGGCTTCCCGGGGCGCCTCGTGCGGTACCTCGTGCGCGATCCCGTGCTCGTGCGCGATCCCGTGGGCGGGGCCCGCCGTCTCGTACCCGTACGCGGGTCCGGGACCCGTGCCGTAGTCGTACGCGGTCCCCGCGCCGTGCTCGTACGAGGCCGTCCCGCCGCCGGTCCCGTACGGGACCGAGGTGCCGTTCCCGTACGGCTGCTCGGCCGGGTACGGATACGGGTACGGGCCCTGCTGTTCGTAGCCGTACGAAGCCTGCTGCTGCGGGTGGTCGTACGGGACCTGCTGCTCGGAGCCGTAGGGGCCGGGCCCGGGCTCCTGGGGTATCGGCTCGGCGCCGGGCTGCTCGGAGGCCCGGAACCACGGCGAGCCCGTGGTCACGCGAGGGCCTTGCCCACCACCGGCGCGAGCCCCGCCGACCGGCCGACCGCTCCCTCGTCTCCGCACCGCACCAGCCAGTTGGCGAGCATCAGGTGGCCGTGCTCGGTGAGCACCGACTCGGGGTGGAACTGGACGCCTTCGACGGGCAGTTCGCGGTGGCGGAGGCCCATGATGATGCCGTCCTCGGTCCGCGCGGTCACTTCGAGCTCGGCGGGCAGGTCGGCCGGCTCGGCGGCGAGCGAGTGGTAGCGGGTGGCCGTGAACGGCGAGGGGAGGCCCGCGAAGACGCCCTTGCCCTCGTGGACGACGGGCGAGGTCTTGCCGTGCAGCAGCTCGGGGGCGCGGTCGACGACGCCGCCGTAGGCCACGGCCATCGACTGCATGCCGAGGCAGACGCCGAAGACGGGCACCCCGGTGGCGGCGCAGTGCCGCACCATGTCGATGCAGACGCCGGCCTGCTCGGGGGCGCCGGGGCCGGGCGACAGCAGCACGCCGTCGAAGCCGTCCTGGGCGTGGCTCAGCTCCACCTCGTCGTTGCGGAGCACCTCGCACTCGGCGCCGAGCTGGTAGAGGTACTGCACGAGGTTGAAGACGAAGCTGTCGTAGTTGTCGACGACGAGAATTCGCGCGCTCACTGGCCGTCCACCGTCACATCGTTGAACGGAAGCAGAGGCTCCGCCCAGGGGAACACGTACTGGAAGAGGACGTAGACGGTCCCGAGGACCAGTGCGAGGGAGATCAGCGCCCGCACGAACGCGTTGCCCGGCAGATGCCGCCAGATCCAGCCGTACATGACGTCGTCGCCCCTTCCGTTCGTTACGGGCACCAGAGTACGGGTCGGCGGCTCCCTCGGGGGGAAGCTGTCCGAAGCCTGTGGACGACCGCGGCCCGTGGACGGCCGAAGCCTGTGGACGACCGCTCCCGGACCGTCCTACGCGGCGGGCCTGGCGTGGTGGAGGTCGACCGCGCCGGTGTAGCCGGGCAGGGTCACGTCCTTGTGGTCGTCGACCTTCCAGCCGAGCCCGTAGGCCTTCACGTACAGCTGGTAGTTCTGGAGCGCCGGGGAGTCGGCGAGGGCCTTGTCGAGCCTTCCCCGGTCACCGACGGCGGTGATCTTGTAGGGGGGCGAGTAGACGCGGCCCTGGAGGATCAGGGTGTTGCCGACGCAGCGGACCGCGCTGGTGGAGATGAGCCGCTGGTCCATGACGCGGATGCCTTTGGCACCGCCCTCCCAGAGGGCGTTGACGACGGCCTGGAGGTCCTGCTGGTGGATGACCAGGTCGTTGGCCTGGGGCTCCGGGTAGCCGGGCGCGGCCTGGGCTCCGGGCGGGGCGTCGTTGAGGGTGACGGTGAGGCCGGGGCCGGAGATCTCGGTGGTGCCCGCGGCGGCCTCCAGGGCCTTCAGGCGGCGGTCCTCGGCGGCGGTAGAGCCGTCGTCGCGGGCGGCGAGGGAGTCGACCTCGCCGCGCAGGGCGGCGGTGGACTCGTCGAGGCCGGCGTTCTTGTGGCTGCGTTCCTCGATGAGGTCGGAGAGCCTCAGCAGGGAGGCGTCGGTGCGGAGGTTGGTGCCCTTGGCCGTGTTGAAGCTGGTCACGAAGAGCAGGCCCGCGAGCGCGAAGACGGCGAGGGTGAGGAGCCGGACGGGGCGCCAGCGGGGGGCCCGGTCCGGTCCGGCCGGGGGTTCGCCCGGTGTGCCGGCGGAATTGCTCAACGTACCCTGATCCCCTTCTGCGCCGCGGAACCACTACGCTAACGGACGCCCGGGGGGCGCAGTCGACCTGCTACGTCACATCCCGGCGACAGCCACAGTTCCCTGCGCGGTCACGCAGCGCATCGACAGGAGAGTCCCTCGTGCCGAAGTCACGGATCCGCAAGAAGGCCGACTACACGCCCCCGCCGGCGAAGCAGGCCGCCAACATCAAGCTGACGAACCGCAGCTGGGTCGCCCCGGTGATGCTGGCCCTGTTCGCCATCGGTCTGGTGTGGATCGTGGTCTTCTACGTCACCGACGGTTCACTTCCGATCGAGTCGATCCGGAACTGGAACATCGTGGTCGGCTTCGGCTTCATCGCCGCCGGGTTCGGTGTCTCCACGCAGTGGAAGTGAGCGGCTTAGCGGCGCTTATCGGGTCCGCCCGCCCGTCGTCAAGCTCACCCCAGAGTTTATCCACAGCGTTGTGCACAGCACTGGATAACTTACGAAGATCTGTGGATAACTCGTACGGTGTTGACGCCGGTATGATCGCGAACCGTTGTCCACAGGTGTGCAAAGCCCCCTACCTCCCGGGAGAAACCCCAGGTCAGAGGTAGGGGGCTTCGTCATTCACCCTTTCGTGGGGAGAACTCGCCCCACTCTGTGGATAACTCTGGGGAAAGCTCGCCCTTCCAGCTCATCCACAGCCCTGTGTACTCAGGTGAGCGAGAGCGTCCGGGCCACCGCGACGCCCACGTCGATCAGCAGCAGCAGTCCACAGGCGCCGTACTGGATCAGCTCCCGGCGGGACCGGGGCGCCTGGACGAGCGCGTACGTCACCAGCACGCCGGCGACGAGTCCACCGACGTGCGCCTCCCAGGAGATCCCCGGACGGGTGAACGTCATCAACAGGGACAGGGCCACGAAGAGGGCCACCGGCCGCATGTCGTGACGCCGCCGCCGGGCCAGCACCACCCAGGCGCCGATGAGGCCGTAGACGATCCCCGAAGCGCCCAGCGAGGGCTGGTTCGGCGCGGCGACCACGTAGGCGAGGACCGACCCGGACAGGCCGGAGAGCAGGCACAGCAGCGCGTACCGGGACCGGCCCAGCTCGGGCTCGACGATCCCGCCGATCACCCACAGGCCGAGCAGGTTGAAGAGGATGTGCCACGGCTCCTGGTGCAGGACCGTGGCGGTGAGCAGCCGGTACCACTCGCCGTCCGCGACCCCGACGACCTCGCCGAGCAGCGGGTTGTACGCGTACCCGATCAGCACGAGCTCGTCGACGAACCGGTCGCCGAGGGCCAGCACCAGCCCGTAGACCAGCACGCAGACCCCGATGAGGATCTTGGTCACCAGCCGGTCGTCGGTCCTGACCCGGCCGCCCGCGAGCGTCCTGGCCTGGTTGGCGTCGGCCGCGTGCCCGGTGCCCGAGCCGCTGCGGACGCAGTCGGGGCACTGGAAGCCCACGGAGGCGGAGATCATGCACTCCGGGCAGATGGGCTTCTCGCAGCGGGTGCAGCGGATGCCCGTCTCGGTGCCGGGGTGGCGGTAGCAGTGCGGCAGTCCGGACTGCGTGTCCATGGGCGGGGTCCCGTCCTTCCCGGTCAGCGCTGCTCGATCACCACGGACTCGACCACGACGTCCGTCAGCGGCCGCTGGGTCTGCGGGTCGGTGGGGACCGCCGCGATCGCGTCCACGACCGCCCGGCTCTTCTGGTCCACGACCTCGCCGAAGATGGTGTGCTTGCGGTTGAGCCAGGTCGCGGGGCCGACCGTGATGAAGAACTGCGAGCCGTTGGTGCCCGGCCCGGCGTTGGCCATCGCCAGCAGGTAGGGGCGGTCGAACCACAGCTCGGGGTGGAACTCGTCCGGGAACTCGTAGCCGGGGCCGCCCGTGCCGGTGCCCAGCGGGTCGCCGCCCTGGATCATGAAGTCGCCGATGACCCGGTGGAAGACCGTGCCGTCGTAGAGGGGGTCCGAGGAGACCTGCCCGGTGGCCGGGTGGGTCCACTCGCGCGCGCCGGTGGCGAGCTCGGTGAAGTTCCGCACCGTCTTCGGCGCGTGGAACGGCAGCAGGCGCACCTCGATGTCGCCCGCGCTGGTCTTGAGGATCGCGTACGGCATGGCCACGGTCCGCCTTCCCTCCCTGGTCGTGCGTCACGCCGCGGAACGGATCGCCTCACGCGCCCGCGGCCCTGGAGGGTCGATCCTCGCATGCCGGAGCGGGCCGGACCGGCCCGTCCGCATCCCCCGCATGCCCCGGATGCCAGCCCCGCATGCCGGACCTCGCTCCGGCAGGCATGATGCCGAAAAGGATGGAAAGGCGAAAAACCGACATCGCTCGCCACCGAGGAGGAGGAACCCGTGACTCGCATGGACAGCGTGCGCGCTGCTACGGATTCGGCGAAGGAAAGCGTCCTGCACGCCGCGGACGTGGTGGCGCCGTACGCCGGCACGGCCAAGGACCAGGCCGCGCACTATGCGCACGAGGCGCGGGTGCGGCTCGCGCCCAAGGTGTCGAGTGCCGCTCGTCAGGCACGCGCGCAGGCGCGGACGCAGTACGCGGCGTACGTGGCGCCGCACGTGCCGCCGCGGGTCGACGACGCCGCGCATCGCGCTGCGGCTCGGACCCGCTCGGTCGCCCACCAGGTGGCCGACTACACCGTTCCGCGTGTCGAGCACGCGGTCGCCGCGACCGGTCCCGTCCTCGGGGAGGCCGGGTCGCGTTCCACTGCCGCCTGGGCCGCGCTGCGCGGTCAGGTGACGCCGGACGACGTCCGGAAGATCGTGAGGAAGCAGGAGCGCCGGGCCAGGGCCGGGCGTCTCGTCAAGGGGCTCGCCGTGCTCGGCGTGCTGGTCGGCGGCGCCTTCGCCGCCTGGAAGTGGTGGGACAGGCAGGCCAACCCCGACTGGCTGGTCGAGCCGCCGGCGCCCACGGAGGTGGACGAGGGCTCGGGCATGCCGTCCGCGTCGGACGGGCTCTCGGGCGATCGGTCCGAGGCCGGTGCGCGGGTGGTCGAGGAGTCCGGCAGTGTCGTGGAGGCCGAGACCGGGGGCGGGAACGCGTCCGGCGTCGAGCCGGATCCGGAGACCGGTACCACGGAGCCCGACGAGCGCCGCTGATCCGCGGTCGTCCCGTTCGGCCCGCTCGGCCTGGTCGTTCCGTTCATCCCGTTCGTCCCGTTCGGTCGGCCCGTTCGGTTCGGCTGGTCCGTTCCGGACGGGTCGGGTGCGGGGTGGGAGGCGTCGTGCTCTCCCCGCACCCTAGGCGGCCGTCGCGAGCGCCAGCCGGGTCAGCGCGGCCGGGTCGCTCGCGAGCGGCGCCGCGTCGGCGGCGCGGAGGGTGCGGGCGGCGGGCGAGGAACCGTGCGCCTCGGCGCCGATGCGCTGCTTGATCGTGGGCGGCAGCGAGCCGCGGCGGACGGGCGACCAGGGCTCCGCCCGCCTCTGCGTCACGACGGGCGCGGTGCGCTCCGCGGCGGCACGGGCGAGGGGCGCGGCCGGCTCCTCGGGCTGGGTCACGGGGGCCTGGCCGTGGGCGGCGGCGGGGGCCGCCAGGCCGACGGAGGCGAGCAGGGCGAAGAGGACGGAGATGAAGGCGGTCCAGAACTGCTTGACCTTGGCGGTGGCCATGGCCCCTCACTTTCGTGCGTGTGGCGTTCGACGGGCGCGTACGGAAAGGGATCCCCGCGCTCCTCGAACGGCTTCGTCCGAGTTGCGCGCTTTACATACCTTTCTCATGATCTGTACGCACGCCCGGATCCGGCGGAGCGACGCCGCGACCGCGCAGTTCTTCGGATGAACACCACCCGTCCGGCTCAGCGCCCGGACGCCGCCCCCGGCCCGGCCGGCCCCCGGCTCAGCCGGCGCCCTGGCTCAGCCGGCGCTTGAGGTAGCCGCTGAGCGGGGTCTCGACCAGCCGGTACACCAGGTACGACAGCACCAGCATCCCGGCCGTCGTCGCCCCGACGAGGACCCACGGGTGGACGCCCCGGGCCGAGAAGTGGCCGAAGACCTCCCAGCCGATGAACTCGTGCAGCAGGTAGAGGGGGTAGGTCAGCGCCCCCGCGACGGGCAGCCAGCGCCACTGGACGCCGGACAGCTTCCCGGTCGCGATCAGCGCCATGAGGCCGAAGATGACGGCGAGGACCGCGATCACCGGCCACCGGGCCTGCTGCCCGGTGTGGGCGATGTGCTCGAAGTGCTCCACGGCGGGCGCGAGGGAGGCGCAGAACGAGAAGCCGACGATGCCGAAGAGGAGCAGGTTCGGGCGGAAGCGGTACATCAGGTAGAACGCCATCCCCGCGATGAAGAACCAGCTGTGCTCGGGCATGACCAGGGTCCGCAGCGGGCCGGGGCCGGCCTCGGTGACGAGGAGCGCGGCGGCTCCCCAGACGCAGCAGAAGAGGACGACCCGCCGGTACGTCAGCCCGATCCGGACGAGGACGGCGAAGAGCAGGTAGAAGCGGATCTCCGCGAAGAGGGTCCAGTAGACCGCGTCGACGGGCCGGACCCCGAGCGGCTCCTGGAGCATGGTCAGGTTGGTGAGGACGTCGTACCCGGGCAGCCGCCGCCGTTCGCCCGGGATCAGGGCGAGGGTGACCGTGGTGGCGAGGACCGCGAACCAGTAGGCCGGGTAGAGCCGCACGACGCGGGAGACGAAGAAGGCCTTCAGCGGCCGGCCCCAGGCGCTCATGCAGATGACGAAGCCGCTGATCACGAAGAAGAGCTGGACGCCGAGGTAGCCGTACGAGGAGAAGCGGGAGATCCCGGGGAAGACCTCCCAGGCGGGCCGGTTCCAGGCCGCCGAGCCCAGGGCCGTGTAGTGGTAGGCGACGACCATGAGCGCGGCGCCGAGGCGGAGCCCGTCGAGGACGTACAGCCGCCCCCGCTTGCGCGGGACGGCCGGTGGGGAGGCCGGCGGGACGGTCCGCGGCTCCTGGCTCGCTATTCGGTCCGCGGACGGCGCGGACTGCACCAGGTTCGACACTCGGGAAGACCCCCACCTCGACATCGCTCGCGCCACCTCGGGGCGGGTGGCGTCGGCGCGGAGCCGACCTTAGGAAGCCCATAGATCACCCACAAGGGGCAAACCACGTGATGCAGAACTCAACAACCACCTGACGACCCGGCACGCAGCAGTCGCCTTCCCCGGATCCCGGCCGCGACCGAGTGATCCACGTCACATGACGTCACAGCCGTCACCCGCCCGGTGTCTTGAGGTCGAACCCCCGAAGGGGACGGTCCGGGACGAGGGAGAGACACCATGGGCGGGAACACCGAAGTGGTCGTGATCGGCGGCGGGTACGCCGGCGTCATGGCGGCCAACCGGCTCACCGGGCGCGACGACGTGACCGTGACGGTGGTCAACCCCCGTCCGTCGTTCGTCCCCCGCCTCCGCCTCCACCAGGTGGTCGGCGGCAGCCACTCCGGGGTGGTCCGGTACGAGGAGGTGCTGGCGGAGCGCGTCCGGCTGGTCGTCGACTCCGTGGCCCGGATCGACGTCCACGCGCGCGTGGTCGTCCTGGAGTCGGGCGCCGCGGTCGGCTACGACCGCCTGGTCTACGCGGTCGGCTCCACCGGCGCCCGGCCGGCCGTCCCCGGCGTGGCCGAGCACGCCCACCAGGTCGCCGAGCTGGAGTCGGCCGAACGGCTGCGGACCGCCGTCGCCGCCCTGCCCGCCGGGGTCCCGGTCACCGTCGTCGGCGCCGGCCCGACCGGCATCGAGACGGCCGCCGAGCTCGCCGAGGGCGGCCGCCCGGTGACGCTGGTCTGCGGCGGGGTCCTCGGCCCCTACCTGCACCCGAAGGCGCGGCGCTCGGCCGCCCGGCGGTTCGCGGAGCTCGGCGTCACCGTGCTCGACGGCCCCGGCACCCGGGTCACCGAGGTGACGGCGGAGGCCGTCCGGCTCGCCGACGGCCGCGCGGTGGCCGGCGGCCTCACCGTCTGGACCGCCGGTTTCGGCGTCCCGGACCTGGCCGCCCGCAGCGGGCTGAGCACCGACGCCGCCGGCCGCCTGCTCACCGACGAGACCCTCACCAGCGTCGACGACGAACAGATCGTCGCCGCCGGGGACTGCGCCGCCCCCTCGGACCTGCCCTTCCGGATGAGCGCCTACGTCGCCGGCTGCCTCGGCGCGCACGCCGCCGACACGGTGCTGGCCCGGATCGCGGGCGACCGCCCCGAGCCGGTCGACATGTCCTTCCACGCGATGTGCCTCAGCTTCGGCCGCCGGACGGCGATTTTCCAGATCGCGCACAAGGACGACCGGGCGATGCGAATCTACGTCGGCGGGCGTGCGGGGGCGAAGCTCAAGGAGCTGGCCTGCACGCTCAGCGTCAAGCACCTGACCGAAGAGGCCCGCGAACCCGGCGCGCACTCCTGGCCCAAGGACGGCAAGCACCGGCCGCGGCGGCTGCGGGAGCGCGCGGCCCGCACGGCGGACACCGCCGCGCACGCGGTCTGACCCGGCGGACCGAGAGACGGGGAGACGGAACATGACCGACGAGCACACCACGGACCCGGCGACGGACGCCTTCGTCGCCCACCGGAACCTGCTCTTCACGGTGGCCTACGAGATGCTCGGCTCGGCCGCCGACGCCGAGGACGTCCTCCAGGAGACCTGGCTCCGCTGGACCGGCGTCGACCTGGAGCAGGTCCGCGACCGGCGGGCGTACCTCGTCCGCATCACCACCCGCCAGGCCCTCAACCGGCTCCGGACCGTGCAGCGCCGCCGCGAGGCGTACGTGGGGCCGTGGCTGCCCGAGCCGCTGCTGACCACGCCGGACGTGGCCGAGGACGTCGAACTGACCGAGTCGGTGTCCATGGCGATGATGCTGGTCCTGGAGACCCTCACCCCGACCGAGCGGGCCGTCTTCGTGCTGCGCGAGGTCTTCGAGGTGGGGTACGACGAGATCGCGGCGGCCGTCGACAAGACCCCGGCAGCCGTCCGCCAGATCGCCCACCGCGCCCGCCGGCACGTCGACGCCCGGCGTCCCCGCACCACGGTCTCGGCCCGCGAGGCGCGGGCGGTCGTGGACTCCTTCCGGCGGGCGCTGGAGACCCGCGACCCCCAGGACTTCCTGGACCTGCTCGCCCCCGACGTCGTCCTCGTCAGCGACGGCGGCGGGATCAAGCGGGCCGCGCTCCGCCCGGTCGTCGGCGCGGACAGGGTGACCCGCTTCTACCTCGGCGGCACCCTCAAGCACGACGCCGCGGTCACCACCGAGCCGACCGTCGTCAACGGCGCCCCGGCGCTCGCCGTGCTCCTCGACGGCGAGCTGGACGGCGTGATGGCGCTGCGCGTCGAGGACGGCCGGATCAGCGGCCTCTACTACGTCCGCAACCCCGAGAAGCTCACCCACGTCATGGCCCGCACCTCCCTCACCCTCCGCTGACGACCTTCCGCACCGGAAAGGACCCCCGATGACCCCCGGACGGACCTCCGCGACCGCACGGCCCGGCACCGCCTTCCACAGGACCGTCAGGGCCGCGGTCGCCCTCCAGACCCTGGCCCTCTTCTTCCAGGCGAGCACCGCCGGCGCCCTGCTCGTCTCCTCGCGGGGCGCGCTCCTCCACGACGTCGGCTCCCGGGTGATGTACGGCGCCTCGATGCTGTACGTGGTGGCCGCCGTGGTGGCCTGGCGACCGGGCGGCGGCAGCCCCCGGCCGATCGCGTACGCCTCCGGCCTGCTGGTGCTGGCCTCGGTCCAGGTCGTCCTGGGCATCGCCCACCTGCCGGCGTTCCACGTGCCGCTGGGCGTCGCGATGGTCGTCCTCAGCACCCTGGACCTCGCCCGCACCCTGACGGCCCCGGCCGGGGCGCGGACGGGCGGGGAGTCGCCGCGCACCGCGTGACCGACGCGGAAAAGCCCCTCCGCACCGCGGCGACGCGGTGCGGAGGGGCTTTTCCTTCCGGTGGAGCCTAGGGGAGTCGAACCCCTGACATCTGCCATGCAAAGACAGCGCTCTACCAACTGAGCTAAGGCCCCGGAACGAGGACAGCGTACCGGTTCTCCCCCTGTCCCGGGCAAAAGGTGGGGACTCCCGAGGAACGACCACGCTCCGTAAGATGCTGACCGAGGTTCGCAGTGGCGAACCGCAGGGATGGGGAGAAGTGATGGACGCAGCGCAGCAGGAAGCCACGGCAAGAGCCAGAGAGCTTCAGCGCAGTTGGTACGGGGAGCCGCTGGGGGCGCTCTTCCGCCGGCTGATCGACGACCTCGGGCTCAACCAGGCCAGGCTGGCCGCCGTGCTCGGGCTCTCCGCGCCCATGCTGTCCCAGCTCATGAGCGGCCAGCGCGCCAAGATCGGCAACCCGGCCGTGGTCCAGCGCGTGCAGGCCCTCCAGGAACTCGCCGTGCAGGTCGCCGACGGCAGCGTCAGCGCCGCCGAGGCCACCGACCGCATGGACGAGATCAAGAAGTCCCAGGGCGGCTCCGTCCTGACCGGCACCAACGGCCAGGCCACCAGCGGATCCGGCGCCCCGACCGTGCGCCGCGTGGTCCGCGAGATCCAGTCGCTGTTGCGCTCCGTGGCCGCCGCGGGGGACATCATCGACGCCGCCGACTCCCTCGCCCCGGCCCACCCGGAACTGGCAGAGTTCCTCCGGGTGTACGGCGCCGGGCGCACCGCCGACGCGGTCGCCCACTACGAGTCGCACCAGAACTGACACGGCAGACGCACGACCGACGACGCACGACGGACGACAGACGACGGGGAGCGGGCGCAGCGCGATGGGTGAGGTCTTCGCCGGCAGGTACGAACTGGTCGACCCGATCGGGCGGGGCGGAGCCGGCGCCGTCTGGCGCGCCTGGGACCACCGCCGCCGCCGCTATGTGGCGGCCAAGGTGCTCCAGCAGAGCGACGCCCACACGCTGCTCCGCTTCGTCCGGGAGCAGGCGCTGCGGATCGACCATCCGCACGTCCTCGCCCCGGCCAGCTGGGCCGCCGACGACGACAAGGTCCTCTTCACCATGGACCTGGTCTCCGGCGGCTCGCTCGCCCACGTCATCGGCGACTACGGCCCGCTGCCGCCCCGCTATGTGTGCACCCTCCTCGACCAGCTGCTCTCGGGCCTGGCGACGGTGCACGCGGAGGGCGTCGTCCACCGGGACATCAAGCCGGCCAACATCCTGATGGAGGCCACCGGGACGGGCCGCCCGCACCTGCGCCTGTCGGACTTCGGCATCTCGATGCGCAAGGGGGAACCCCGGCTCACCGAGACCAACTACGTGGTGGGCACGCCCGGTTACTTCGCTCCCGAGCAACTCCTCGGCGCCGAGCCCGACTTCACGGCGGACCTGTACGCCGTCGGCCTGGTCGCGCTCTATCTGCTGCACGGCACCCGGCCGGACTCGCAGGCCCTGGTGGAGCACTTCCTGGCCCACGGCACCCCTCCGGCGCCCGCGAGCGTCCCCGAGCCGCTGTGGCAGGTCCTGGCGGGGCTGCTCCAGCCCGATCCGCAGGCCCGCTTCCGGACGGCCACCGGCGCCCGGAAGGCGCTGAACGCGGCCGTGGAGATGCTGCCCGAGCCGGAGGCCGGCGAGGAGCGGGTGGAGATCTTCGACCAGCTCGGCCCGCTGCCGGCCGGCTTCGGCCCCGAAGGCCCCGCCGCCCGCCCGGCCCAGGACGCCCCGGCGCCGGCCCAGGACGCCCCGGCGCCGGCCCAGGACGACCCTCGGGCCCCACAGGCCCCGCCGGTCCCGGCCGCCGCTCCCGCCGCCGTACCGCCCGCGCAGGCCCCGCAGCCGTACGACCGCGGGCACCGGCAGCAGTACCAGCCGGTGCCCGCGGCCTCCGAGACGGGCAGCTTCCACCTGCCCCCGCCGGCCGCCCATCCCGTGCCCCCCTTCGATCCCTCCGCTCCGCACCCTCCTGCGCATCCCTACTCCGTCCAGGCCGCCACCATTCCTTCCCGGCACCCTGAACCGACCCCGATCCCCGCCCCTACCCCTACTCCGATACCGACGCCCGCCCCGCCCCCGACGCCGGCCCCCGGACGACGTCCGGGACCGCCCCCGAAGGTGGCGGTCCCGGTGCTGCTGCTCGCGCTGGTGTCGCTGGCGGTCGGCTTCTGGGCCCTGACCCGGGTGTAGGTCAGCGGGCCGCCCGGCGCGCCAGCAGGGTCCAGGCGCCGAGGCCGACGAGCAGGACGGTGCCGAGGCCGAGGCCGCCCGCCGCGACGGCCACCATCGTGGAGTCGGTGGCGGCCTCCGCGCCCGTCGCACCGCTCGCCGCGGCCTTCCGGTCGTCCTTGGTCACCTGGAAGACGCCCGGGTCGCCGTCGTAGCCGGGGCCCGGCTGGGCCTCGCCGCGGACGGTGACCCGCAGGATCAGCGGCGCCGCCTGGTCGCCGTACTCCTGGGCGATCTCGGGGCTGAGGGTGGCGGTGAGGTAGTACCAGCCGGCGAACCGCATGCCGTTCGTGGCGGTCTCGTACGAGGAGCGGTTCCTGTGGTCGACCGGCCGCTGCGGGTCGAGGGCGACCGTGGTGGGATCGCCGTCGAAGCCGATCGTCTTGAGGTCGACGAAGCCGCGCGCCGGGTTGTCGAGCCCGAGCGCGAGCGCGTTGCTCACCAAGTCGTCGCCCTCGTCGCTGCTGCCCAGCTCGGCACTGGCGAACAGCTGCTGGCCCCAGTCGACCGGCACCCGCCAGAAGAGCGTCTGGCTGGGCCGGATGCTCGCCCGCCACTCGCCCGTGTCCAGGGAGACGGCGTCGTGGAAGCCGTTCCCGCCCTGCCGCTCCTTCGGCTCGCCGGCGACCGGGGCGGGCGTCCCCGAGGGCCAGGCCTCGGGCAGCTTGTCCGGCCCGTTCTGCTTCAGCAGCGGCTCGGTGACGTGCTGGAGCTCCAGCCCCCAGTCGCCCGGGGCGGAGGCCGCGTCCGACTCGCGCTCGACGAGCACGTAGTACGTGCCGGCCTCCTGGCAGGAGGAGACGTCCGGGTGGACGATCCGGCGCGCGTAGGCGGACAGGGGACGGACGTACTCGCCGGACCCGAAGCTGACGTCCTGGTAGCCGCACTCGGTGCCGGAGCCGTCCTGAATGGTGATCTTGAAGCCGTCCCCGTAGGCGGCCTTCCCGCCCGGCTCGGGGACGGCGACGGCGGAGACGTACGAGTTCCTCAGCGTGTCCAGGTTGAGCCGGTAGTAGAGCTTGCCGTCCTTCTTGAGGGTGTCCCGGTAGGTCCTGCCGGGCTCCAGCACCGACGCCAGGGCGCTGGAGGCGGCGCCCGCGATCCGCTGCGCCCCGGGGTCGAAGGAGTACGCCGGCAGGGGAGCGCCCTCGGCCGCCCGGGCGGGCAGGGCGGTGAGCGTGCCCACCGCGGCCGCGGCCGTGAGGAGCGCCGCGGCCCTCCTCGTCCCGGCCGCGGTCCTCCTCCGGCGCCCGGTCCCGTCCCCCGCCGTGGCCCCCGCCTGCGTGCTCACGCGCTTCTCCTCGTCGTGTCCGTCACCGCGCCCCGCCCCGGGCCCGCCGGGCGCCGGGAGGGCCCCGCGAGCAGGAGGGGCGCCCCGCCACCGGCCGCCAGGGCCGTCGTGCCGGACCATCCTGCCCCGCTCGCGCCCCCGGTGTCCGCACCGGGGGCGGATTCGCCCCCGCCCTCCGCGTCCCCGGGCCACCCCGCGCACGCTCGCCCGTCGACACGTCGCTTTGCCGGTGCAATCGATCTGTTCGCTTCAGCGAACAGAAGGGGCGCGCCGCGCGGGGCCGGAAACGCCGGGATCCCGGCCGCGCGGCGTGCGCGGCCGGGATCCCGGTTCTCAGCTGGGGTGGGTCTCAGACACCGGAGCCGGACGGGACCGAGTCGGTCGCCTCCGTCCACAGGTCCTGCTCGGCGCGATCCGCCTGGATCTGGCGGTACACGAGGAGACCGCCGATGGCGGCCAGTGCGACCAGGAGCAGCTTCTTCACCGCGCGACCTCGTCTTTCGTTGACGTAGGAGACTTCTGACGCCCACTCTACACATCGACCGATACCGATCGGTGACCTGTGCGGGCGCCAAACCTCACACAACGAAATCGACCCGGACGGTGGAACCGTCCGGGTCGATCTCTTCTGTGGGGCTAACAGGATTTGAACCTGTGGCCTCATCCTTATCAGGGATGCGCTCTAACCAACTGAGCTATAGCCCCGCCGCGCTTTTCGGTTTGTTTCCCGTCGCGCTGACTCCTGAACATTAGCGCACGTGGGGGCCAGTCCCAAAATCGCCCGGACCGAAGGCCCCGGGAGACGCCCGGTCCGGGCCCCCACGCGGACTACTCGTCCTCGGCCAGCGTCAGCTCGACGCCGCCGACGAAGCCGGCGGACAGGTTGTAGATGAACGCCCCGAGGGTCGCGAGCGCCGTCATCAGGACCACGTCGATCACCGCGATCACCGAGGTGAACATCAGGACCCGCGGCAGCGACAGGAAGGACTGCAGGTCGAAGCCGTTGGACTCGTTCGAGCCCGTCGCCTCGCTGATCGTCCCGCCGACCGTCGAGAAGACGCCCATGGCGTCCATGACCATCCACAGCACGGCCGCCGCGACGACCGTGCAGATGCCCAGCGCGATGGAGAGCAGGAAGCTCACCTTCATGACCGACCACGGGTCGGCCTTCGCCACCCGCAGCCGCGCCTTGCGGGTGCGGGGCGTGGTGCGTGCCCCGGTCCGCGGCCGGCGCACCGCGCCGGTGTTCCCGCCCCGCGCCTGGCCGGCCGGCGCCGGAGCGCCGTACGCCTGCGGCGGGTGGTACGGGCCGCCCTGCTGCTGAGCGCCCTGGCGCTCGCCCGGCAGAGCCCCGTTGTAGGCCTCGTAGGGGGGCTGCTGCCCCCGAGTGTCCGTCACCGCACCCCCCTGGGAGTCCGTGGCCGAGCCACGGGCGCCGTACGCGCCGGCACCTGCAGAAGCTCCGGCGGCCGCCGAACCGGCGCCCGTGGCTCCACTCACGCTCTACTCCTCGTGATCCCCGGTCGCAGGCTCCGTGCCCTCGACCGATGCCTCGGCCTCGGATGCCTCGATGGCACCCTCGGCGTCGTCGACCTCTTCGTCCTCGCCGCCGGCCTCGGCGTTCCGTGCGATGCCGACGACGGCATCGCGCTTGCCCAGGTTGATCAGCTGGACGCCCATGGTGTCACGGCCGGTCTCCCTGACTTCGCTGACTCGCGTGCGAATCACACCGCCGGACAGCGTGATGGCGAGGATCTCGTCCGTCTCCTCCACCACCAGCGCGCCCACGAGCGAGCCGCGGTCCTCCACGATCTTGGCGGCCTTGATGCCGAGGCCGCCGCGGCCCTGGACGCGGTACTCGTCGACGGGGGTGCGCTTGGCGTACCCGCCGTCCGTCGCGGTGAAGACGAACGTACCGGGCCGGACGACATTCATCGAGAGCAGTTCGTCGTCCTCGCGGAAACTCATGCCCTTGACGCCCGACGTGGCGCGGCCCATCGGGCGCAGCGCGTCGTCCGTGGCGGTGAAGCGGATCGACTGCGCCTTCTTGGAGATGAGCAGCAGGTCGTCCTCGGCGGAGGCCAGCTCGGCGCCGATCAGCTCGTCGTCGCTGCCGTCCTCCCGCTCCCGCAGGTTGATGGCGATGACGCCGCCGGAGCGCGGGGAGTCGTAGTCCTTCAGCGCGGTCTTCTTGACCAGGCCGGAGCGGGTGGCGAGGACCAGGTAGGGCGCGGCCTCGTAGTCGCGGATCGCCAGGATCTGGGCGATCTGCTCGTCCGGCTGGAAGGCCAGCAGGTTGGCCACGTGCTGGCCGCGCGCGTCCCGGCCGGCGTCCGGCAGCTCGTACGCCTTGGCCCGGTAGACCCGGCCCTTGTTGGTGAAGAAGAGCAGCCAGTGGTGGGTGGTGGAGACGAAGAAGTGGTCGACGATGTCGTCCTGCTTCAGCTTCGTCCCGCGCACGCCCTTGCCGCCGCGCTTCTGCGACCGGTAGTCCTCGGTCTTGGTGCGCTTCACGTAGCCGCCGCGCGTGATGGTGACGACGATGTCCTCTTCGGCGATGAGGTCCTCGATGGACATGTCGCCGTCGAAGGGCACCAGCTTGGAGCGGCGGTCGTCGCCGAACTTCTCGACGAGCGCGGCCAGTTCCTCGCTGACGATGGCCCGCTGCTTGTCGGGCGAGGCCAGGATCGCGTTGTACTCGTCGATCTTCGCCTGGAGCTCGTCGTGCTCGGCGATGATCTTCTGGCGCTCCAGGGCGGCGAGCCGGCGGAGCTGCATCTCCAGGATCGCGTTGGCCTGGATCTCGTCGATCCGCAGGAGGCCCATCAGGCCCTCGCGGGCGACCTCGACCGTGTCGCTGCGCCGGATGAGGGCGATGACCTCGTCGATCGCGTCGAGCGCCTTGAGGAGGCCGCGCAGGATGTGGGCGCGCTCCTCGGCCTTGCGCAGCCGGAACTTCGTCCGGCGGACGATGACCTCGATCTGGTGCGTCACCCAGTGGCGGATGAACGCGTCCAGGGAGAGGGTGCGCGGCACGCCGTCGACGAGCGCCAGCATGTTGGCGCCGAAGTTCGTCTGGAGGTCGGTGTGCTTGTACAGGTTGTTGAGGACGACCTTGGCGACGGCGTCCCGCTTGAGCACGATGACCAGGCGCTGGCCGGTCCGGGACGAGGTCTCGTCGCGGACGTCGGCGATGCCGCCGATCTTGCCGTCCTTCACCAGGTCGGCGATCTTCTGCGCGAGGTTGTCCGGGTTGACCTGGTAGGGCAGCTCGGTGACCACCAGACACTGGCGGTTCTGGATCTCCTCGACCTCGACGACCGCGCGCATCGTGATGGAGCCGCGGCCGGTGCGGTACGCCTCCTCGATGCCCTTGCGGCCGACGACGAGCGCGCCGGTGGGGAAGTCGGGGCCCTTGATCCGATCGACGAGCGCGTCGAGGAGCTCCTCGTGGCTGGCCTCGGGGTGGGCCAGGTACCACTGGGCGCCCTCGGCGACCTCGCGGAGGTTGTGCGGCGGGATGTTCGTCGCCATGCCGACCGCGATGCCGGCGGAGCCGTTGACCAGCAGGTTCGGGAACCGGGCCGGGAGGACCGTCGGCTCCTGGTTGCGGCCGTCGTAGTTGTCCTGGAAGTCGACGGTCTCCTCGTCGATGTCCCGGACCATCTCCATCGACAGCGGCGCCATCTTGCACTCGGTGTAGCGCATGGCGGCGGCCGGGTCGTTGCCCGGGGAGCCGAAGTTGCCGTTGGAGTCGACGAGCGGCATCCGCATCGACCAGTGCTGGGCGAGGCGGACGAGCGCGTCGTAGATGGAGGTGTCGCCGTGCGGGTGGTACGTGCCCATGACGTCGCCGACGACGCGGGCGCACTTGTAGAAGCCCTTCTCGGGCCGGTAGCCGCCGTCGTACATCGCGTACAGCACGCGCCGGTGGACGGGCTTGAGGCCGTCGCGGACGTCGGGCAGCGCGCGGGACACGATGACGGACATCGCGTAGTCGAGGTACGAGCGCTGCATCTCGGTCTCGAGCCCGACGGGCTCGATCCGCAGCTGCGGGCCCTCTTCGTCGGTGGTCACGGGGGGGTTCTCGTCGGCCATTGCTGGTCGTCAGTCCTTTCGTACGGTCAGCGGGGACCGACTCAGATGTCGAGGAAGCGAACGTCCTTGGCGTTGCGCTGGATGAACGAGCGGCGTGCCTCGACGTCCTCGCCCATCAGCACCGAGAACAGGTCGTCGGCCTGGGCGGCGTCGTCCAGGGTCACCTGGCCGAGGACGCGGTGCTCGACGTCCATGGTGGTGACGCGCAGCTCCTCGGCGTTCATCTCGCCGAGGCCCTTGAAGCGCTGGATCGAGTCGTCCTTGATCCGCTTGCCCGCCTGCTTGCCGATCTCGACGAGCGCGTCGCGCTCGCGGTCCGAGTAGGCGTACTCGAAGTCCTCCCGGCCCCACTTGATCTTGTAGAGCGGCGGGCGGGAGAGGTACACGTGCCCGTGCTCGATCAGCGGCCGCATGAAGCGGAAGAGGAAGGTGAGCAGCAGGGTGTTGATGTGCTGGCCGTCGACGTCGGCGTCCGCCATCAGGATGATCTTGTGGTAGCGGAGCTTCTCGATGTCGAAGTCCTCGTGGACGCCGGTGCCGAAGGCGGAGATCAGCGCCTGGACCTCGGTGTTCTGGAGGATCTTGTCGATGCGGGCCTTCTCGACGTTCAGGATCTTGCCGCGGATCGGCAGGATGGCCTGGTACATCGGGTTCCGGCCGGACTTGGCGGAGCCGCCGGCGGAGTCGCCCTCGACGATGAAGATCTCGCACTTGGTGGGGTCGTTCGACTGGCAGTCGGACAGCTTGCCCGGGAGGGAGGCCGACTCCAGGAGGCCCTTGCGGCGGGTCAGGTCGCGGGCCTTGCGCGCGGCCACGCGCGCGGTGGCGGCCTGGATGCCCTTGCGGATGATGTCCGCGGCCTCATTGGGGTTGCGGTCGAACCAGTCCGTCAGGTGCTCGTGGACGACCTTCTGGACGAAGGTCTTCGCCTCGGTGTTGCCGAGCTTGGTCTTGGTCTGGCCCTCGAACTGCGGCTCGCCGATCTTGACCGAGATGATCGCGGTCAGACCCTCGCGGATGTCGTCGCCGGTGAGGTTGTCGTCCTTCTCGCGGAGCAGCTTCTTCTCGCGCGCGTACTTGTTGACGAGCGTCGTCAGCGCGGCGCGGAAGCCCTCCTCGTGGGTGCCGCCCTCGTGGGTGTGGATCGTGTTGGCGAAGGAGTACACGCCCTCGCTGTACGACGAGTTCCACTGCATCGCGATCTCGGCGGAGAGCAGGCGCTCCTTGTCCTCGGCCTCGATGTCGATGACGGTCGGGTTGATCAGCTCGCCCTTGCGCGAGTTGAGGTACTTCACGAAGTCGACGATGCCGCCCTCGTAGTGGTACGTCACCGTGCGGGCGGCCGGCTCGGCGGCGGCCTCGGCGTCCGGGTCGTCGGCGCCGACCGTGGCCTTGGCGGAGTCGCGCTCGTCGGTGAGCGTGATCGTCAGGCCCTTGTTGAGGAAGGCCATCTCCTGGAAGCGGCGCGAGAGCGTCTCGAAGGAGTACTCGACCGTCTCGAAGATGTCCGGGTCGGACCAGAACGTGACCGAGGTACCGGTCTCGGTGGTCTCCTCGTGCTGCGCGAGAGGCGCGGTCGGGGCGCCCATCTTGTAGTCCTGGGTCCAGCGGTGGCCGTCGGTCTTGATCTCGACGGAGACCTTGGTGGAGAGGGCGTTGACGACGGAGACGCCGACGCCGTGCAGACCGCCGGAGACCGCGTAGCCGCCGCCGCCGAACTTTCCGCCCGCGTGCAGGACCGTCAGCACGACCTCGACGGCCGGCTTGCCCTCGGACTCGACGATACCGACGGGGATGCCGCGGCCGTTGTCGACGACGCGGACGCCGCCGTCGGGCAGGATCGTCACGTCGATGGTGTCCGCGTGACCGGCCAGGGCCTCGTCGACCGAGTTGTCGACGACCTCCTGCACCATGTGGTGCAGGCCGCGCTCACCGGTCGAGCCGATGTACATGCCGGGGCGCTTGCGCACCGCATCCAGACCCTCCAAGACCTGGATGTTGCTGGCGGTGTACTGGTTGTTCTCGTTGGGGTTGCCGGAATCGGCCACGAAGCGCCCTTTCTGGCACAGCACAGGCCGTGCTCCGGGCATAGGGGAGCCGGCTGCGTCGTTCGACAGTTCCGCAGTGTGGCGGGATTGTCTTCCAGTCTACCGGTACCGCCGACACTCATGGGGGTTTGCCGGTACCTGAAAGCGCATGTGCCGCCCTCCGCGGCCCCGAGACGACTCCCCATATCCGGACAGGGGCTCCAGAGCCCCCTGACGGCCACCTAGCGCTTCGAGCGGTGACGGCCAGTGGGCGGGCGTTCCGCCCCCGTCGCGGGCAGGCGTCCCGCACGGGCGGAACGGGTGGGCGCGACGGTCCGGGCACGGCGTCCGCGCACGGCGTCCGACTGCTCGGACCCGCTCCCCGAGGACCGTCCGCCGTCCTGCCCGTCCTACCCGTACGTGTCCCCCGGCCCGACGGACCCGGGCGCCCGGAGGGGCCCGTACCGCCGCTGGCCACCGGGCCCGAGCACCTTGATCAGCCGCACCGTCCCGTGCCCCAGGTCCTCGTTCAGCCGGGCCACCAGCGTCGGCGCCAGGAGCCGCAGCTGCGTCGCCCACGCCGTCGAGTCGCACTGCACGGTCAGCACCCGCGCGTCCGGCTCCTCCTCGTACTTCACCGGTACGCAGTGCTTGGCCAGGTCCTCGCCGACGATCTGCGGCCACCGGCCCATGACCCCGCCGACCGCGGCCGGGGTCTCCCAGCCGCGCTCGGCGAGCAGCCGGTTGATCGCGGCGCCGAGCGCCATGGGGTCGCGCCCGTCGGCGCGCGCGCCCGAGCGCAGGCCGCCCCCGCGCCGGGCCTGCTTCTTCTGCTGCGCGGCCGCCCCGCGCGCGCGTGCCGCCTCCTTCGCGGCGCGCAGCGCCACCCGGGCGAGGTCCACGCCCGAGGGTTCGGGGGCCACGGGCCTGTCCACAGGCTGTGGGGAAGTTTCGCCGGGTACGCCGCTCATACGCGCTCCACCGTCCCTCCGGCCACCGCGTACCGCGTCCCGGCCAGGACGCCGGGCACGTCGTCGTCGACCGCGGCCGTCACCAGGACCTGCTCGCCGTGGGCCACCAGCTCCGCCAGCCGCTCGCGCCGGCGCGCGTCCAGCTCGGCGAAGACGTCGTCGAGGACGAGCACCGGTTCGTTGCCCTCGGCGCGCAGCAGGTCGTACGAGGCCAGGCGGAGCGCCAGCGCGTACGACCAGGACTCACCGTGGCTCGCGTACCCCTTGGCCGGCAGGTCGCCGAGGCGCAGCAGCAGCTCGTCGCGGTGCGGGCCGGCCAGGGTGACCCCGCGCTCGATCTCCTGCTTGCGGGCCTCGCCGAGCGCGGCGAGCAGCTGCTCGTACAGTTCCTCGCGGGTGTGCCCGGGGCCGGGGGCGGAGGGCTTGTACTCCAGCAGGATCGGTCCGCCGCCGGGTGCGAGCTGCTCGTACGCCTTGTCCGCGAGCGGCTGGAGGGTGTGGACGAGGTCGAGCCGCTGGGCGAGCAGCTCGGCGCCGGCCCGGGCCAGCTGCTGGTCCCAGACGTCGAGCGTGGACAGGTCCATGCCGCGGCCGCCGTGCCGGCGGGCCATCGCCGCCGACTTCAGGAGCGTGTTCCGCTGCTTGAGGACGCGCTCGTAGTCGGAGCGCACGCCCGCCATGCGCGGCACGCGCGCGGTGAGCAGCTCGTCGAGGAAGCGCCGGCGCTCGCCGGGGTCGCCCTTGATCAGCGACAGGTCCTCGGGGGCGAAGAGCACGGTCCGCAGGATGCCGAGCACGTCCCGCGGCCTGACCTGCGAGGACCTGTTGATGCGGGCGCGGTTGGCACGGCCCGGGTTGAGTTCCAGCTCGATCAGCTGGGAGCGCTCGCCCTGGGTGACGGCGGCGCGGATGTAGGCCCGCTCGGCGCCCATCCGCACCAGGGGGGCGTCGGCGGCGACGCGGTGGCTGCCGAGGGTGGCGAGGTAGCCGACGGCCTCGACGAGGTTGGTCTTGCCCTGGCCGTTCGCCCCCACGAACGCGGTGACGCCCGGGTCGAGGGGTACCTCGGCCCGGGCGTACGAGCGGAAGTCGGCCAGCGAGAGATGCGTGACGTGCATGGTGGGCGCCGGCCTTCCCCCGGTCGCTGTGCACCGGGTGGTGCACAGCCTGTGGATTGCTACTTCTTCTCGACCGCGTGGCCGCCGAACTGGTTGCGCAGCGCGGCGATCATCTTCATCTGCGGCGAGTCGTCCTGACGGGACGCGAACCGCGCGAACAGCGACGCGGTGATCGCCGGGAGCGGTACGGCGTTGTCGATCGCGGCCTCGACCGTCCACCGGCCCTCGCCGGAGTCCGACGCGTAGCCGCGCAGCTGGTCCAGGTGCTCGTCCTCGTCGAGGGCGTTGACCGCGAGGTCGAGCAGCCAGGAACGGATGACCGTGCCCTCCTGCCAGGAGCGGAAGATCTCGCGGACGTTCTCCACGGAGTCGACCTTCTCCAGCAGCTCCCAGCCCTCGGCGTAGGCCTGCATCATCGCGTACTCGATGCCGTTGTGGACCATCTTCGCGAAGTGGCCGGCGCCGACCTTGCCGGCGTGCACGGAGCCGTACTCGCCCGCGGGCTTGAGGGCGTCGAAGATCGGCTGGACGCGCGCGACGTGCTCGTCGGAGCCGCCGTACATCAGGGCGTAGCCGTTCTCCAGGCCCCAGACGCCGCCGGAGACGCCGCAGTCGACGAAGCCGATGCCCTTGGCGGCGAGCTCCTCGGCGTGCTTCTCGTCGTCGGTCCAGCGGGAGTTCCCGCCGTCCACCACGATGTCGCCGGGGGAGAGCAGCTCCGCCAGCTCGTCGACGGTGGACTGGGTCGCCGCGCCCGCGGGGACCATGACCCAGACGACGCGCGGACCCTTGAGCTTGCCCACCAGCTCTTCGAGGCTGGGGACATCGGCGAGGTCCGGGTTGCGGTCGTATCCGATGACGGTGTGGCCTGCGCGGCGGATGCGCTCGCGCATGTTGCCGCCCATCTTGCCGAGACCGACGAGACCGAGCTCCATCAGAGTGTTCCTTAAGCGTCGTGTGCGGTTCCTACCCGGGTCCGAGCCTACGCCCGGACCCGGCCGCACACCTGTGGGGTCAGCCGCTCAGTCGAACCCCTCGGAGCACAGGTCAGCCGCTCGGCAGAGCGGGGCGTCAGCCGCTCAGCCGCACCGGCATGATCAGGTACTTGTAGGCCTCGTCCGCCTCCGCGTCCACGGCCGGGCGGCCGCTCAGCAGCGCCGGCTTGGTGGAGGTCGTGAAGGAGAGCTGGGCGACCGGGGAGTCGATCGCGCTCAGGCCGTCCAGCAGGAAGGTCGGGTTGAAGGCGATCGAGATGTCGTCGCCGTCCAGCTGCGCGTCGACCCTCTCCACAGCCTGTGCGTCGTCGCTGGAGCCGGCCTCCAGGATGAGCACGCCCTGCTCGAAGCTGAGGCGGACCGGGGTGTTGCGCTCGGCGACCAGGGCCACGCGCTTGACGGCCTCCACGAAGGGGGCGGTCTCGATCACCGCGACCGAGTTGAACTCGGTGGGGAAGAGCGTGCGGTACTTCGGGAGGTCGCCTTCGAGCAGGCGGGTGGTGGTGCGGCGGCCCGCGCCCTCGAAGCCGATCAGGCCCTCGCCCTTGCCGGAGCCGGAGAGCGCCAGCGTGACGGTGTCGCCGCTGGTGAGCGCCTTCGCGGTGTCCAGGAGCGTCTTCGCGGGCACCAGGGCGACCGCGGAGGCGTCCGGGGACTCCGGCTTCCACAGGAACTCGCGGACCGCGAAGCGGTAGCGGTCGGTGGAGGCCAGGGTGACCGTGTCGCCCTCGATCTCGATGCGCACACCGGTGAGGACGGGCAGCGTGTCGTCCCGGCCGGCGGCGATGGCCACCTGGGCGGCGGCCGCGGCGAAGACCTCGCCAGGGACGGTGCCGGTCGCGGTGGGCATCTCCGGCAGCGCCGGGTACTCCTCCACAGGGAGGGTGTGGAGGGTGAAGCGGGAGGAGCCGCAGACCACGGTCGCCCGTACACCGTCTGTGGAAATCTCCACCGGCCGGTTGGGGAGGGCGCGGCAGATGTCGGCGAGGAGGCGGCCGGAGACGAGGACGGTGCCGTCCTCCTCGACCTCGGCCTCGACGGAGACGCGGGCGGAGACCTCGTAGTCGAAGCTCGAGAAGCTCAGCGCGCCGTCCTCCGCCTTCAGCAGGAGGCCGGCGAGCACAGGCGCCGGCGGACGGGCCGGAAGGCTGCGGGCCACCCACGCCACCGCCTCCGCGAGTACATCGCGCTCCACCCGGATCTTCACCGGAACCGCCTCCTGCTTGTTGCTGGCTCTTCGTCGACTGCGGGATCCAGTCTGACGTACGCCGCCGACACTCGGTGCGGCTCGGGGTCAAGTCGCGACGAGAGCGGGTCGGGGCTCCGGCGCCGAGTTGTGCACAGGCCCCGCTTCAAAGCGATTCCCGGGCTAACTATGAGTGGCAGTAGTAGTAGGGCCTGTGGAAACCGTGGATAACGTCGTCCATGCAGGTCAGGCCCAGTTTTTTGTCCACTGCCCCTGTGGGTGGAACCAGTGGAAAACCATGGCTCTCTGTGGACATCGGAAAGTTCTGCACACCCCATGCACAGGCAAGGGGGAGTTCTCCCCAGCGCTGTCCCCAGCTTTCCCCAGGTTCCCCACAGCCCAAACGTCTCCCTTGGTGTGACGCCTTTCACTCCAAGCGGTGAGAAGGGGTGTTGCGTTGCCGAACAGTGGACAGCGGTGTGGAGAAGCTGTGGGCAACCCACTCGCGCCTGTGGGCAGCCGGTGGACAACTCTCTGGACCCCCTGTGGACGAAGGATTCATCCACAGCCTGTGGAAATCGGTTGCCAACAAATCCACACCCGCCTGAGCTGCTGTGATGGTCGGTCACCAGCCTTGCCTGTGGACACAATCCGGATAACTTGGCGGTCCCCACCCTGTGGACGGGAGATCATCCCCCAATCTGTGGAGAACCCGCCACCGAAACGGGGTAATCGAACACGGCGGTCCGGGCCCTGGCCGCCGCTCGCCGGGCCGAGGGCCCCGCGGGACCGCCGAAGGGCGCTCCGGGAGGTGTCCCGGAGCGCCCTTCGGCGGTCTTCACAGCCGCCGTGGAGCCGCCGTCAGCCGTTCTTGATGCGGTTGGTCAGCTCGGTGACCTGGTTGTAGATGGAGCGCCGTTCCGCCATCAGGGCGCGGATCTTCCGGTCCGCGTGCATGACGGTCGTGTGGTCCCGGCCGCCGAACTGCGCGCCGATCTTCGGCAGCGACAGGTCCGTCAGCTCCCGGCACAGGTACATGGCGATCTGGCGGGCCGTCACCAGGACGCGGCTGCGCGAGGAACCGCAGAGGTCCTCCACCGTCAGCCCGAAGTAGTCGGCAGTGGCCGCCATGATGGCCGGCGCCGTGATCTCAGGCGACGAGTCCTCGCCGCCCGGGATCAGGTCCTTGAGGACGATCTCGGTGAGTCCCAGGTCCACCGGCTGCCGGTTGAGGCTCGCGAAGGCCGTCACCCGGATCAGCGCGCCCTCCAGCTCGCGGATGTTCCGCGAGATCCGGGAGGCGATGAACTCCAGTACCTCCGGCGGGGCGTTCAGCTGCTCCTGCACCGCCTTCTTGCGGAGGATCGCGATGCGCGTCTCCAGCTCCGGCGGCTGCACGTCGGTGGTGAGTCCCCACTCGAAGCGGTTGCGCAGCCGGTCCTCCAGGGTCACCAGCTGCTTGGGCGGCCGGTCCGAGGAGAGCACGATCTGCTTGTTCGCGTTGTGCAGGGTGTTGAAGGTGTGGAAGAACTCCTCCTGCGTCGACTCCTTGCTCGCGAGGAACTGGATGTCGTCGACGAGCAGGATGTCCACGTCGCGGTAGCGCTTGCGGAAGGCGTCGCCCTTGCCGTCGCGGATCGAGTTGATGAACTCGTTGGTGAACTCCTCCGAGCTCACGTACCGCACGCGCGTGCCGGGGTAGAGGCTCCGCGCGTAGTGCCCGATGGCGTGCAGCAGGTGGGTCTTTCCGAGCCCCGACTCGCCGTAGATGAAGAGCGGGTTGTACGCCTTCGCCGGAGCCTCGGCCACCGCGACCGCGGCCGCGTGGGCGAAGCGGTTCGAGGAACCGATGACGAAGGTGTCGAAGAGGTACTTGGGGTTCAGCCGCGCGTGCGGCTCGCCGGGCCCGCCGGCGCCGGAGCCCGTACCGGAGCCGCCGAGGGAGGCCTGGCCGATGCCGGGCCCCACGCCCTGGCCGCCCGGGCCGGGGCGCGGACCGGCGCCCGGGGGCTCGGGGATCTCGGAGCGCTCGGGCCGCTGCGGCTGCTCGTAACCGCGGGAGGGCTCGTCGTAGCGCGGGCGCCCGGACGGCTCCGGGGCGGCCGGGCCGGTGTACGGGGCACGCTCCGGGAAGCCGCCGAGGCGCGGCTGCTGCCAGGCGAGGTCCTCCTGGGACCGCGGCCAGGCGCCCGGCTCGGGGCGCGGCGGCTGCTGGTAGTCCGGGTAGGCCGGCCGCGCGGTGGGCAGCCCGTCGTCGGGCAGCGCGCGGTGGCCGTACGCCTCGTACGGCTCGGGCTGCGGGCGCTCGTCGTAGCGGGGCTGCGGCGGCCGGCCGGGGGAGGGCACGGGGGGCTGCTCGCCGACGGAGTCGTCGACGGTGATCGCGATCCGGATCGGGCGGCCGCACTCGTGGCTGAGGGTCTCGCTGATCAGGGGGGCCAGCCGGCCCTCCAGGACGCGCTTGCCCCATTCGTTGGGGACCGCGAGCAGCGCGGTGTCGGCGACCAGCGCGAGCGGCTGGCAGCGCTCGATCCACTGCTTGTCCTTGGGCTCGATGCCCTGCTGTCCTTCTTCGAGCAGCTGGTCGAGCACGCGTGGCCACACTGCGGCAAGATCGGCAGGTACGTCAGCCACGGGGCACGCTTTCTCGCAGGTCCCACGAAGGTGTGGTTCTCGGGACGATAAGAACAGAACGGAAGAGTTAGTCGAGTCCAGCCAAGGTAGTCGGGGCGGCTGACGTGGTTCAAGTTGTTGTCCACAGCCTGTGCACAAGCGGCCCCCTGGACGGGTCGGTTTGACCGGATGGCGTAATCGCGCGTACCGTAACCAGGTCGAGTTGTCGATGGCTGCTGCCGCCTGCCTCCGATGGGCGAAGGTCACCGCTAGTGTGACCGTGAAGCGGTGCACTCGGGCGTATTGCGAGCTACTCGTGGGCGCACGGTGACAGCCAGGCGATGTCCCGCCACCACCCGAATCATTTCTGGAGCCCCCGAGTGAGCAAGCGCACCTTCCAGCCGAACAACCGTCGTCGCGCGAAGACCCACGGTTTCCGCCTGCGCATGCGTACCCGTGCCGGCCGCGCCATCCTGGCGAACCGCCGTGCCAAGGGTCGCGCGAGCCTGTCCGCCTGATCCAGCCAAACAGGTCATGACGTGCTGCCTACCGAGAATCGGCTGAGGCGGCGCGAGGACTTCGCAACCGCGGTACGTCGAGGACGCCGGGCCGGTCGCCCGCTCCTCGTCGTCCACCTACGTAGCGGTGCAACGGACCCGCACGCGCCTGGGGAGAGCGCTCCCCCGACGCGTGCGGGTTTCGTCGTGAGCAAGGCCGTGGGCGGTGCGGTCGTCCGCAACCAGGTGAAGCGTCGTCTGCGCCACCTCGTCCGCGACCGGCTCTCCGCCCTGCCCCCCGGTAGCCTGGTGGTCGTACGGGCGTTGCCCGGAGCCGGTGACGCCGACCACGCCCACCTGGCCCGCGACCTGGACGCCGCCCTCCAGCGGCTGCTGGGAGGGGGTACGCGATGAAGTACCCGTTCCTCGCCCTCATCAAGCTGTACCAGTGGACGATCAGCCCGCTTCTGGGCGACGTCTGCCGGTACTACCCGTCGTGTTCCCACTACGGATTCACGGCCATAGACCGGCATGGCGCGATCAAGGGCATCGCCCTGACCGCCTGGCGCATCCTGCGGTGCAACCCGTGGTCGCCCGGCGGAGTGGACCATGTCCCCCCGCGTAAGCGGCCGCGCTGGCACGAGATGCTCAGGCACGCGCTGCGCGGCGACAAGGGCGGGATCTCCGCCGAGACGAGCCCGGCCGCAGAGACCTCGCCCAATGCTCAAGGAGCCTGATTAGTGGACACGATTGCCAGTCTGTTCAGCTTCATCACCTGGCCCGTTTCCTGGGTCATCGTCCAGTTCCACAAGCTGTACGGGGCCATCTTCGGCCCCGACACGGGCTGGGCCTGGGGCCTGTCGATCGTGTCCCTCGTGGTGCTGATCCGCATCTGCCTGATCCCGCTCTTCGTGAAGCAGATCAAGGCGACGCGGAACATGCAGGCGCTCCAGCCGAAGATGAAGGCGATCCAGGAGCGCTACAAGAGCGACAAGCAGCGTCAGTCCGAAGAGATGATGAAGCTGTACAAGGAGACGGGCACCAACCCGCTCTCCTCGTGCCTTCCCATCCTCGCCCAGTCGCCGTTCTTCTTCGCCCTCTACCACGTGCTGTCCAACATCGCGTCGGGCAAGGAGATCGGTGTCCTCAACCAGCAGCTGGTCGACAGCGCCCGCCAGGCGCACATCTTCGGCGCCCCGATCGCCTCGAAGTTCATGGACTCGCCCGAGGCCGTCGCGGCCCTCGGCGCCTCGCTGACCGATGTCCGCATCGTCACCGCGATCATGATCGTCCTGATGTCGGCCTCGCAGTTCTTCACCCAGCGCCAGCTGATGATGAAGAACGTCGACCTCACGGTGAAGACCCCGTACATGCAGCAGCAGAAGATGCTCATGTACATCTTCCCGGTGATCTTCGCCGTCATGGGCATCAACTTCCCCGTCGGCGTCCTCGTCTACTGGCTGACCACCAACGTGTGGACCATGGGCCAGCAGATGTACGTGATCAACCAGAACCCGACCCCGGGCAGCAAGGCGCAGGACTCCTACCTCCAGCGCCTGCTGAAGAGCGTCACGCACCACGGTGAGGTCCGCAGCCGGCGCCACAAGGCCGTCGTCAAGGCGATCGTCGCCAAGGGCTCCGACCGCAACGAGAACGAGCGCCGCTTCATCGGCGCCCTGGCCAAGGCCGGCTTCGCCGCCCAGGCCGACGGCACCGTGGTGAAGAGCGACGCCGCCGTCGCCGAGGCCGAGGGCGCCGCCGCCCCCAAGCGGCAGCAGCCCAAGCGCCAGACCAAGGCCCAGCGCCAGTCCGGCGGCCCGCAGGCCAAGAGCGACGAGACGGTCACGGAGACCGCCGAGGAGTCCGCGGGCGAGACCGCCCAGGACGCCGGGGCGAAGACCTCGCTGGAGAAGAAGCCCGAGACGCCCGCCAAGAGCGGCACGCAGGGCGGCGGCCGCAGCCGCGCCAACTCCGGCGGCTCCCGCCAGCGCAAGGGCCAGCAGCGGCCCAAGCACCCGTCCTCCAAGAAGTAGAAGCGTCCACGTAGCTAGAAGGAGTCCATCCGTGACGGAAGGCACCACCTCCGCCGCCGAGGGTGGCGACACCCTGACCCGCCTGGAGCAGGAGGGTGAGATCGCGGCCGACTACCTTGAGGGCCTGCTCGACATCGCCGACCTCGACGGCGACATCGACATGGACGTCGAGGCGGACCGGGCCGCGGTCTCGATCATCAGCGACTCGAACAGCCGCGACCTGCAGAAGCTCGTGGGCCGCGACGGCGAGGTGCTGGAGGCGCTCCAGGAGCTGACCCGCCTGGCCGTGCACCGGGAGACCGGCGACCGCAGCCGCCTGATGCTCGACATCGCCGGTTTCCGCGCGCAGAAGCGCACGGAGCTGGCCCAGATCGGCGCCAAGGCCGCAGACGAGGTCAAGTCCTCCGGCCAGCCGGTCAAGCTGGACCCGATGACCCCGTTCGAGCGCAAGGTCGTGCACGACGCGGTCGCCGCCGCCGGTCTGCGCAGCGAGTCCGAGGGCGAGGAGCCGCAGCGCTTCGTCGTCGTCCTCCCTGCCTGACCCCTCTCATCGCGTCGGCCCCGTCTGTTCGCAGACGGGGCCGATCTTTGTCAGCCTGATAGTTCAGCCACTCAGCCACCACAGTGCGCTCGCACGTACGCGTGCGGTACGGAAGGACGGTCCCCGTGACGGAGGCAGCGGAGCTCCCCGAGGCGCCGGAACAGGCGCGGAAAGTCTTCGGCGAGTACTTCCCCGAGGCCGTGCGGTACGCGGAGCTGCTCGCGGACGCCGGAGTGAAGCGCGGGCTCATCGGCCCCCGTGAGGTTCCGCGGCTGTGGGAGCGCCACCTGCTGAACTGCGCCGTCCTCTCGGAGGTCGTCCCCGAGGGCGTCACGGTCTGCGACGTGGGCTCGGGCGCCGGTCTGCCCGGCATCCCGCTGGCCCTGGTGCGGCCCGACCTGAAGATCACGCTCCTGGAGCCGCTCCTTCGCCGCACGAACTTCCTCTTGGAGGCCGTGGAACTGCTCGGCCTCGACCACGTGACCGTCGTACGGGGCAGGGCCGAGGAGATGCTCGGCAAGTTCCCGCCGGTCCACGTCGTGACCGCCCGCGCCGTGGCGCCCCTGGACCGGCTGGCCGGCTGGGGCGTGCCCCTGCTCCGTCCCTACGGCGAGATGCTGCTGCTGAAGGGCGACACCGCGGAGGAGGAGCTCGACGGGGCGCGCTCCGCGCTCGCCAAGCTGGGCGTGGTGGAGACCTCGGTGCTCCAGGTCGGTGAGGGGATCGTCGATCCGATGTCCACGGTGGTCCGGGTCGAGGTCGGCGAGAGCCCCGGCGGGGTGCGCTTCGCGGCCAAGCGGGCCAAGGCCGCACGGACGAGCAAGACCCGCCGGCGCCGCTGAGCGCCGCTTTCGTCCGCTTTCACGGAGTGTCGGACGGTCCCGGCAGGGCCGCAGGGGCATCGTGTTTCACGTGAAACATCGCTCACTGCTCCAGGGGATCATCAGCCGCGGGCGCGCGGCGGCCACCCCCCGGGACCGCAGACCCCGTGTGAAGCCACCCGCGAGGGTTACGGAGTTTTCCACAGAGGTGGATTCACCCACAGAACCACCGACCTCGCTGGTTCGCGACCCCGAAGGCATGGCAGGCTCTTCCCATCACGAGATTGATGCCGAGGAGAGTGAATCCTTGCGGTCCGACGCCAACATCGCGGGGCCGATGACCGATCCGGTCCCCGGTCCCCGAACCGAATCGGCCGGGGAAGATGTTTCACGTGAAACGCTGCCCCCGATGGACGACACCCCCATTGGCCGTGCTGCCCAGCTGGCCGTAGAGGCGCTGGGTCGCGCCGGGGAGGGACTGCCCCGTCCCGAGCAGACCCGCATCATGGTGGTGGCCAACCAGAAGGGCGGCGTGGGCAAGACGACCACGACGGTCAACCTGGCGGCCTCTCTGGCGCTGCACGGCGCCCGGGTCCTCGTCGTCGACCTGGACCCGCAGGGCAACGCCTCCACGGCGCTGGGCATCGACCACCACGCCGACGTCCCCTCGATCTACGACGTCCTCGTCGACAGCCGGCCGCTCTCCGAAGTGGTCCAGCCGGTCCTGGACGTCGAGGGCCTCTTCTGCGCCCCGGCCACGATCGATCTCGCCGGTGCGGAGATCGAGCTGGTGTCGATGGTGGCGCGCGAGAGCCGGCTCCAGCGGGCGATCCAGGCGTACGAGCAGCCGCTGGACTACGTCCTGATCGACTGCCCGCCCTCCCTCGGACTGCTCTCGGTGAACGCCCTGGTGGCGGGCGCCGAGGTGCTCATCCCGATCCAGTGCGAGTACTACGCCCTGGAGGGCCTGGGGCAGCTCCTGAAGAACGTCGACCTGGTCCGCGGACACCTCAACCCGACGCTCCACGTCTCGACGATCCTGCTGACCATGTACGACGGCCGGACCCGGCTGGCCTCCCAGGTCGCCGAGGAGGTCCGCAGCCACTTCGGGCAGGAGGTGCTCAGGACCAGCATCCCGCGGTCCGTCCGCATCTCCGAGGCCCCCAGCTACGGCCAGACCGTGATCACCTACGACCCGGGCTCCAGCGGGGCCCTGTCGTACATCGAGGCGGCGCGCGAGATCGCCTTCCGGGGCGTCGCCGTCCACTACGAGCCCCAGCAGCACGGCCGCGTGGGGCACCAGAGCAACCAGCACAGCATGGCGGAGGAACTTCAGTGAGCGACCGACGTAGGGGACTGGGGCCGCGGGGGCTCGGCGCGCTGTTCGCCGGTGCCCCCCAGGACCAGCAGGCGCCGGAGACCGGCGCCGTCTCCACGCTCCCCGGGAGCGGCGCGGCACGCCTGTTCCCCCAGAGCGTCCCCCAGCCCGAGCCGGTGGCGGCACCGGCGGAGCCCGAGCCGGTACTGGTCGCCGGGGCGTACTTCACCGAGATCCCGATCGGTGACATCACCCCCAACCAGCATCAGCCGAGGAAGGTCTTCGACGAGGACGCCCTCGCCGAGCTGGTGACCTCCATCAATGAGGTCGGCCTCCTCCAGCCCGTGGTCGTGCGCAAGATCGAGGGCGGGCGCTACGAGCTGATCATGGGTGAGCGGCGCTGGCGGGCCTCCGACGAGGCAGGTCTGCAGACCATCCCCGCGATCGTCCGGGACACCGACGACGACAAGATGCTCCTGGACGCCCTCCTGGAGAACCTGCACCGGGCCCAGCTGAACCCGCTGGAGGAGGCCGCCGCCTACGAGCAGCTGCTCACCGACTTCAGCTGTACCCACGACCAGCTCGCCGACCGGATCGGGCGCTCGCGCTCGCAGGTCTCCAACACCCTGCGGTTGCTGCGGCTCTCCTCGGCGGTCCAGCGCCGGGTCGCCGCCGGCGTGCTCTCCGCCGGCCACGCCCGCGCCCTGCTCGGCGTGGAGGACCCGGAGGCCCAGGACCAGCTGGCGCAGCGGATCGTCGCCGAAGGCCTCTCGGTGCGGACGGTCGAGGAGATCGTGCGGCTGATGAGCTTCGAGGAGCCGGCGGTCACCAAGGCGAAGAAGCCCCGGGCCGGTGCCCGGGTCTCGCCGGTCTTCTCCGACCTGGCCACCCGACTCTCGGACCGTTTCGAGACCCGGGTGAAGGTCGACCTGGGGCAGCAGAAGGGCAAGATCGTCGTCGAGTTCGCCTCGGTGGAGGACCTCGACCGGATCCTCACGACGATGGCTCCCGGCGAGGACAAGGTCCTGCAGCAGATGCTGAAGGCCGAGAAGGAGTGGGAGGAGGACGAGGAGTAGTCCTCCTCCCTCCCGCGGGCCGCGAAGGGCGGGGAGCGCTCCGGTTGTCACCGGGACGCTCCCCGCCCTTCGTCCGTGTGCGGTGTCGCCCTCCCCTCCTGATGGATACGATTCCGAGAGCCGTATTCGTGCTCGGTGGCCGTTCGACGGCCAGGGAAGCGAGGGGCAGCCGTGGGGCGTCGGCTCGTACCGCTCACGCTGGACAATCTTCCGCACCTCCCGAAGCGCTGCCGCTCCTGCGTCTTCTGGGAGCTCGACCCCGTGAGCGGGGAGGCCGCCGTGAAGGCGGGCCGTGCGGAGGTGGAGAAGGAGGCGTGGATCTCCGCCGTCCTGCTGGAGTGGGGATCCTGCGGCCGGGTCGTCTATGTGGACGAGGTGCCGGTCGGATACGTCCTCTACGCTCCCCCGGCCTATGTGCCCCGCTCGACGGCTTTCCCCACGAGCCCCGTGGCGGCCGACGCCGTCCAGCTGATGACGGCCTGGATCATGCCGGAGTACCAGGGCCAGGGTCTGGGCCGGGTGATGGTCCAGACGGTGGCGAAGGACGTGCTGCGGAGGGGCTTCAAGGCGATCGAGGCCTTCGGTGACGCACGCTGGAAGGAACCGGCCTGTGTGCTGCCGGCCGATCACCTGCTCGCGGTCGGCTTCAAGACCGTACGTCCGCACCCCGCCTTTCCCCGTCTCCGGCTGGAGCTCCGGACGACGCTCTCCTGGAAGGAGGACGTCGAGATGGCCCTGGACCGGCTGCTGGGCGCGGTGCAGAAGGAACCCGCGCTCCGGCCGCTGTGACGCCGGAACGGAGAACGGCCCGCCCCCGGGAAGGGGGCGGGCCGTTTCACGTGAAACAGGGTGGGATCACTTCGCCGAGACGAAGGGCTCCAGGTCGCGCAGGATGGCCGCCTTCGGCTTGGCGCCGACGATGGTCTTCACGACCTCGCCGCCCTGGTACACGTTCAGCGTCGGGATGGACATGACGCCGTACTTCGCGGCCGTGGCCGGGTTCTCGTCGATGTTGAGCTTCACGATCTCGATCTCGCCGTGCTCGGCGGCGATGGCCTCCAGCGACGGGGCGATCTGACGGCACGGGCCGCACCAGGCAGCCCAGAAGTCCACCAGGACGGGCTTGTCGCTCTTGAGGACATCCTCTTCGAAGGAAGCGTCGGTCACGTTCTTCAGGGCGCCGGCCACGGCGGCCTCCTTAACTTCGCGGGGTGTGGGGTGAAGGGAGCTCGGGTCAGACCGCGGGGGTCTCGGCCAGCTTCTCGCTGTCGGCGAGGGCGGCCAGGAAGCGCTCGGCGTCGAGCGCGGCGGAGCAGCCGGTACCGGCGGCCGTGATGGCCTGTCGGTAGGTGTGGTCGACGACGTCACCGGCGCCGAAGACGCCCGTGAGGTTGGTGCGGGTCGACGGGGCGGCGACCTTGAGGTAGCCCTCCTCGTCGAGGTCCAGCTGACCCTTGAACAGCTCGGTCCGGGGGTCGTGGCCCACGGCGATGAAGAGACCGGTGACCGGCAGCTCGGTGGTCTCGCCCGTCTTGGTGTTGCGCAGGGTCAGGCCGGAGAGCTTCTGCTCGCCGTGGATCTCGGTCACCTCGTTGTCCCAGGCGAACTTGATCTTCGGGTCGGCGAAGGCGCGCTCCTGCATGGCCTTGGAGGCGCGCAGGGTGTCACGGCGGTGGACGATGGTCACCGACTTGGCGAAGCGCGAGAGGAAGGTCGCCTCCTCGATCGCGGTGTCGCCGCCGCCGACGACGGCGATGTCCTGGTCCTTGAAGAAGAAGCCGTCGCAGGTGGCGCACCAGGAGACACCGCGGCCGGAGAGGGTGTCCTCGTTCGGCAGGCCGAGCTTGCGGTGCTGCGAGCCGGTGGTGACGATGACGGCCTTGGCGCGGTGCACGGTGCCGGCGGTGTCGGTGACGGTCTTGATGTCACCCGTGAGGTCCACGGCGACCACGTCGTCCGGGACGAGCTCGGCGCCGAAGCGCTCGGCCTGCGCCCGCATGTTGTCCATGAGGTCCGGGCCCATGATGCCGTCGCGGAAACCGGGGAAGTTCTCGACCTCGGTGGTGTTCATCAGGGCGCCACCGGCGGTGACGGCGCCTTCGAAGACCAGCGGGTTCAGCGACGCGCGGGCCGTGTAGAGCGCAGCGGTGTAACCCGCGGGCCCGGAGCCGATGATGATCACGTTACGGACGTCGCTCACGGGTTTCTTCCTCGTCTCTGCAGACTGCCTACTGCCTACGGGGCGGTGTCTCGGTCACCCTCACCCCACCCAACGGATCCTAAGGGGCGAGCATTCCCGGGAGCGCCGCGCGGCGCGTGCGTGAGACGAACCGTGAGACGGCGACGGGCCAAGGGAGTGCTCAGGGCTTCGGGTAGGACGCCGTCCGGAGCAGCTTCGCCGGTGTGCTCCCGGTACAGGAGGCGTCGACGACGTACGCCTGCACGCGGTCGCCGTCGGCCTGGTCGGGGAGGACGAGGAGATAGGCGGGGGCGCCCTCGTACTCGCCGCGCTCGGAGGCGAGGACGGCGTCCTGGCGTCCGGTGCCCGCGACGACGCAGGGGGGAACGGTGCCGTCGGTGTTCCGCTGGGCCGCGCCGACATCCCCCGTCTCCTCCGCCGAGAGCGACTCGGGCCGCTCCCCCTTCGGGGCGCGGACGGAGGGGCCCCCGTCGGCGAGCAGGCTCTCGACCCGGTCCTCGACCGATTCCCCGGAGAAGGTGTTCAGAGGCGTGCCGACGGTCGTGTCGGCCGCGACGCCGTGGGTGTCCGCGCCGTTCTGGGAGAGCGCGTAGAGGCTGTACGCGCAGACGACGGCGACCAGCGATCCGGCGATGCCCGTGAGAACGGCGATCCGACGGCGGTGGCGGGTGCGGCCGCGCCCGGGGCCGGTGGCTGCCCGGGGAGCCGGAGGGCGCCCGCCGGACGGTCGGGCCGTGGGGACCGGGGCGGCCGACGGGACCGTTTCACGTGAAACAGCCTCCGTCGCGCCCGTGGTTTCACGTGAAACAGGCCGGGTCGTTTCGGGGGTGGTGGCGTCGAGGAGTGCCTCGGCGGCGAGGGCGGCGTCGATCCGGCCGGCGATCTCGGCGGGCATGCGCGGTGGTCCGGGCAGGGTGCCCAGGAGGCCGCGGATCTCCTCCAGGGAGCTGTGGACGTCGGCACAGAGGGCGCAGCCGTCGAGATGCCGGCGGATCGTCGCGGAGCGGCTCGGGGGGAGCAGTCCCTCGGTCAGGTCGGAGATCTCCGAGACGTCCGGGTGCTGTGCGGTGTCGGCCTTCTCGGTCGTGTTCACGCGCCCCCACCTCCACCCTTCACAGCGGCTGCATCAGTCGGTCCGGTTTCCGTCGGCTCCGACACCGGTGGGACGGATGCCCCCGGCGTCCGGTTCCTTCCCCCTTCGGGGGGCTCGTTACCCACGGTGTCCGCGCGCAGATGAGTGAGCATCGGCAGCAGCCGGGCCCGTCCCCGCGCACAGCGGCTCTTCACGGTGCCGGTGGGAACGCCGAGGATACGGGCGGCCTCGGCGACCGGGTATCCCTGCATGTCGACGAGGACGAGGGCGGCGCGCTGGTCGGGGGCGAGCGTGGCGAGCGCGGCGAGCAGCTGCCGGTGGAGGTCCTGGCGCTCGGCGGGCGCCTCGGCGGACTCGTGCGGTTCGAGGAGCTGCTCGAAGCGGGCGGTGTCGTCCACGGGTGAGGTCCGCCGGGTGGCGCTCTTCCGGAGGCGGTCCAGACAGGCGTTCACCGTGATGCGGTGCAGCCAGGTCGTGACGGCCGACTGGCCCCGGAAGGTGTGGGCGGCCCGGAACGCCGACAGGAGGGCGTCCTGGACGGCGTCGGCGGCCTCCTCGCGGTCGCCCAGGGTGCGGAGCGCCACCGCCCACAGCCGGTCGCGGTGGCGCCGTACGAGCTCACCGAAGGCGTTCGGGTCCCCGGCGACGTGACGGGCCAGGAGTTCCCGGTCGTCTTCGGCGTCTATCGGACGGTCCAACGGTGCGCCCCCTCCCCTGTCGTCAGCCCATGACCTTGATCTCGGTGACCTTCCCCCGGTAGTGCCCGGTCTCGCTGGCGGGCAGGTCCGTCAGCCAGACCAGCACGTAGCGGGTCGTCACCGGCTTGGCGGGCTTCAGCGCGACCTGGGACCCGGTGTCCTTCGCCTGGACGGTGAAGCCGTCGAGCGAGGTGGGGGCCGAGGAGGCGCCCGCAGCCGCGGTGCGCAGCTCCACCGAGGTCCGGCCGAGGAAGGAGACGTCGACCGAGGCGACCTCCTGCTCCTTGCCCAGGTCGAGGACGAGGCCCACACCCTTCTTGAGGTTGCCGAACTTCGAGAAGCCCCGGTACTCCATGGTCTGCCAGTAGGTGGCGGGGTCGCCGTCGTAGGCCTTCGGCACGTCGGCGGGGCTCTCCCTGCCGTCGTCGCTGAACGGGTCGAAGTCCTGGGCGGAGGCGATCGTGACCGGCTTCGGCGGTTCGGGCTTCTCGTCGACCGGAGTCTGGACGACCGGCGTCTCCTCCTTGGTCTCCTGGGGGAGGAGGCGGTCGGCGATCTGCCAACTTCCGAGGCCCAGCGCGGCGATGAGGAGGGCTCCGACGGCCCACTTCAACGCCTTGCCCGTGCGGCTCTCCAGTGGCGCCGGCGGGACCGGGACGGGCTGCGTGGGCACGGGGCGCGGCTGCGGACGCCCGTAGGTGCCCTGCTGGTACGTGGTGCGCTGGTACTGGGCGGGGGGCGGGAACTCCGGCTCGGGCGGCTTGACGCGGGGCATCGCGGCCACGGCCTTGGCGAGTTCGTCCGGCGTGGTGCAGGGCGGCTCCTGACGGGACGCCGTCGCCCCGTCGTTGGCGAGGGCGCGCATGGCGATCTCGGAGAGGCCCCGGTGGACGCCGGCGCGGACCTGGTCCGGCGGGATCAGGCCGACGCCCTTGGGCAGCCCGGAGAGGCCGTAGGCGTCGCTCTCGTACGGCCAGCGCTGGGTGAGCGCCGCGTAGAGGAGGGCGCCGATGGCCTCGGTGTCGGTGCGCTGCGGCCGGTCGGCGGTGATGCCGCGCAGGGCGGCGTTCACGGCGAGGCCGCGGATGCGGTACTGCCCCGTGGAGCTGCGCAGGACGGCGCTCGGCGTGAGCCGCAGGTGCGCGAGGCCTTCGCGGTGCGCGGCGGCCATGGCCTGGGAGACCTGGGCCACGAGCTGGTAGGCCTCGTGGGCCTGGAGCGGACCGTCCGCGAGGAGCGCGGTCAGCTCGGTGGCGTCGGGGAGCCATTCGTGGACGACGTAGACGAGGTCGTTCTCCTCGACGGCGTCGAGGACCTGGACGAACCGGGGGTCACCGAGAAGGGCCGCCGAACGGGCGGCGGCCAGGACGGAGCGGGCGCGCGGATGGTCCGCCGGCAGCAGGTGCACGCCGACGGCGCGCCGCAGCTTCTCGTCGACGGCGCGCCAGCTGCTGAAGCCGTCCAGACGGGTGACGCACTCCTCCAGCCGGTAGCGCCGGGCCAGTTTGTGGCCGCTGTGCAACTCGGGTGGAGCGAGGGAGGGCTGTTCGCCGTTCTTCCGTTCGACCGCCTTCTGCTCGGGGGACCCGGTGGGCTCCTCCGCCGTCTTCCGTTCTTCCGCCACCCCGTCGGTCGCGGCCGTGTCCGCCTGCGCGGTCAGCGGGTCGTCACCGCTGTTGTCGGCCACGTCGACGGCAGCCGTGCTACGTTCCGCCACCGTCGTTCCTGCCTCCCCATCCGTTGCGCCACATCCAACAGCCAAGCCAATTGTGCCCACAGTCGGACGCTATGCACGACACACGGGTCCCCCCGATGGTTGTCCCGGGGAGGGGATCAGCGTCCGAGGCGGCCCCGCACCATGCCGACGAGGGTGTTCAGTTCGGTGATCCGCATGCGTCGCGCGGCGACGAAGAAGACGCCGAGGAGGACCGCGCCGCCGACGACGAGCGCGACCAGCGAACCGAGGGCGCCCTCGCCGAGCAGCTTCAGCAGGCCGAAGCCGACGGCGCCGGCGACGACCGCGGCCGGCAGGGAGGCCATGCAGAGGCGGGCGTAGGTGCGCAGCACGTGTGCCCCGTCGAGGTCGCCGCCGAGGCGGTTGCGCAGCCGGCGCCAGGCGATGCCGACGCCGACGGCGTAGGCGAGGCCGTAGGAGGCGGCCATGCCGACCACGGCCCACTGGGCGGGCAGCAGGACGTAGCAGAGGGCGGAGGCCGCCGCGTTGACGGCGGCGACGATGACCGTGTTGTAGAAGGGGGTGCGGGTGTCCTCGTACGCGTAGAAGCCGCGGAGGACGACGTACTGCACCGAGTACGGGATCAGGCCGAGGCCGAAGGCCATCAGGATGAAGCCCATGCCCTGGGCGGCCTCGACGCCGCTGGAGGCGTACAGCAGGGTGCACATCGGGACGCCGAGGGCCAGGAAGGCGAAGGCGACCGGGACGATGGCGACCGCGGAGTTCCGCAGGCCCTGCGAGATGTCGTCGCGGACGGCGCCCGGGTCGCCGTCGCTGGCGGCGCGGGAGATGCGGGGCAGCAGGGCGGCCATGACGGAGACCGTGATGATGGCCTGCGGCATGCCCCAGATCAGCTGGGCGTTCGAGTACGCCAGGAAGCCGGCGCCGTTCTTGCCGGACTCCTCGCCGGCGGCGGTGGCGAGCTGGGTGACGACGAGGACGCCCGCCTGGTTGGCGAGGACGAACAGGACGGTCCACTTGGCGAGCTTGACGGTCTTGCCGAGGCCGTGGCCCTTCCAGTCGAAGCGGGGCCGGAAGCGGAAGCCCGTCTCGCGCAGGTACGGGATCATCGCCAGCGCCTGGACGACGAGGCCGAGCAGGGTGCCGATGCCGAGGAGTCGGATGCCCTCGTCGGGGATGGTCTGCACGCCCATGTGGGACTCGGCGGAGGTGCCGTACACCCAGATGAACAGGCCGAAGGTGATGATCATGACGATGTTGTTGAGGACCGGGGTCCACATCATCGCGCCGAACTTGCCGCGGGCGTTGAGGATCTGGCCCATCACCACGTGCACGCCCATGAAGAAGATCGTGGGCAGGCAGTAGCGGGCGAAGGTCACCGCGACGCTGTTGGCGGCGGCGTCGTCGGCGATGGTGTTCGACATCAGCCGGATCAGGACGGGCGCCGCGAAGACGGCCGCGACCACGATCAGGCCGAGGGCGACCATGACGAGGGTGAGCAGGCGGTTGGCGTACGCCTCGCCGCCGTCCTCGTCGTTCTTCATCGAGCGGACCAGCTGCGGCACGAAGACCGAGTTGAGCCCGCCGCCGACGGTGAGGATGTAGATCATCGTCGGCAGGGTGTACGCGATGGTGAAGGTGTCGCCGAGCAGCGCGGCGCCGAGGGCGCCGGTGATGACGAGGGAGCGCACGAAGCCGGTGAGCCGGGAGACCAGCGTGCCGGCGGCCATCACGGCGCTCGACTTCAGCAGCCCGGAGGCGCGGCCGCCCTTCTTCGGGGCGGGGGCGGGCAGCGGGTCGGGTTCCGCGGCCGGGGCGGGCACCTGGCCCTGCTGGTCGCGGTAGAGGTGGGCGAAGGCGTCCTGCTCGGGCGGCTCCTCCTCGCTCGCCCGGGTCACCAGGTCGTCGACGCCGGTGAACTGGACCGTGCGGGCGTCGTCGCCGTACGGGAGGTGGCGGGAGGGGCCGTCGGGCTCGGGCGCCGGGGTCTGGGCCCAGACCCGGGGGTCCGGGGCGTACGGGGGCGCGGCCGGCTGCTGGTAGAGCGGCTGCGGTTCCTGGTACGTGCCCGGCGGGGGCGGCGGGTGGGCGGCGCGGTCGTAGAGCGCCTCCCCCACCGGGTCCTGCGCGGACAGGTCCTGGGCCCGGTACGGGTCGTGGGCGTAGGCGTCCTGGACGTAGGGGTCCTGGGCGTACGGGTTCTCGGGGTGCGCGGACGGGTCCTGCGGCGGCGCACCGTAGGCGTCCTGGGCGTAGGCGTCCTGGACGTGGGGGACCTGCGGCGGGTACCCGGGGTGCTGCCCCTGCGGGAGCGGCTGTCCGTCCGGCCCGATGGGGGGAACGGGCGTGCCGCCGGACGGTGCGGCGCCGCCCGCACCCTGGCCGCGGTCAGCGTCGTACGGCGCGTTCATGGTTACCCCACCTCATCGTCCCCGGCCGACCGGCCACGACATCGCTCAACGGTCCACTTTCTCACCCGGGCCGGACGGGTCGCCGCTTTCGGAGCCGGTGTCCGCGTCCGGGTCACTCGGGTGCCCGGCTCCGTCCGCCGTGCCGTCCGGCGTGTCGCCCGCGGCGGCGTCCTTCACGGAGAGGACCTCGGCGGCGTCGGCCGCGGGGCCCTCCGGGGCCCCGGTTCCGGTCTCCGCCCCGGTCTCCGCGCGGGCCTCGGCCTCGGCGGTGCGGGCGGCGAGGCGCTTGCGCTGGCTGTACATGCGGACGCCGGCGAGGACGAGGAGCAGCACGCCGCCGGCGATGACCAGCATCACGGTCGGGGTCATCTCGGAGACCTTCACGGAGAAGGTCATCTGGGAGCCGTAGGGGGTGCCGTCCACCGTGTACAGCTGGGCGGTCATCGAGACCTGGCCGTTGGCGTTGGCCGAGGCCGGGAACTTCACCGACTGGCTGTGGCCGGCGCGGACCGTGATGGGCAGGTCGGCCGAGGTCTCGCCGTCGACCTTCAGACGGGTCCCGTTGCTGGAGGTCAGCCGCAGGACGAGGCCCTTCACATCCTGGAGGAGCTTGTTCTGCACCGTGACGGGGATGGTGGCGCTGCGTCCCGAGAGGGTCAGGTCTGACTTGTCGACGAGCACGACGCTCTTGGTGAGGCGCTGGAGGACGTCCTGGACGTCGACGCGGTAGATCGCGGCCTCGGTGGCCCGGCCGCGCCAGGAGGTGGACATCTCACGGTTGATCGCGGCGAGCACCGGCGGCACGACCCGGTCCGCCCTGCTGAGGATGACCTTGAAGTCGTCCAGCTCGTCGCCCGTGGTCTTCATGTCGCGGAAGGCGTCCACCGGCAGTTCGGTGCCGCGGAGCTTCTTCGGGTAGCGCGAGGCGCGCGGCACCGTCGTGGAGGCGTCGGGGTCGGGCTTCGCAGCCGCCGCGGCGACCAGGTCGAGCGGCTCGGTCCAGCGCTTGGCGCCGAGTCCGCGTACGGCCGCCGCCATCGCCTGGGCCTGGGACACGCTCGGCTGCCGCTGCGGGGCGACCACGACGCTGCGCCGGTCCTGCGGCTGCTCCAGGGTGATCGCGAGGGTCTGCGCCAGGAACTCCTGGACGGCGAGCGTCGAGGTCTCGGCCCGGACCATGTCGCCCTGGAAGGCGGCCGACAGCTCCGCGTCGCTGACCACCGCCGTGGTGCCGCCGCCGATGGGACGGGCCGCGGTGGGGGTGTAGGAGAGGTCGTCGTCCCGGATGCTGTCGCTGCGGGCGATCACCTTGCGGGCGCCGGCCGAGGTCGCGACCGCCATGATCGAGGGGTCGACGGCGCCTTCGACGGGCCAGGCGAAGTCGGTGGACGGCTGGACGTGGAGGATCGTCTCGACGGTCGAACCGGCCAGCTGGGTCGCCGACTGGAGGTGCTTCAGGGAGCCGGGGACGGCCTTGCCCCGGTGGGCGAGGGAGGCGAGGTCGGGGTCGGCGAAGGGCAGCGCGACCACCTTGCGGCCCTGCACCGCGGCCTCCAGCTGCCCGAGCCAGCGCTCGGCCAGCTTTCGGTTCGCATCGGTGCCGGCGGCGTGCCCGGTGCCGTCCTTGACGCGGTAGCCGTTGGCCATGGCGTCGACGGAGGCCAGCAGGTCCGGGTCGATCACCCAGGTGACCGGAAGGTCCTTGCCCAGGCTGACCATCTCGTCGAGCCGGCCGCCGGGGCGCAGCTCCTCGGCCAGGTCGTCGTCCTGGAAGACGGGGCTCTGCTGGTCGTCCGAGGCGGTGTCGGCCGAGATGTGGGCCGAGGAGATCAGCGGCCACAGGTAGGTGAGCTGGGTGCGCTTGGCGGTCGGCTCGGGTTGGTACGGCAGGAAGGTCCGCTCGATGCCGAGGACGCGGTCCCACCGCGCGTCCGAGGTCTGCCCGGTGAGGGAGACGCCCAGCTGGTAGACGCCGCCCTCGTCGTCGAGGTCCAGCTCGGAGACGGGCACGGAGATACGGAAGTCGCGGGGGACGCCGACGGGCAGGCGCGGGACCTTGATCTCGGGGGCGTCCATCGGCTGCGGGTCGCTGTCGGAGCGGAAACCCTCCCGCCGGGCGACCTGGTCGATCTCGCTGCGGCTGTCCATCCGCGGGCCGACCCGCAGGTTGACCGTCGCGTCGGTGATGACCCGCTTGCCGCGGTTGGTCAGGGTGCCGGTGACGGTGACGGTGTCGCCCTCGAGCGGGGCGCTCGGCGTCAGCGTGTCGATCGACACATCGACCGTCCGGGAGACCGGGGCCTCCTCCGCGGCCTGGGCCGGCGGGGCCGAGGGGGCCTGGAGCAGGCCGGCGAGGAGGGGTGCCCCGACGGCGACGGTGAGGGTGCGCCGCAGCCATCGGCGGGCGGGTGAGGGACCGGTTCCCTGGAAAGCTGCCGCCTCAGCCACGCGTTCGCCCGTCCTCGTCGTTGTCGGTGGTGCCCGTGATGCCAGTGGTTCCCGGTTGCTGTGTCCAGGCATGGTAACGAGGCACGGAGGGGCCGAGTGCCGGGGAGTCCTCCAGCCGATGGCGCCGGAGGAGGCCGTTTTCACAGGAACCCCACAGGCGACTCCTCGCCGGACGGCGGCGGGGGCGGGAAAACGGGGGCATCGGAGCGGAGCGGGGCACGTACCCTTTTCTGTTGTGCCGAACGCCAACGAAGACACCGCGACCGAACCGAGCCAGGTGCAGCACCGCGCCATCGACGAGCTGCTGCGCGTGGCCCCTGTCGCCGACGACCTCGCCCGCCGCTTCCAGGAGGCCGGATTCCGCCTCGCCCTGGTCGGCGGCTCGGTACGGGACGCCCTTCTCGGCAGGCTCGGCAACGACCTGGACTTCACCACGGACGCCCGCCCCGAGGACGTCCTGAAGATCGTCCGTCCCTGGGCCGACGCCGTCTGGGAGGTCGGGATCGCCTTCGGCACCGTCGGCTCGCAGAAGGACGGCTACCAGATCGAGGTCACGACGTACCGCTCCGAGGCGTACGACCGCACCTCCCGCAAGCCCGAGGTCTCCTACGGCGACTCCATCGAGCAGGACCTCGTCCGGCGTGACTTCACCGTCAACGCGATGGCCGTGGCCCTCCCCGAGAAGGAGTTCATCGACCCGCACGGCGGCCTGGAGGATCTCGCCGCCCGGGTCCTGCGCACCCCCGGCACGCCCGAGGAGTCCTTCTCCGACGACCCGCTGCGCATGATGCGCGCGGCCCGTTTCGCCGCCCAGCTCGACTTCGAGGTCGCCCCCGAGGTCGTCACGGCGATGACGGAGATGGCCGACCGGCTGGAGATCGTCTCCGCCGAGCGGGTCCGGGACGAGCTGAACAAGCTGCTGCTCTCCGCGCACCCCCGCAAGGGACTCGGCCTGCTCGTCGAGACCGGGCTCGCCGCGTACGTCCTGCCCGAGCTGCCCGCGCTGCGGCTGGAGAGCGACGAGCACCACCGGCACAAGGACGTGTACGAGCACTCCCTGACCGTCCTCGACCAGGCCATCGACCTGGAGGAGGACGGCCCGGACCTGGTGCTCCGGCTCGCCGCGCTCCTCCACGACATCGGCAAGCCGCGCACCCGCCGCTTCGAGAAGGACGGCCGGGTCTCCTTCCACCACCACGAGGTGGTGGGCGCGAAGATGACCAAGAAGCGCATGACGGCGCTGAAGTACTCGAACGAGATGATCAAGGACGTCTCGCGTCTCGTGGAGCTGCACCTGCGCTTCCACGGGTACGGGACGGGCGAGTGGACCGACTCGGCCGTGCGCCGCTACGTCCGTGACGCCGGCCCGCTGCTCTCGCGTCTCCACAAGCTGACCCGCTCGGACTGCACCACGCGCAACAAGCGCAAGGCGTCCGCGCTCTCCCGCGCCTACGACGGCCTGGAGGACCGCATCGCCCAGCTCCAGGAGCAGGAGGAGCTGGACTCGATCCGTCCCGACCTCGACGGCAACCAGATCCAGCAGATCCTGGAGATCAAGCCGGGGCCCGCCGTCGGGCAGGCGTACAAGTTCCTGCTGGAGCTGCGGCTGGAGAACGGCCCGATGGAGTACGACCAGGCCGTCGCCGCGCTCAAGGAGTGGTGGGCGGCGCGCGACTGACCTCGCGCCCGTGTTTCACGTGAAACGGCGGATCCGCCGTTTCACGTGAAACATCACCTGCCCTCCCGGCCGCCGCGCAGGAACAGCGCGATCCCCGCGTACCCCGCCGCCACCAGCACGATCAGCAGCGGGGAGCGGCCGTCGGGCGGCAGCATCAGCGCGGCGACCCCGGCCGCCGCCACGAAGGCGACGTTGAACAGCACGTCGTACAGGGAGAAGACCCGCCCCCGGTAGGCGTCGTCCACCTGCGTCTGCACCACCGTGTCCGTCGCGATCTTCGCGCCCTGGGTGATGAGCCCGAGGACGAAGGCGGCGACCAGGAAGGGCCCGGGGGTGAAGGACAGGGCGAGCGCCGGGACGAGGACGGCGGCCGTGGCCGAGCACAGGACCATCCAGCCGAAGGGGCCGAAGCGTCCCACGGCCCAGGGGGAAAGGACGGCGGCGGCGAAGAAGCCGGCGCCCGAGGCGGCGACGGCGATCCCCAGGAGCCCCAGCCCCTCGGACTCGGTGGTGCTCCAGGCGTACCGGCAGAGCATCAGCACGGTCACGAGCAGGGCGCCGTAGCAGAAGCGCATCAGCCCGACCGCGGTGAGCGCCCGGGCGGCCGGCCGGCGTGCGGCGAGGTGGCGGAGGCCGGCGGCGAGGCCCCGGGCGGTGGAGGCGAGCGCCGTGGAGAGCCGGACCGGTACCTGGTCGGGATCGGGGCCGAGCAGTTCCCTGGCGATCCGCAGCGAGGCGAGGGCGGCGCAGAGGTAGAGGGCGGCGCCGAAGGCGACCACCGCCGCGTCGGAACCGTCGGCGAGCAGCCGGACGCCGAAGGCGAGTCCGCCGCCGACGGTGGCGGCGAGGGTGCCCGCGGTGGGCGAGAGCGAGTTGGCAACGACGAGCCGCTCCTCGTCGACGACCCGGGGCAGGGCGGCGGAGAGCCCCGCGAGGACGAAGCGGTTGACGGCCGTGACGGAGAGGGCGGAGGCGTAGAAGAGCCAGTCCGGGACCGAGGCGAGGACCAGCAGGGCGGTCCCGCCGGCGAGCAGGGCGCGGAGCAGGTTCCCGTAGAGGAAGACCTGGCGGCGCTGCCAGCGGTCCAGGAGGACCCCGGCGAAGGGGCCGACGAGGGAGTACGGGAGCAGGAGCACGGCCATGGCGGAGGCGATGGCGGCGGGCGAGGCCTGTTTCTCGGGGGAGAAGACGACGTACGTGGCCAGGGCGACCTGGTAGACCCCGTCGGCGCACTGGGAGAGCAGCCGGACGGCGAGCAGGCGCCGGAAGTCGCGCAGGCGCAGCAGTACGCGCAGATCACGTACGACGGACATGGCAGCAAGACTCACACACGGCGAGGGTCCCCGGGCAGTGCCGCGGGGACCCTCGTCAGGTGAAACGCGTCGGACCTCGGAAGGTCAGCGCTCGACCTCGCCCTTGATGAACTTCTCGACGTTGGCCAGGGCCTCGTCGTCGAAGTACTGCACCGGCGGGGACTTCATGAAGTAGGAGGACGCGGAGAGGATCGGGCCGCCGATGCCGCGGTCCTTGGCGATCTTCGCGGCGCGCAGGGCGTCGATGATGACACCGGCCGAGTTCGGGGAGTCCCAGACCTCGAGCTTGTACTCCAGGTTCAGCGGGACGTCGCCGAAGGCGCGGCCCTCGAGGCGCACGTACGCCCACTTGCGGTCGTCCAGCCAGGCCACGTAGTCCGACGGGCCGATGTGGACGTTCTTGTCGCCCAGCTCGCGGTCCGGGATCTGCGAGGTGACGGCCTGCGTCTTCGAGATCTTCTTGGACTCCAGGCGCTCGCGCTCGAGCATGTTCTTGAAGTCCATGTTGCCGCCGACGTTGAGCTGCATGGTGCGCTCGAGACGGACACCGCGGTCCTCGAAGAGCTTGGCCATCACGCGGTGCGTGATGGTCGCGCCCACCTGGGACTTGATGTCGTCGCCGACGATCGGGACACCGGCCTCGGTGAACTTGTCGGCCCACTCCTTGGTGCCGGCGATGAAGACCGGGAGGGCGTTGACGAAGGCGACCTTGGCGTCGATGGCGCACTGGGCGTAGAACTTCGCCGCTTCCTCGGAACCGACGGGCAGGTAGCAGACGAGGACGTCGACCTGGCGGTCCTTGAGGATCTGGACGACGTCGACCGGCTCCTCGGCGGACTCCTCGATGGTCTGGCGGTAGTACTTGCCGAGGCCGTCGAGGGTGTGGCCGCGCTGGACCGTGACGCCCGCGTTCGGGACGTCGCAGATCTTGATGGTGTTGTTCTCGCTGGCGCCGATGGCGTCGGAGAGGTCGAGGCCGACCTTCTTCGCGTCGACGTCGAAGGCGGCGACGAACTCGACGTCACCGACGTGGTAGTCGCCGAACTGGACGTGCATCAGGCCGGGCACCTTGGTCGCCGGGTCGGCGTCCTTGTAGTACTCGACGCCCTGCACCAGCGAGGCGGCGCAGTTGCCCACGCCGACGATGGCTACGCGAACCGAACCCATTCCGGTTGCTCCCTGTGTGTTCGTGGAAGCCCTGCTGGCGCAGGGTTTCACTTGGTGGTGTCATCGGACGGATCCGGCCGGGTACTGCCCCCGTGCCGGGGCAGGCCGCCCGTCTCTCCAGAATCGTTGTCGTGCGGAGCGTCGGTGCCGGGCCGCTGGTCGCGGCCCGCCCGCTCGCTCTCGATGAGCTCGTTCAGCCAGCGCACTTCGCGCTCCACGGACTCCATTCCGTGGCGCTGGAGCTCAAGCGTGTAGTCGTCGAGTCGCTCGCGCGTCCGGGCCAGCGAGGCGCGCATCTTCTCCAGGCGCTCCTCCAGCCGGCTGCGGCGGCCTTCGAGGACCCGCATCCGCACCTCGCGCTCGGTCTGGCCGAAGAACGCGAAGCGGGCGGCGAAGTGCTCGTCCTCCCAGGCATCGGGGCCGGTGTGGGAGAGGAGCTCCTCGAAGTGCTCCTTACCTTCCGGCGTCAACCGGTAGACGATCTTGGCCCGGCGTCCTGCGAGTGACGAGGCGAGGGCCTCCTCGGGGGCGCTGCCCGGTTCCTCGATCAACCAGCCGCTGGCGACCAGCGTCTTGAGGCAGGGGTAGAGCGTCCCGTAGCTGAACGCGCGGAAGATTCCGAGCGAGGTGTTGAGGCGCTTGCGCAGCTCGTAGCCGTGCATGGGGGCTTCGCGCAGCAGGCCGAGAACGGCGAACTCGAGGATGCCGGAGCGTCTGCTCATGTGTCGCCTCCTTCGTCCTGCGGTTCGCCCTCGGAAATCTTTATGCCGTGCTGATGTATCGACTCGATACATCAGCACGATAGAACGGCCCGAGAGGTCCGACAAGTGGACGTGCCGTGACCGGCGTCACATCGTCAATTCACAGCGTGCGACTTGCCTGATTTGGGGTGAACTCCGGCGCAAGAGGGGTTTTGGCCGTGCGTAGTCTGTGCGGCATGCACACCACCGGGAACCAGGAGCCGCGCTGGGGCGTCAGTGCAGCGGGTGACCGGCTGCGGTACGAAAGGGGCCTCCGATGGGCTCCGGTCGTACGCATTTCGGGGGGACCGGAACTCAACTGCCGCTTCCAGGCGTACGCGCCTGCCCGAGGAGTAGTCGTTCGATGAGCGAGCACCGTCGCAGGATGCCGTCGCAGGAGCCGCCGACGGGCGGCCGCGCGGCGGCACGACGCGCCGCCCAGCAGCCGACCGGCCGCAGGTCGGCCCCGGCCCATGACCCCGGTACGGGGACGCCTCCGTACGGATCGCCGGCCCCTTACGGGTCCTCCGATGCGTACGGGTCGTCCGGTTCCTACGGGTCCCCCTCCTCCCACGGGGAGGAGGCACGTCCGTACGGCGGCCGCGCGGAGGCCCGCCGGGCCGCCCAGCGGGGCGGCCGCCGCCGCGCGCCCGCGGCCGGCCCCGGCGGACCGAACGGCCCCGGCGGCGGTGGCCGCCGCGGCGGAGGCGGTGGCGGAGGGGGCGGTCGCGGCGGAGCCCCGGGCGGTCGTCCGCCCGGCAAGAAGCGCATGATCGACTACCCGCGGTTCGGCAAGCACGGCTGGCGCCGCTGGATGCCGTCGTGGAAGCTCGTCACGGGCACGTTCCTGGTCTTCTTCGCGCTCCTCATGGGCGGCTCGGTCATCGCGTACTCGAAGGTGACCATTCCCAACGTGGCCGACGCGGCGACCTCCCAGAACAACATCTATTACTGGAAAGACGGCTCGCGCATGGTCGCGACCGGCGCCGGCCAGAACCGCCAGATCATCGGCATCGAGCAGATCCCGAAGGTCATGCAGGAAGCCGTGGTCTCGGCCGAGAACAAGACCTTCTGGGACGACTGGGGCGTCGACCCCATGGGCATCGGCCGCGCCGTGTGGAACATGGCGAAGGGCGGCGAGACCCAGGGCGGCTCGACCATCACCCAGCAGTACGTGAAGAACGGCCTGCTCAACGACCAGACGCAGTCCCTGTCCCGGAAGGTGAAGGAACTCTTCATCTCCATCAAGGTCGGCAACGAGGTCGAGAAGCCCGAGATCATGGCGGGCTACCTCAACACCGCCTACTACGGCCGCAACGCCTACGGCATCCAGGCCGCCGCCCGCGCGTACTTCGACAAGGACGCCAAGGACCTGAACGCCTCCGAGTCGGCCGTCCTCGCCTCCGTGCTGAAGGGCGCCACCTACTTCGACCCGGCCGGCTACCCCGAGGTCGACCCGAACGCCACCCCCCAGAAGAACCTGGAGCGGCTCACCATCCGCTGGTCCTGGATCCTCGACGAGATGGTCAAGGACGGGAAGATCCCGGCGGCGGAGCGGGCGAAGTACACGACCCTGCCGAAGATCCAGAAGCCGAAGCAGGACGCGCAGCTCGGTGGCCAGATCGGCTACCTGGTCGCCACCGCGAAGGCCAACTTCCGCAGCAAGTACGACATCAGCGAAGAGGCCCTGAACCTCGGCGGCTACGAGATCCACACCACCTTCGACAAGAAGAAGGTGGACGCGATGTCCGAGTCGGTCAAGAAGATCTACGACGAGTACATCGACGAGAAGAAGCGTCCGGAGGACGACACCCACGTCGAGTTCGGCGGCGCCTCCGTCGATGTCAAGACCGGTGCCATCGTCGCGCTCTACGGCGGCCAGGACGCCACCAAGCACTACACCAACAACGCCGACACCACCGGCGCCCAGGTCGGCTCGACCTTCAAGCCCTTCGTGCTCGCCGCCGCGATGCAGGACGGCGTCCGCGACCCGGAGGGACCATCGGAGCAGGGCCCTTCCACGCGTACCCTCGTCGACCCCGACAAGAGCCGCTACAACGGCAAGGACGACCTCAAGGTCCGCAAGTACAACGGCGAGATCTGGCACAACGAGAAGGGAGAGGAGTGGAAGCAGAACAACGAGGGCAACCAGAGCTACGGCAACATCAGCCTGCGCCGCGCGATGATCGTCTCCGCCAACTCCCCCTTCGTGCAGCTCGGCATGGACGTCGGCATCGACAAGGTGCGTGAGGCGGCCGTCACCGCCGGGCTGCGCCCCGACTCCCTGGTGAAGGGCGAGGTCCCCTCCTTCTCCCTCGGCATCTCCAGCCCGAGCGCGATCCGCATGGCCGGCGCCTACTCCACCTTCGCCAACGAGGGCGTGCGCAACGAGCCCTACTCGGTCACCAAGGTGGTCAAGGGCGGCAAGGTCATCTTCAAGCACGAGGCCGCTTCCAAGCAGGCGTTCTCCTCGGCCATCTCCTCCAACGTCACCGACGTGCTCCGCAGCGTCGTCGAGGACAAGGACGGCACCGGCAACAACGCGGCCATCCCCGGCCGCGACGTGGCCGGCAAGACCGGTACCACCGACGACAACATGTCGGCCTGGTTCGTCGGCTACACCCCGCAGCTCTCGACGGCGATCGACATGTACCGCTTCGACGACGACGAGACCAAGGAAGGCCGCGAGTTCCTGGAGATGTACGGAACGGGTGGCCAGAAGGCGATCCACGGTTCGTCCTTCCCGTCCCGCATCTGGAACGACTACATGACGGACGCCGTCGCGGACCTGCCCGTCGAGAAGTTCCCCAAGCCGGAGAAGCTCGCGGATGCCAAGGCGGTCTTCGGCGGTGGCGCCACGCCCAGCCCGACGGCCACCCCGACGCCGACCGAGACGGCGACGCCGACCGAGACGGCCACCACCGCTCCGACGACGACTCCCCCGGCGACGCCCACCGACGCGGGCCGTCCGACCACCAAGGAGCCGAAGCCCGGCAAGACCACCTGCAACATCTGGGACTGGAACTGCAACAGCACGGGCGGCGGCGACGGCGGCAACACCGGCCAGCCGACCGATCCCACGCCGACCGACACGAACACGTCGCCACCGCCGACCACGACGCAGCCCGGAGGCCCCGGGAACGGCAACAACAACGGTGGCAACGGCGGCGAGCCGACCGACGGAGCCACCGGAAGCGGCAGCCTCTTCGACTGAGGTGGCCGGGGCCCGGCCCGTGAGGGCGGGACCCCGGCGCCGCGAGGGCCGTCGCGGCCGCTCCGTACAGCACGTACGGGGCGGACCGCGGCGGCCCTCCGCGTTTCACGTGAAACACGATGCTCCGGCGCCGGTTTCCGTCCCGGCCGCGGCCGGATTCCCAGGGGCGTACGGCAGGATGTCCCCCATGCCGAGCCTGAAGAAGACGAACGGCCCCCTCGACGGTCCCGAGGGCGACCGGTCCCGGGCCGACGGGGACGCGCCCCACGGGCCCCCGGCCGACGGGTCCGCGGCGCCGGACGGAGACCGTGGGGAAACGCCCTCGGCCGTCGCCCCCGTCGTCGCCCCGACCCGGCGGGACGAGGTGGCCGCCGCCGGCAGCGAGCTCATCGGCGGGCGCTACGGCCGCCGCGCCCTGCCCGGCAGCGGGCCCGCGGGCGGCCAGTTCACCCCGGTGCGGGTGATCGCCCTTGTGGCCATCGGCATGTTCGCCCTCGGCATGGTGCAGAAGCTCCCCTGCTACAACTGGGCCTGGTTCCGCGGCACCACCTCCCAGTACACCCACGCCTGCTACTCGGACATCCCGCACCTCTTCGCCGGGCGCGGCTTCTCCGAGGGCCTGGTGCCCTACTTCGACCGGCTCGCCGGCGACATACCGTTCCTGGAGTACCCCGTCCTGACGGGGCTCTTCATGGAGGTCGCGGCCTGGCTGACGCCCGACGGCTCGCTCCAGGAGCAGGGCCAGGCGTACTGGCTGGTCAACGCGGGCCTGCTGATGGTCTGCGCGGCCTTCCTGGCGGTCTGTGTGGCCCGGACGCACCGCCGCCGGCCCTGGGACGGCCTGCTGGTCGCCCTGGCGCCCTCCGTGGCCCTCACCGCCACCATCAACTGGGACCTGCTGGCCGTGGCCCTCACCGCCGCAGCGATCCTGATGTGGTCCCGCACCCGGCCGCTCGCCGCCGGCATCCTGCTCGGCCTCGCCGTCGCCGCCAAGTTCTACCCGGTGCTGCTCCTGTGGCCGCTGCTGCTGCTCTGCCTGCGGGCCGGGAGGATGCGCGCCTTCGGCAGCGCGCTGCTCGGCGCGGTCGGCTCCTGGCTCGTGGTGAACCTGCCGGTGATGCTCCTCGCGCCCGAGGGCTGGAAGCAGTTCTACCTGTTCAGCCGCGACCGGAACGTGGACTTCGGCTCGGTCTGGCTGCTCGTCAGCCAGCGCGGCGGCCAGACCATCCCGCCCGAGCGGGCCAACCTGTACGCGCTGCTGCTCCTGCTGCTGGCCGCGGGCGGGCTCGCCTGGCTGGCCCTCACCGCGCCCCGCCGGCCCCGGCTGGCCCAGCTGGCGTTTCTGATGGTCGCCGCGTTCGTCCTCACCAACAAGGTCTACTCGCCGCAGTACGTGCTGTGGCTGGTGCCGCTCGCCGCGCTCGCCCGGCCGCGCTGGCGCGACTTCCTCGTCTGGCAGTCCTGCGAGGTCCTGTACTACCTCGGGATCTGGATGTACCTCGCCTTCACCGGCAGCGGCAGCAAGCAGGGACTGCCGCTGGACGGCTACCACTTCGCGATCGTGCTGCACCTGCTGGGCACGCTGTACCTGTGCGCCGTGGTCGTACGGGACATCCTGGCGCCCGAGAAGGACCCGGTCCGCAAGGACGGCTCCGACGACCCCGCGGGAGGCGTCCTGGACGGCGCGCGGGACGTCTTCGTGGTGGGCAGGGCGGCCCGGCCGGCCCGGCACGCGGCCCCCGCGCCCGAGACCGGCGCGCAGGAGCTCCTCGTGACATGGGGAACCCCCGGGGCCGAGGGCTCCCGGGGGTGATCCCGCCGGTGTGACGGGGCGAAGCGGCGTACGGCCGGCTCGGCGCCTCGGCGCGCCGCGTCAGCGCTCGACGAGCCGGTCGAACTGGGTCGTGGTGTGCCGCAGGTGCGCCACCAGCTCGTCGCCGACCTGCGGCTCCTGGGCGTCGGCCGGCACGAAGAGGATCGACACCTGCATGTGCGGCGGCTCGGCGAACCAGCGCTGCTTGCCCGCCCAGACGAACGGCGACAGGTTCCGGTTGACCGTGGCCAGGCCGGCCCGGGCCACGCCCTTGGCGCGCGGCATCACGCCGTGCATCGCCTTCGGCGCCTCCAGGCCCACGCCGTGCGAGGTGCCGCCGGCGACGACGACCAGCCAGCCGTCCGAGGCGGCCTTCTGCTGGCGGTAACCGAAGCGGTCGCCCTTGGCGACCCGGGTGACGTCCAGGACCGAACCGCGGTACTCGGTGGCCTCGTGGTCGCCCAGCCAGAGCCGGGTGCCGATGCGGGCGCGGAAACGGGTCTGCGGGAACTGCTGCTGGAGCCGGGCCTGCTCCTCGGCCCGCAGGTGGCTCACGAACATGGTGTGCAGCGGCAGCCGGGCGGCGCGCAGCCGGTCCATCCAGGCGATGACCTCCTCGACGGCGTCCGTGCCGTCCGGGCGGTCCAGCGGCAGGTGCAGGGCGAAGCCCTCCAGGCGCACGTCCTCGATCGCGGACGCCAGCAGCCCGAGCTCCTCCTCGCGGACGCCGTGCCGCTTCATCGAGCTCATCACCTCGATGACGACGCGGGCGCCGACCAGGGCGTGCACGCCGTCCACCGAGGAGACGGAGCGGACGACCCGGTCGGGCAGCGGCACCGGCTCCTCGCCCCGCCGGAAAGGGGTGAGGACCAGCAGGTCGCCGCCGAACCAGTCCTTGATCCTCGCGGCCTCGTACGTGGTCCCCACCGCGAGCATGTCGGCGCCGAAGCGGGCCGCCTCCTCGGCGAGCCGTTCGTGGCCGAAGCCGTAGCCGTTGCCCTTGCAGACCGGGATCAGACCGGGGAACTGGTCGATCACGGTCTTCTGGTGCGCCCGCCAGCGAGCGGTGTCGACGTAGAGGGAGAGCGCCATGGCCGGCCCGGAACCTTTCTGATGGCTGCGGTGGGGGGTTTCGCAGGTGTGTACGAGACTCGTGGAACTACGAGGTTACGCAAGCCCCGCGCGGAGCGTCAGCGACGCGACATGTAGATGTCGAGCGCCTTGTGCAGGAGCTTGTTCAGCGGGAAGTCCCACTCGCCGACGTACTCGACGGCCTCGCCGCCGGTGCCGACCTTGAACTGGATGAGGCCGAAGAGGTGGTCGGTCTCGTCGAGCGAGTCCGAGATGCCGCGCAGGTCGTAGACGGTCGCGCCCATCGCGTACGCGTCGCGCAGCATCCGCCACTGCATGGCGTTGGAGGGCCTGACCTCGCGCCCGATGTTGTCGGAGGCGCCGTACGAGTACCAGACGTGGCCGCCGACGACGAGCATGGTCGCCGCGGAGAGGTTCACGCCGTTGTGGCGGGCGAAGTAGAGCCGCATCCGGTTGGGGTCCTCGTTGTTGAGGACGGTCCACATGCGCTGGAAGTACGAGAGCGGGCGCGGCCGGAACTTGTCGCGGACGGCGGTGATCTCGTACAGGCGCTGCCACTCGGCGAGGTCCTCGTAGCCGCCCTGGACGACCTCGACGCCGGCCTTCTCGGCCTTCTTGATGTTGCGGCGCCACAGCTGGTTGAAGCCCTTGAGGACGTCGTCGAGGGAGCGGTTGGCCAGCGGGACCTGGAAGACGTAGCGGGGCTGCACGTCGCCGAAGCCGGCGCCGCCGTCCTCGGCCTGCTGCCAGCCCATCCTCCGGAGCCGGTCGGCGACCTCGAAGGCCTGCGGCACGACCTCGGTGGCCTGCACGTCCTTGAGGCGCTTCACGTCCGGGTCCTGGATGCCGGACTTGATCGCGGCCGCGTCCCAGCGGCGGATGACGACCGGCGGGCCCATCTTCACGGAGAAGGCGCCCTGCTGCTTGAGGTGGGCCAGCATGGGCTGGAGCCACTCGTCGAGGTTCGGGGCGTGCCAGTTGATGACCGGGCCCTCGGGGAGGTAGGCCAGGTAGCGCTTGAGCTTGGGGAGCTGCCGGTAGAGCACCAGGCCGACGCCGACGAGCTCGCCGCTCTTGTCGAACCAGCCGAGGTTCTCCGAGCGCCACTCGGTCTTCACGTCCGCCCACGCCGGGACCTGGCAGTGGCTCGCGCCGGGCAGGGTCTGGATGTACGCCAGATGCTGCTCTCGGCTGATGGTCCTCAGGGTCAGGCTCATGCGGGGCGCTCCTCGGCAGGTGTGTCCCCATCGGTCAGGGGCTCCGGCTCTCGCGCCGAAGCCTACTGCGACCGGGGAGCGCCCCGAAGGGCCGCGTGGGCCCTGACGTGCCCGGCGTCAGTTGATCACGCCGGTGAAGAGCCCTCCGTGGGCCATGCCGAGGTAGAAGCCCACGGCCGAGGCGCCGAGTCCGATGATCAGGAAGAAGCGTTCGCGGGTGGTGACGGAGATGAACTGTCCGTAGGCACCGGTCAGGATGCCGATCAGGCCCGTCCAGGAGCTGAGCAGGTGCAGGCTGTGGAACTGCGCCGTGACGAAGGACAGGATGCCGAGCACCAGGGTCACCGCGAGCAGGGTGTCCTGGAGGGGGTGCGGCTTGCCGTCCGTCGCGAAGAGGGAGTGGCCGGGGTCGGGTCGCATTGCCTGTGCCATGGGGCACCTCCTGGCGTGCCGTGCCGAGGGCGGCGCATCCTAGCGCCGCCGACGTCCGATGTGTACAGATTGCGTCCCCTCCCCACCGGATTTCAACCGCAAGGCGATGTGCGGGTACTCTGTACGGTCTGCGCCGGTGTCTGCCCTGGTTACTCCAGGACCTGGTTCCCCAGGGCCGTCGACACACCCCGCTCGTCGGGGCTCGTTGTCAGTGGTGGCCGATACCGTCGCTCACGCATCACGACCCTCCTGCCACGGAACGACCGTGGCCGCTGAGTCCAAAGGAGGTGGGTTCCACATGCGTCACTACGAGGTGATGGTCATCCTCGACCCCGATCTCGAGGAGCGCGCTGTCTCCCCGCTGATCGAGAACTTCCTCTCCGTCGTCCGTGAGGGCAACGGAAAGGTCGAGAAGGTCGACACCTGGGGCCGTCGTCGTCTCGCCTACGAGATCAAGAAGAAGCCCGAGGGCATCTACTCGGTCATCGACCTGCAGGCCGAGCCTGCGGTCGTCAAGGAGCTCGACCGCCAGATGAACCTGAACGAGTCGGTCCTCCGGACCAAGGTCCTCCGCCCCGAGACCCACTGAGCTTCCGCTCAGAGGTAATCGGGTCCGAGTAGCAGCAAGCAGCCAGAAGCAATCCCGCCGAGAGGTTCACCCATGGCAGGCGAGACCGTCATCACGGTCGTCGGCAATCTCGTCGACGACCCCGAGCTGCGCTTCACCCCGTCCGGTGCGGCGGTCGCGAAGTTCCGCGTCGCGTCCACTCCCCGCACCTTCGACCGTCAGACCAACGAGTGGAAGGACGGCGAGAGCCTCTTCCTGACCTGCTCGGTCTGGCGTCAGGCGGCGGAGAACGTCGCCGAGTCCCTTCAGCGCGGCATGCGCGTCGTCGTGCAGGGCCGGCTCAAGCAGCGGTCCTACGAGGACAACCAGGGCGTCAAGCGCACGGTCTTCGAGCTGGACGTCGAAGAAGTCGGTCCCAGCCTGCGCAACGCCACGGCCAAGGTCACCAAGACCACCGGCCGCGGTGGTCAGGGTGGCGGCGGCGGTTTCGGCGGCGGCGGTGGCGGCCAGCAGGGTGGCGGCGGCTGGGGCGGAAACTCCGGCGGCGGCCAGCAGGGCGGCGGCGGAGCTCCCTCCGACGACCCCTGGGCCACCGGCGGCTCCTCCGGCGGCCAGCAGGCCGGCGGCGGTGGCGGCTGGGGTGGCAACTCCGGCGGCGGCTACTCGGACGAGCCCCCCTTCTAGGGCTCCCCTTCCGGTTTTCCGGAAGAGACCCGGAAGTGGCTCGTACCCCACACTTCTTGATCACACAGGAGAAACACCATGGCGAAGCCGCCTGTGCGCAAGCCTAAGAAGAAGGTCTGCGCGTTCTGCAAGGACAAGACCGCGTACGTGGACTACAAGGACACGAACATGCTGCGGAAGTTCATTTCCGACCGCGGCAAGATCCGTGCCCGCCGCGTGACCGGCAACTGCACGCAGCACCAGCGTGACGTCGCCACGGCCGTCAAGAACAGCCGTGAGATGGCGCTGCTGCCCTACACGTCCACCGCGCGATAAGGGAAGGGTGACCGAAAAATGAAGATCATCCTCACCCAGGAAGTCTCCGGCCTCGGTGCGGCCGGCGACGTCGTCGAGGTCAAGGACGGCTACGCTCGCAACTACCTGGTCCCGCGTGGTTTCGCGATCCGCTGGACCAAGGGTGGCGAGAAGGACGTGGCGCAGATCCGCCGCGCCCGCAAGATCCACGAGATCGCGACCATCGAGCAGGCCAACGAGGTCAAGGCCAAGCTCGAGGGCACGAAGGTGCGCCTGGCCGTTCGCTCCGGCGACGCCGGCCGTCTCTTCGGCTCCGTGACCCCGGCCGACGTCGCCACGGCGATCAAGTCCGCCGGTGGCCCCGAGGTCGACAAGCGTCGCGTCGAGCTCGGTTCGCCGATCAAGACCCTGGGCTCGCACCAGGTGCTCGTGCGTCTGCACCCCGAGGTCGCCGCGAAGCTCGGCATCGAGGTCGTTGCCGCGTAACGCTGCTCTCTCAGCAGTTCTGCGTCCGCGCAGAAGGAAGGGCCGCTCCCCTCGCGGGGGGCGGCCCTTCCGCCGTTTCACGTGGAACGTTCCCTGGAGACGGATGCGGTGTTCCACGTGAAACGGCGGATACGGTCAGCGAGTGGCGCCCGTGACGATCCAGCGGCCGGAGCGCATCCGGAACCAGAGCGTGCCCAGCCGCACCACCATCATCAGCGTCATCGCCCACCAGAGGGCGGTCAGCCCACCGCCGAGCACCGGTACGAGCAGCGCGACGGGAGCGAAGACCGCAAGCGTGAGGAGCATCGCCCAAGCGAGGTAGGGGCCGTCGCCCGCGCCCATCAGGACGCCGTCGAGGACGAACACGACCCCGGAGACGGGCTGGGAGACCGCCACGACGAGCAGGGCCGGCAGCAGGGTGGACTGGACGGCCGGATCGCTGGTGAAGAGCGGGATGAAGAGCGGGCGGGCCAGGACGAGCAGCAGGCCGAGGACCGCCCCGGAGACCACGCCCCACAGGACCATGCGGCGGCAGACCTGGCGGGCGCCCTCGGCGTCGTCGGCACCCAGGTAGCGGCCGATGATGGCCTGGCCGGCGATGGCGATGGCGTCCAGGGCGAAAGCCATCAGGTTCCACAGGGAGAGGATGATCTGGTGGGACGCGACCTCCGTGTCGCCCAGGCGGGCGGCGACGGCGGTGGCGATCATCAGGGCGGCCCGCAGCGAGAGCGTACGGACCAGGAGCGGGACGCCGGCCTGTGCGCTGGCCCGGATGCCGGACGCGTCGGGCCGGAGCGAGGCCCCGTGACGGCGGGCGCCCCGGACGACCACGACGAGGTACGCCGCGGCCATGCCGCACTGGGCGATGACGGTGCCCCAGGCGGAGCCCGCGATGCCGAGCCCGGCGCCGTAGACCAGGCCGACGTTGAGGGCGCCGTTGACCGCGAAGCCGCCGACGGCCACGTAGAGCGGGGTGCGGGTGTCCTGGAGGCCCCGCAGGACACCGGTGGCGGCCAGGACGATCAGCATCGCGGGGATGCCCAGGAGGGAGATCCGCAGATACGTGGTGGCGTAGGGGGCGGCGGTGTCGGAGGCGCCGAATGCCTCTACCAGCCAGGGGGCCGTGGGCAGGGTGACCGCGACGACGGCGATGCCCAGGAGGAGGGCCAGCCAGATGCCGTCAATGCCTTGCCGGAGGGCGGCGGCCAGATCGCCCGAGCCGACCCGCCGGGCGACGGCGGCCGTGGTGGCGTAGGCGAGGAAGACGAAGACGCTGACCGCGGTGGAGAGCAGCGCTCCGGCGATGGCGAGGCCCGCGAGCTGAGGTGTGCCGAGGTGGCCCACGATGGCGCTGTCCACCATGAGGAAGAGCGGTTCGGCGACGAGTGCGCCGAAGGCCGGCAACGCGAGGGAGAGGATCTCGCGGTCGTGTCGGCGCAGCGCGGCCTTGGAGCTCGTGGGGGCCTGGGTCATGAGGTCAATCTAATCGTCCACAGGTAAGAGATACAATGCATCTGTGATCCTTACTTTTGGGGGGAGCGGGGCTTCGGGTGTGGGCTGTTTGTTCTGATCGTGGGTCCAGGAGAAAAGTTTTTCTCCCCCACAGCCCGTGGATGGGAAAGGTGCAGGTCAGAGCTGCAAAGTGGAGGGGCCTATGAGTTTGTCCACATGACTGTCCCCCGGTCCGTGCACAGGATCCGGCGGCTTATCCACAGCATCTGGCCCTTCATACACAGAGCCTGTGGATAACCAGATTGGCGGATGCCCCTCGCGGGCCTACCGTGGACCGGCGCCCGACGCGCCAGAAGCGGACGCAAAGCCACTCTTTGATCAAGGCCGTGGCGTAAGAAGGAGTGGCGCGGCGAGGTCCGCGGAGCGGACGGGAAGAGGTGGCGGGTGAGCGTTCCCGAGCCCATGGACGACCCCTGGGCCGACGGCGGACCGAGCGACCGGCTGCCCGTCCGCACCCGGGGCGAGGGGCGCGGCGAAGGCCGTGGCGAGGGCCGCGGACGCGGCCGGGGCCGCGACGAGCAGCACGAGCGCGGCAGCGACGGCCCCTGGGACGGCGGACTCTCCGGCTTCGAGCGGGTTCCTCCGCAGGACCTCGACGCCGAACAGTCCGTGCTCGGCGGCATGCTCCTCTCCAAGGACGCCATCGCCGACGTCGTGGAGATCATCAAGGGCCACGACTTCTACAAGCCCGCGCACGAGACGGTCTTCGGCGCGATCCTCGACCTCTACGCCAAGGGCGAGCCCGCCGACCCCATCACCGTCGGCGCCGAACTCACCAAGCGCGGCGAGATCAACCGCGTGGGCGGCGCCTCCTACCTGCACACCCTCGTCCAGTCGGTACCGACCGCGGCGAACGCCTCGTACTACGCGGAGATCGTCCACGAGCGGGCCGTGCTGCGGCGGCTCGTGGAGGCCGGAACCAAGATCACGCAGATGGGTTACGCGGCGGACGGCGACGTCGACGAGATCGTGAACTCGGCCCAGGCGGAGATCTACAAGGTCACCGAGCAGCGGACCACCGAGGACTACCTGCCGCTCGGCGACATCATGGAGGGCGCGCTCGACGAGATCGAGGCGATCGGCTCCCGCAGCGGCGAGATGACCGGTGTGCCCACCGGCTTCAGCGACCTCGACTCGCTCACCAACGGACTCCACCCCGGCCAGATGATCATCATCGCGGCCCGTCCCGCCATGGGTAAGTCCACCCTCGCGCTGGACTTCGCCCGGGCCGCGTCGATCAAGAACAACCTGCCCAGCGTCATCTTCTCCCTCGAAATGGGCCGCAACGAGATCGCGATGCGCCTGCTGTCGGCGGAGGCGCGAGTCGCCCTGCACCACATGCGCTCCGGCACGATGACCGACGAGGACTGGACCCGGCTCGCCCGCCGCATGCCGGACGTCTCCCAGGCGCCCCTCTACATCGACGACTCCCCGAACCTGTCGATGATGGAGATCCGGGCCAAGTGCCGCCGGCTCAAGCAGCGCAATGGCCTCAAGCTCGTGATCATCGACTACCTCCAGCTGATGCAGTCCGGCGGTTCCAAGCGGCAGGAGAGCCGTCAGCAGGAGGTCTCCGACATGTCGCGAAACCTCAAGCTCCTCGCCAAGGAGCTGGAGCTCCCGGTGATCGCGCTCTCCCAGCTGAACCGTGGTCCCGAGCAGCGCACCGACAAGAAGCCCATGGTCTCCGACCTGCGCGAGTCCGGCTCGATCGAGCAGGACGCCGACATGGTCATCCTGCTCCACCGCGAGGACGCCTACGAGAAGGAGTCCCCGCGCGCCGGCGAGGCCGACATCATCGTCGGCAAGCACCGAAACGGCCCCACGGCCACTATCACCGTGGCCTTCCAGGGCCACTACTCGCGCTTCGTGGACATGGCACAAACCTGATCGTGCCGGGGCGGGACGCCGGGGCATGATCGGTCGCATGACCTCAGCCTTCGAAGCCCTGTTGCCCACCACCGAGCGTTCCCTGCTGCACCGTGTGGCCCGCGCCCAGAGCGAGGGGCGCGCGCCCTCGTTCGTGGGTGCCGTGGCCCGCGGGGGAGCGATGGTCTGGAGCGGTTCCCGCAGCTGCGTCGACGGGCACGCCCCGGACGCGGACACGCAGTACCGGATCGGTTCGATCACCAAGGTGTTCACCGCCGTCCTCGTCCTGCGGCTCCGGGACGAGGGACTGCTCGGCCTCGACGACCCGCTGGAGAAGCACCTGCCGGGTACGGGCGTCGGCGAGGTCACCGTCGCCCAGTTGCTCGGCCACACCGCGGGGCTGGCGGCGGAGACCCCCTCGCCCTGGTGGGAGCGGACGCCGGGCGCGACGCGGCCCGAGCTCGCCGACGTGCTGGGGGAGACGCCCGTCCTTCACCCGGCGGGCCGCAGTTTCCACTACTCCAACCCCGGTTACACCCTGCTCGGCGCGCTGGTCGAGGCGGTGCGCGGGGTTTCCTGGGAGGAGGCGCTGCGTGCCGAGATCCTGGAGCCGCTGGGCATGGACCGGACGACGGGGGAGCCGGTCGCCCCGCATGCCGGGGGCTGGGCGGTGCACCCCTGGGCCGACGTGATGCTGCCCGAGCCCGCGGAGGACCTGGGGGTGATGGGTGCGGCAGGCCGGCTGTGGTCGACCGCCGCCGACCTCTGTCGCTTCGGCTCCTTCCTCGTGGAGGGCGACGACCGCGTGCTGAGCGCCTCCTCCGTCGCCGAGATGCGGGTCCCCGTCGGTCCGCCCGCCGTCGGGGACCCGCTGATGGGATACGGCCTCGGCCTCCAGGTGGCGCACAAGGAGGGCGGCACGCTCATCGGTCACGGGGGCTCGTTGCCCGGCTTCGTCGCGGGACTCTGGGTGGACGTCGAGGAGGGCCTGGTCGGCGTGGCCCTCGCCAACGCGACGAGCGGCCCGCTGACCGGGGCCGTGGCCACCGATCTCGTACGGATCGTGGCCGAGGCCGAGCCGCGGTTCCCCGAGCCGTGGCGGCCGCTGCCCGCGTCCGAGGTCGATCAGGAGCTCCTGGCGCTGACCGGGCCCTGGTACTGGGGCACGTACGCCTTCGGGCTGAGGCTCGGCGCGGAGCGCGGGGTGGTGCTGGAGCCGCTGCGGGGGGCCGGCCGCCGTGCCCGCTTCCGGGCGCTGCCGGAGGGCGGCTGGATCGGCCTGGACGGCTACTACGCGGGGGAGACGCTGCGCGTGGTGCACCGTCCCGACGGCAGCGTGAGCCACCTCGACCTCGGCTCCTTCGTCTTCACCCGGGAGCCGTACGAGCCCGGTGACGCGGTTCCGGGCGGGGTGGACGGGGAGGGCTGGCGCGGGCTGTGACCTGCTGAGTCCGATGGGGAGGGGCTCTGTTTCACGTGAAACAGAGCCCCTCCGCGGCGGTGTCAGAGGGCCCGCTTGAACCCCACGTGGCTGGCCTCGAAGCCGAGCCGCTCGTAGAAGCGGTGGGCGTCGGTGCGGGTGGCGTCGGAGGTGAGCTGGACCAGCGCGCACTCCAGGCGCCGGGACTCCTCGACGGCCCATTCGATGAGTAGGGTGCCCAGACCGCCGCCCCGTTCGTCGGAGTGGATCCGCACCCCCTCGATGATCGAGCGGGTGGCGCCGCGCCGGGAGAGCCCGGGGACGATCGTCAGCTGGAGGGTGCCGACGACCCGACCCGTGCGCGTGGCGACGACGAGGTGCTGGTTCGGGTCGTCCGCGAGACGGGCGAAGGCGGCGAGGTACGGCGTCGGGTCGTCCGGGGACTCCCGCTGGGCACCGAGGGGGTCGTCGGCGAGCATCGCGACGATCGCGGGCACGTCCTCGGCGGTGGCGGGACGGATCTCAAGATCGCTCATGCCCGCAGCGTACGGGGCGGCCCGGCCGTCAGACGGTGACGGCGGTGACGGTCTCGCCTTCGAGGACCTGGACCAGGGGCGCGAGGTCGGGGTTCTTCCCGGCCTCGTCCAGGGCCTCGCGCAGGGCGCGGTCGTTGGTGGGGCGGGCCTCCGCCAGGAGCTTCTGGCCGGCCTCGGTGACATCGGTGTAGATGCCGCGCCGGTCGGTCGCGCAGAGGTAGCGGGTGAGCAGGCCCCGGTCCTCCAGGCGCGTGACCAGACGGGTGGTGGCGCTCTGGCTGAGCACCACGGCGTCGGCGACCTGCTTCATCTGGAGGTGCCCGCCCGGGCCGTCGTGCTGTCGGCTGAGGACATCGAGGAGCGAGTACTCGCGGGCACTCAGGCCGTGGCCGGACTCCAGGGCACGCTCGATGTGGGACTCGATCCGGCCGTGCAGCAGGGAGAGGGCGCACCAGCGCTGTGCGAGTGCGGTGAGGGCGGGGTCCGTCGCGGTCATGGTCTCTCCTCGTCCCTCTCCTGGCCGGTGGGCTGCTCGGAATCCAGGGTAGACGATGGAACGCAATAGTGCGCGTGTGCAAGTATCACGGTCATCGTCCCGTCCCCGGGCGCGGCCCCGGGGCGCGGTTCCGCGGCGTCAGCCCGCCGCGACGGTCAGCGGGGCGAAACGCCGGTCGGCGTCGCCGGGCAGGTCCGGGAGGGATCGGATCATCACCGCGTTGGTGATGATCGTGTCCAGGCCGTTCTCCTTCAGCCAGCTCAGCAGCCCGGTGTGGCGTACGTCGACGTCGGTGCGGAGCGGACGGTCCGTGACGGCCGCCAGCGAGGCCACCAGCGCCTGGGCGGTGGCGGTGTCGCGGGCGATCAGGGGGCCGACGACATGGGTGTCCATGTTGGGCCAGGCGGCGGCGAAGCCGGTGATCGCGTCGCCGTCGACGGCGACGCGCAGGTGGTCGGCGAAGGCCGGGAGCCGGGTGATGAGCGGGGTGCGGTCGAGCCCGAAGATCTCCCGGTCGAGGCGGAGGATCTCCTGGAGGTCCTCGGCGGTGGCCGCGCGGACCGTGACCGGCGGGGCGGGCACGGCGGCGGAGAAGTGCCCCTTCACCATCTCGGCGCGGCCGATCTCGGTGAAGCCGAGCCCTTCGTAGAGCGGCTGCCCGTTCGCCGTGGCGTAGAGGGTCAGCGGGGTCTCCCCGGCCTCCTCCAGGACGTACCGCATCAGCCGGCGCCCCACGCCCCGGCGGGCGTAGCGCTCGGCGACGAGGACCATGCCGATGGCCGCGAGCTCGGAGCCGTAGGAGGTGACCACGCAGCAGGCGAGCAGACCGTCGCCGTCCGGGTCGTCGATGCCGTACCCGGTGCCCGCGGTGAGCAGCAGGCCCCACTTGTGTTCCTCGCGGAGCCAGCCGCGGTTCTCGGAGAGGTCGGCGCAGGCCAGGAGGTCGGTGGCGTCGAGGCGCCGGACGGGGAGCTGGGCGAGGGCGGTGGGGGAGATCGGCATGACGGCCAGGTTCTCCGACCCGGTGATCGGTCGTCCAGGGGTTTTCCGGTGATGTTTCACGTGAAACGCACGCCCGCGCCGAAAGAGTGGAGCCTAGTCCGCAACCCGGCCCTTTGGCCCGAGAACGCCGCTTTCCGCCCGGAGCCCGGCGGGCAGCCGCCATGCTGCGAGCACGGAAGCCGGCTGCGTGAGGCGAGGCACATGATGGATGGTCCGACCAGCACGACGGGCGGGACGGGGGCCCGAATATCAGAGCCCTCCCCCGATGCGGTGCTCGTCCGCCGCACCCTGGAGGAGATCGCCCCGGTCGCCGACAAGGTGACCTCGTACTTCTACGCCCTGCTCTTCGTCCGGACCCCGGCCCTGCGGGAGCTGTTCCCCGCCGCGATGGACACCCAGCGGGACCGCCTGCTGAAGGCGCTGCTCACGGTCGCCGAGCGGATGGACGACGCCGTCTTCCTCGGCGAGTACCTGGGCCATCTCGGCCGGGGGCACCGGAAGTACGGCGTCGAGGCGGCCCATTACCCGGCGGTCGGCGAGGCGCTGATCGGCGCGCTCACCCGGTACGCGGAGCGGAGCTGGGACGCGGAGACCGAGGGGGCCTGGGTGCGGGCGTACACGGCGATCTCGCAGATCATGATCGACGCGGCTGCCCAGGACGAGGCGAAGGCCCCCGCCTGGTGGCAGGCGGAGGTGGTCTCGCACGATCTGCGGACCCCCGACATCGCCGTGCTCACGCTCCGGCCGGACGCTCCCTATCCCTTCCTCGCCGGGCAGTTCACGACCCTGGAGACGCCGTGGTGGCCGCGCGTCTGGCGGCACTACTCCTTCGCCTCGGCGCCTCGCCCCGACGGGCTGCTCACCCTCCACGTGAAGGCCGTTCCGGCCGGCTGGGTCTCCCGGGCGCTGGTCCACAGGGCCCGGCCCGGGGACGTGCTCCGGCTGGGCCCGCCGGCCGGTTCCATGACGGTCGACCACGCCACCGACACCGGGCTGCTCTGCCTGGGCGGCGGCACGGGCATCGCCCCGATCAAGGCACTGGTGGAGGACGTCGCCGAACACGGCGACCGTCGGCAGGTCGACGTGTTCTACGGGGCCCGCAGCGGCCACGACCTCTACGACGTGGACACCCTGCTGCGGCTTCAGAAGACCTTCCCGTGGCTGGCCGTCCACACCGTGACCGAGGCGCAGGGGCCGCTGCCGGAGGCGGTGCGCGAGGCGGGCCCCTGGACCGGGCGCGACGCCTACCTCTCGGGCCCGCTCGGCATGGTCCGGCAGGGCGTCGACGTGCTCCGCGGCTCGGGAGTCCCCCACGAGCGGATCCGCCACGACTTCCTGGCGGAACTCGCCGCGGTGGGGGCCGGGTCAGCCGAGGTCGGGAGCGTGCATGGCGCGGACGCCCTCGATGTTCCCGTCGAGGTAGTGGCGCAGTGAGAGCGGCACCAGATGGACGGCGGCGATCCCGACGCGGCTGAAGGGCACCCGTACGATCTCGTACTCGCCGATCGGTTCGTCGACCTCCGGGCCGTGGCGCAGCCCCGGGTCCATCGACTCCAGCCGGCAGACGAAGAAGTGCTGGACCTTCACGCCGGAGACCCCGCCGTCGACGATGTGCTCGACGGTGTCGACGAAGCAGGGGACCACGTCGACGATCTTGGCGCCGAGTTCCTCGTGCACCTCGCGGTGCAGGGCCTCGACGACGGTGGAGTCGGAGGGCTCGACGCCGCCGCCGGGCGTCAGCCAGTAGGGATCCATCCCCGGTTTGGTGCGCTTGATGAGGATGAGGTCGTTTCCGTCGAGCAGGATGGCGCGTGCGGTGCGCTTGATCACGGGCCGTTCGGTCATGGGAAGAAAATGGCCCGTTCCCGCCGGGCTGAAACTCATCGCTCCCCCGCGGCACGGAACCGGCCCGTCGCACGGGACGCGCCCGTGCGACGGGCCGGTTCCGGAGCTGCCTACCCGCTTCCGGAGGAGCCGCCCCGCCGGGATCCGCTAGCCGGTCGCCTTCCGTGAGGCGTCGAGGGCGCGCAGCACGTCGGCGATCAGGTCCTCCGGGTCCTCCGCGCCGACCGAGAAGCGGACGAAGCCCTCCGGGACGGCGTCCCCGCCCCAGCGTCCGCGCCGCTCCGCCGAGGAGCGCACCCCGCCGAAGCTGGTGGCGTCGTCGACCAGGCGCAGCTCGTCCAGGAAGCGCTCGGCGCGGGCGCGGTCGGCGAGTTCGAAGGAGATCACCGAGCCGAAGCGGCGCATCTGCCGCGCGGCGAGCGCGTGCGAGGGGTCGTCGGGGAGCCCGGGGTGGCGCAGCCCGGTCACGTCGGGGTGGTCGGCGAGGACCCGGGCGAGCTCCAGGGCGGTGGCGCACTGGCGGTCGATCCGCAGCTGGAGGGTGGCCAGGGAGCGATGGGCGAGCCAGGCCTCCATGGGGCCGGGGATCGCGCCGACGATCTTGCGCCAGCGTCGTACCTCCGCGGCCCGCCGGGGGTCGCGGCAGCTGACGTGGCCGAGCAGCACGTCGCCGTGGCCGGTCATGCCCTTGGTGTCGCTGGCCACCGAGAAGTCCGCGCCCAGTTCCAGCGGTCGCTGGCCGAGCGGGGTGGCGAGGGTGTTGTCGACGGCGACGAGCGCCCCGCCGGCGTGCGCCTCGCGGACCAGCCGGCGGATGTCGCAGACGTCGAGCCCGGGGTTGGACGGGGTCTCGATCCACAGCAGCCTGGCGCCGTCGAGCACGTCGAGCTGGGCGTCCCCGCCGGTCGGGGCGGTGCGCACCTCGATCCCGTACGCGCGCAGCTGTTCGTGGAGGAGCGGCAGGGCCTGGTAGCCGTCGGCCGGCATGACGACGGCGTCGCCGGCGGAGAGCTGGGAGAGGAGCACGGCGGAGATCGCGGCCATGCCGGAGGCGAAGACCACGGTCTCGACGCCGGCCTCCCCGGGCGCCTCCAGGGTGCTGACGGCCCGTTCCAGATGGGTCCAGGTCGGGTTCTCGTCGCGGCCGTAGGTGTACGGGCCGGTGGGCTCGCCCGGCAGGTGGAAGTGGGCGGCGAAGACCGGCCCCGGCAAGGTCGGTTCGTGCTTCACGGGCTCGGGCAGTCCGGCCCGCACGGCGAGGGTCCCGTCGCCGGGACCCCCGTCGGGGTGGCGCTGTTCCTGAGGGCTCACGGTCTCACGGGGTCCTTTCCTCGATCTCGTCCCCCGAAGTGCCGGCCCGGAGGCCGGCGCGGACCGCGGCGAGGAGTCCCTCGCTCGCGGCCTCGGTCATCTGCAGGCATTCCTCGAAGCCCTCGTGTCCGCCGTAGTACGGGTCGGGGACGTCGAGCGCGTCCCCCGCGGCGGGGTCGTACGAGCGGAGCAGCCGGATCTTCGCGGCCTCGTCGGGGGTGCGGGCGAGGCGGCGGAGCTCCCGGACGTGCCCCTCGTCGAGCGCGACCACCAGGTCGAGGGCGGGGAACCAGGAGGCGCGGAACTGCCGGGCGGTGTGGGCGGAGGTGTAGCCGTGCTCCTCCAGGACGGCGACGGTGCGGGGATCCGCCCCGTCGCCCTCGTGCCATCCGCCGGTTCCCGCGCTGTCCACCTCGACCGCTCCGCCGAGGCCGGCCTCCTCCACGCGCGCGCGGAAGACGTGCTCGGCCATCGGGGAGCGGCAGATGTTGCCGGTGCAGACGAAGCAGACGCGGTAGGTCATGGGTGCGCTCAGTCGCCGTCGGGGAGCAGGACGTTGAGAGCCCAGGAGACGACGGAGATGATCAGGCCGCCGAGCACGGCGGTCCAGAAGCCGTCCACGTGGAAGCTGAGGTCGAACTGGCCGGCCAGCCACGAGGTGAGCAGCAGCATCAGGGCGTTGACCACCAGGGTGATCAGGCCGAGGGTGAGGATGAAGAGCGGCAGCGTCAGCAGCTTCACGATCGGCTTGACCAGGAAGTTGACGAGGCCGAAGACGAGGGCGACGAGCAGCAGGGTGACGATCGCCTTGCCGGTGCTCGCGTCGTCACCGGTCAGGGTGATGCCTTCGAGGAGCCAGATGGCGACTCCTAGGGCGCCCGCGTTGGCGAGCGTCTTGACTACGAAATTCTTCATGTGTCTGATCGTGGCAGAGACGATCGGGCAAAGGGCAGGGGCGAACGGCAGTGAAGGCATTCCGGCTGGACGAACTCGAGGCGGAGCGCCTCGCCAACGAGGGGGCGTACCTCCAGTTCCTGAGCGAACGGAACATGTCGGTGGGGCTGTACGCGCTCGACGCGGGCGCGCTGGACCCGCAGTCGCCGCACGCTCAGGACGAGGTGTACTTCGTGGTGTCCGGGCGGGCGGCGATCACCGTCGGGGAGGAGACGACGCAGGTGGCGCGGGGCAGCGTGGTCTACGTGCCGGCCGGTGTGCCGCACCGCTTCCACCACATCAGCGAGGACCTGCGGGTCCTGGTGGTCTTCTCCCCGCCGGAGGCGTGACGGGCCCCGGGCCTTCCGGTCTTTCGTCCGGGTTATCGGGGGCCGGATCCCCTGGTTCCCCTAGGGGGCGGGTCAGGGGAGAGCCCGGGCTTCCGGGGCCCCGTCGGGACGGGCTCCCCGCCTAGCCTTGAGGTGTCGGGGACGGAGGGTTCCGGACGGGCTTCGTGAGCGAAGGAGAGAGCCATGGCCGTACAGGAGATTCTCGCGGGGCTGCCGTGGTGGGTGAAGTGGATCGCGATACCCGCCCTGGTCCTGCTCGTCTTCGGCGGGGTCATCACCAGCGTCCTCGCCTTCGTCGTCGGCCTGCTGTTCAAGGTGCTGCTGTTCGTCGCGCTCGTGGCCGGACTCATCTACGCCGTACGGAAGTTCGGCACGCCGTCGAAGTCGGACCGCGACTGGTAGCACAAGCTACTCATCGGTATTCGGCCTCTGTCGGGCGTTAGCCCGGCAGAGGGAACGCGCTGGTGGAAACGGGGTGGGGGGTGAGGACAAGCCACTAGAGTGGCAAATCTCCGCCGAGTCGGGGGCTACGGGCGTAGATCTCCGGCAGACCAGCGGTTCCCCGCTCGTCCCTTGAGGGGTCCGTTCCACGGGCCCCATCGGTGTACCAGGTCCCAGGCCCGGCGGGTGCGCGGGGGCGGCCCCCGCGAGCGGGTGCAGTCATGCATTCGTTGTCACGCCTGGGGGTGACCTTTGGCCACGGCTACGCAGACAGCTGCGCCGACCCTGATCGGCTCGGTGCAGCGGGCGCTGAGACTTCTGGAGGCCGTGGCCTCCCACGAGGACGGCGCCCCCGCCAAGCAGCTCGCCCGGGAGACGGGCCTTCCGCTGCCCACGACGTACCACCTCCTCCGCACCCTGACGCACGAGGGCTATCTGCGCCGCGAGAAGGGTGCCTTCTATCTGGGGGAGGCAGCCGCCAGGTTGGCCGGCGGCGGGGCTGTGCAGAATCGTCGCATCAAGATCGAGGACTCCCTTGCCCACTGGCGGGACGAGATCGGTGTGCCGGTCTACTTCGCGCTCTACCGCGACGGCGAGATCGAGCTGGTCTCCGTGGCGGACACCCCCAACTCCCCCGCGGTGGAGGAGTGGGCGGACTTCCGGGAGACCGGTCACGCCCATGCGATCGGGCAGTGTCTGCTCAGCCAACTGGATCTGAAATCTCGTCAAGACCACCTTGACCGCCACCCGGTGGAAGCCATCACTCCGTACACGGTGCGTAACCGGCGGATGCTTTTGGATCGTTTGGGCGGTTTGGGGCGAATGGAGCCCCTGGTGGAGCGTCAGGAATATGCGCTCGGCACGGTCTGTGCGGCGATCCCCATTACAGCGGGTTCCACTGCCGCCACTCTGGCCATTTCCCTCCCCCTTCACCAGGAAGAACGGTTGCTCCCAGCAGTCGAGCGGCTACGCAAAGAGATCGGAAGTCTCTTCAGTTCGCTCGCCTTCTCTATCAGTATCTGAAAAATCACTCCTTGTGATCCGCTAGCGCGTACAGCACGATTGCGTCAAGAGGGCCACGGGGGATCATTCCTGGCCGTTTCGGTCACAGCTTTCAGCAGCTGTGTTTACACAACTGCTCCATCTACTGCGGGGTACATGATGCGAGAGTCGGTTCAGGCCGAGGTCCTGATGAGCTTCCTCGTCTCCGAGGAGCTCTCCTTCAAGATCCCGGTAGAACTGCGATACGAGACCCGGGATCCCTACGCGGTGCGGATGACCTTCCACCTCCCCGGAGACGCGCCCGTGACCTGGGCGTTCGGTCGAGAGCTGCTGCTCGACGGGATCAACCGCCCGAGCGGCGACGGCGACGTCCACATCGCCCCGACCGACCCCGAGGGCCTGTCGGACGTCTCCATCCGTCTCCAGGTGGGCGGCGACCGCGCCCTCTTCCGCGCCAGCGCCCCGCCGCTCGTCGCCTTCCTCGACCGCACGGACAAGCTCGTCCCGCTCGGTCAGGAGCAGACACTGGGCGACTTCGAGGACAGCCTGGAGGCCGCGCTCGGCCGGATCCTCGCCGAGGAGAGCGCCGGACCCGCCTGACCGCGCACGCTCCGTCCGGCTGACGCCGGCGCCCGCCCCGTACGCCCGACCCGAACCGCCCCGCTCGCGCACGGCCGTCGTCCGGCCCCGCCCGCGTACGGCTGCCGTCAGGCCCCGCTCGCGCACGGCCGCCGAACCGCCCCGCCCGCGTACGGCCGCGGAACGGCCCGCCCGGGTGTCGCCGCCGACAGGGACCGCGTCCCGTACGGCCGCCGCGCGCCCGTCACTTCGCGCGGCGCCGCCGCCCGCCGCGGCCCGCCGTCCGGACGCCGGTCTCCTCGGACGGGCGGTCGGCGGACACCACCAGTGCCGCGAGCGCCGTCGTGACCGGCACCGAGGCCACCAGGCCGATCGAGCCGACCAGGGTCCGGACGATCTCCTCCGCCACCAGCTCGCTGTTGGCCACCGTCCCCATGCTGCTCTGCGCGATGGTGAAGAGCAGGAGCAGCGGAAGCGCGGCACCGGCGTAGGCCAGGACCAGCGTGTTGACCACCGAGGCGATGTGGTCGCGGCCGATCCGGATGCCGGCCCGGTAGAGCGCGCGCGGCCCCATGCCCGGGTCGGCCTGGTGGAGTTCCCAGACCGCCGAGGTCTGGGTCACGGTGACGTCGTCGAGGACACCGAGCGAACCGATGATCACACCGGCCAGCAGCAGGCCGGACATGTCGATCTCCGGGTAGAGGCCGTGGATCAGCCCGGTGTAGTCGTCGGTGTTGCCGCTGAGCGAGGCCCAGCCGATGAAGAAGGAACCGAGCAGGCCGATCAGCAGCAGCGAGATCAGCGTGCCGAGGACGGCGACCGAGGTGCGCGCGGAGAGGCCGTGACACATGTAGAGCGCGAGCAGCATGATCGCGCTCGACCCGACCACGGCCACGACCAGCGGGTTCGAACCCTCCAGGATCGCGGGCAGGATGAAGAGCGTGAGCACCAGGAAGCTCGCCGCGAGCGCGATCAGCGCCATCACGCCCCGCAGCCGTCCGACGAGCACGACCGCGAGCGCGAAGATGCCGGCGAGGACCGCCATCGGCACCTTGCGGTTCACGTCCGTCACCGAGTACTGCAGGTCCTTCGGTGCGTCGGGGGCGTAGGCGACCACCACGCCCTGGCCCTCGTCCAGTTGGCGAGGCGCGTCCGGCTGGACGATCTCGGTGAACCGCCGCCCCTGGTCCGGGCCGCTGGTGACCTCGATCGTCGCCTTCTCGCACTGCCCCTGCTGGCCGTTGACCGCCTCGCGGCCCTGCGGGGTCGAGGTGTCGCCGGTGGGCGGCACCTGCGCGGCGTTCACGTCCTTGCAGTCCACCTGCTCGACCGCCACGACCTTGCCCTGCTCGGTCTGCCGGTCGAAGCCGACGCCGGTCCGCTCGTGCGCCGGCGTGCCGCCGGGCCAGAGCACCACGAGGCCGACGACCACGGCGGTGGCGAAGGGGATGAGGACGGCCGCGATGACTCTTCGCAGATGGCGGGAGACGGGTGCGGCGGGCCCGTGGCTGTGGCTGTGGCTGTGCCCGTGCCTGGAACCGTGCCCCGGGTCGTGGCCGTGACCAGCGCCGTGAGCAGCGCCGTTGCCGGAGCCGTGCCCGTGCCCGTGCCCGTGCTCGTGGCCGTGCGGATCGGGGGTCTGCTGCGAGGAAGTCACCGCCCGATCATCGCAAGAACGGCGGGGGCCCACTGTTCAGCACGCCAGGGAGGGCGCTAGCCTCGTGACACCTTTGCACACGCGGGAGCTCGGAGCACCGGGCTGAGAGGGCGCTGATCACCGTACGCGCGTACTGACTGACGTACGTACGGGAGGAGGCTGCGCCGACCGCCGAACCTGTTACCGGGTAATGCCGGCGTAGGGAGATTCGGTCTCATGACCATTCAGGACGCACGCACGCCTGCCTCCGACCAGAAGGACCCGAACGGCGCGCGCACGCCGGGCTGGCACAAGGGGTACGTCGAGGGCTCCCGCCCCGACCTCCGGGTGCCGGTCCGCCAGGTGCACCTCACCAACGGCAAGGACGTGACGCTGTACGACACGTCCGGTCCGTACACCGACCCCGCGGTCGACACCGACGTCCGCCGGGGCCTGCTCCCGCTCCGCGAGAACTGGATCATCGCGCGCGGCGACACCGAGGAGTACGCGGGCCGGCCGGTCCGCCCCGAGGACGACGGCATCAAGCACACCTCGCCGCGCGGCGGCGGGCTGAAGAACCTCGACGCGGTCTTCCCCGGCCGCCCGCGGCTGCCCCGTCGCGGCCGCGCCGGGCAGGCCGTGACCCAGCTCGCGTACGCCCGCCGCGGGGAGGTCACCCCGGAGATGGAGTACGTGGCGATCCGGGAGAACGTCTCCCCCGAGGTCGTCCGCGAGGAGATCGCGGCGGGTCGCGCGGTGCTGCCCGCCAACGTCAACCACCCCGAGATCGAGCCGATGATCATCGGCAAGCGGTTCCTGGTGAAGGTCAACGCCAACATCGGCAACTCCGCCGTCACCTCCTCCATCGAGGAGGAGGTGGAGAAGATGACCTGGGCGACCCGCTGGGGCGCCGACACGGTCATGGACCTGTCCACCGGCCGCAACATCCACACCACCCGCGAGTGGGTGCTGCGCAACTCCCCGGTGCCGATCGGCACCGTGCCGCTCTACCAGGCCCTGGAGAAGGTCGACGGCAAGGCCGAGGAGCTGACCTGGGAGATCTACAAGGACACGGTCATCGAGCAGGCCGAGCAGGGCGTGGACTACATGACCGTGCACGCCGGCGTGCTCCTGCCGTACGTGCCGCTCACCGCGCGCCGCAAGACCGGCATCGTCTCGCGCGGCGGCTCGATCATGGCGGCCTGGTGCCTCGCGCACCACAAGGAGAACTTCCTCTACACGCACTTCGAGGAGCTCTGCGAGATCCTCGCCGCGTACGACGTCACCTACTCGCTCGGCGACGGACTGCGGCCCGGCTCGATCGCCGACGCCAACGACGACGCCCAGTTCGCGGAGCTGCGCACGCTCGGCGAGCTGAACACGATCGCCAAGCGGCACAACGTGCAGACGATGATCGAGGGCCCGGGCCACGTCCCGATGCACAAGATCAAGGAGAACATCGACCTCCAGCAGGAGATCTGCGAGGAGGCGCCGTTCTACACCCTCGGCCCGTTGACCACGGACGTCGCGCCCGCGTACGACCACATCACCTCCGGCATCGGCGCGGCGATGATCGCCTGGTGGGGCACGGCGATGCTCTGCTACGTCACGCCCAAGGAGCACCTGGGTCTGCCGAACCGCGACGACGTGAAGACCGGCGTCATCACGTACAAGATCGCGGCGCACGCGGCGGACCTCGCCAAGGGCCACCCGGGCGCCCAGGAGTGGGACGACGCGCTCTCCGACGCGCGCTTCGAGTTCCGCTGGGAGGACCAGTTCAACCTGGCCCTCGACCCGGACACCGCCCGCGAGTTCCACGACGAGACGCTGCCGGCGGAGCCCGCGAAGACGGCTCACTTCTGCTCGATGTGCGGCCCGAAGTTCTGCTCGATGAAGATCTCCCAGGACATCCGCCGCGAGCACGGCGGTGACCTGAAGAAGGAGGAGATCGAGGCCGGCATGGCCGAGAAGTCGGCGGAGTTCGCGGCCTCCGGCAACCGGGTCTACCTGCCGCTGGCCGAGTAGCCGCCGGTCGTACGGGACGTGCCCCGGCCCGCGGTCCACGGGGGGATCGCGGGCCGGGGTGTCTCCGGGGCGTGCCCGGGACGTCTCCGGGGCCGTGCCCGGGGCGGGTCGGGGCCGGGTCGGGGTGGGTCAGACGGGCGGGGGCGGGGGGCCGGGGTCGGTGGTGGCGGTGAGAGCGGCCTGGAGGAAGGGGATGACACCGCGTTCCAGGAGGGCTTCACGCCAGTCGGCGCGGGCCCGGGTGAGTTCGTCGTCGGGGGCACCGGACTCGGCGGGGCTGTTGCGGAGGGCCGTCAGGAGGAGGCCGGCGCCGGCGCAGAGCAGTCCGGCGGCGGCGAGGGCGCCGAACATCAGGCCCGCGGTGAGCAGGGTGGCGCCGAGGGCGGCGTCCGGGGCGAACAGGTGGACCGCGGCGCCGACCAGGAGGAAGATCGCGGCCGCCGTGCCGGCGAGCACCGGGACGAGGACGGTGAGGACCGCGACGGCGCCCGGTGACTCGTCTGGGTCGGGGGTCCGGGGGCGGTTGGAGGCGGCGCGGTGCTCTTCGCGCACCTTGGTGAAGTGCTCGTACTCGCTCGCCGCCGCCGCGGTGATCAGCGCCGTCGCGTTCAGTGCCATCACGCGGAGCTGGGCGGCCGTCAGCCGCGTGCCCGCACCGGCGAGTTCCGGCCGTTCCGGTGCGGTGCGCAGTGCGTCGTCGAGGAGCCGCTCGTACTCGGCGCGGTCCTCGGTCAGCAGGTGCGGAGCCACGTTCATGTGCATCCCCCGATGCTCGATGGGCCGGGACCGGCCGTGGAGAACGGCGGTCCGGGCGGAAGCGGAGGAGAGCCTGCCTAGCTGGGGAGAACGATGGTAGGGCCGTGACCGTGCGCGCTGACAGGGGGTTTCCGGAATTCGCCTGCCCCGGATGCGCAGGGTGAGAGTCAGTCCGCCAGCGGGAGTTGGACCACCAGCAGCTTTCCGGCCATGGTGACCCCGCCGTCCATGGCGATGGCGAGCCCGTCGGCGTAGACGTGCGGACCGTCGACGGCCGGGCGGGAGTCCTCCTCGCCGTCCTCCGTGCCCACCTGGCCGAGGAGGTACGGGATCGGGCTGTGGCCGTGGACGATCCGGGAGCCTCCGTAGGTGCCGAGCAGCTCCTGGACGGCCTGGGGTCCGCCCTCGTCGCGGAAGGCGAAGCGCTTGGTGAACTTCCGGAAGAGGTCCCAGACCTCGTCGGCGTCGTTGCGCCGGATGATCTCGTGGACCGTCTCGTTGACGTCCTCGATGGTCTGGCCGTAGTCGAGGTACGCGGTGGTGTCCGAGTGCAGCAGCAGGTGGCCGTCCTCGTGGACGACGGCGTCGAGCCGGGACATCCACTGGAGGTGGACGTCCTGGAGGCGGTCCATGTCGTGCTTCTGCCCGCCGTTGAGCAGCCAGGCGGCCTGGAAGGTGGCGGTGCCGGCCCCGGAGTTGACCGGGGTGTCGCCGAAGCGCTTGGCGCCGATGAGGAGCAGCTCGTGGTTGCCCATGAGGGCCTTGCAGTAGCCGCCGGCGGCGGCGGCCTCGGCGGAGAGCCGCATGACGAGGTCGATGACGCCGATGCCGTCGGGGCCGCGGTCCGTGAAGTCGCCCAGGAACCACAGGCGGGCGTTGCCCGCGGCCCAGCCGCCGTTCTCGTCGACGAGGCCCTGGGCGCGCAGGGCGGCGACGAGTTCGTCGAGGTAGCCGTGGACGTCGCCGACGACGTAGAGCGGGCCGGGGCCGTCGCCGGTGGGGACGGGAGCGGGCGCGGCGGCCGCGGCGACGGGGACCTGGAGGGTGTCGCCGCGCTGGATGACCGGGAGGTCGCGCTCGGTCGGGGTGTAGCCGTCAGGGAAGTCACCGGGGTAGCCGTCGCCGGGGTGGGGCGCGGCGGCGTGTGCGGCGGGGGCGTGTGCGGCGGCGTGCCCGGTGGTGCCGTGGCCGGTGGGGGCGGGTGCGGCGGCGGGGTGGCCGGTGGGGTGCCCGGGGGTGGTGTGCCCAGTGGGGCCGTGGTCGGTGGCGCGCGTGGTGGCGTGCCCGGTGGCCAGGGGGGCTCCGGGAGCGGCCGGTTCGCGGTACGCGGCGGGTTCGGGGCGTGCCGGCGGCTCGGAGTACGCGGCGGGCTCGGGGCGCGCGGGCGGCTCCGGGAACGTGACCGGTTCGGGGTACGCGGCCGGGCGGGTGCCCAGGTGGAGTGTGGGATCGGCCGGTGCGGCGGGCGGCTCGGCCGGGTGGCCCTGCACGGGCACCCGGGCGTACGGGGGTACGCGGAAGTCACGCAATGTCGCCGTGCGCTCCACGGGATCCTGACCGGCCCCCTGAGTCATCGACCCCTCCACCACCGTCGCGATGCCCTGCACATCGCGGACCGGCCTGGTCGGGGGGTCCGCGGTGTCGTGCGCCCATCATAGGAATGAGGGTCCGCCTGTGTGACGCACCAGGGGTGGTGAATCCGGGTTCGCTCCGGGTTCACCGGTTGTTTCGCCCGAATTGAGAAGGTCCAGTCCAGGGTTGGGTCCGGTGGGGTGGCCGGTTTCGCCGTCTCCGCCCACGGGCAGGGGTGGGATGGCGCTCGTTCTTCCGGTCGTGGAGGGGCGCACGCGGGTCGTGCGCGGAATCGCGCGAGGGCGGTGCGAGAGGGCGCGCCCGGGTGGTGCGAGGGGGCGGGCCCGGGGTCGTACGAGAGGCCCGCGCCCGGGGTCGTACGAGGAGTCGGGCACGGGTCGTGCGGAGGGTTTCGGCGTGGGGCCGTCCCGGCCGCTCTTTCGGCGCGGCCGGGGTCCGGAGGGGGCGTCAGTCGTTCGCGGGCGAGCGCGGCGGGCTGACCGTCGTCCGCGGCGACCGGCGCTGCGAAGAGGTGCGGATGATGAGTTCGGTCGGTATCACCTGCTCGACCGGCCCGTCCCCCTCGACCCCTTCGATGGCGTCGATGAGGAGCTGGACGACGGCCGTGCCGATGCGGCGCGGTTTGAGCGAGAGCGTCGTGATGGGCGGTTCGGTCGTGGCGTACACGGTGGACTCGCTGCAGCACACGATCAGCAGGTCGTCGGGGACGCGCAGGCCGTAGCGCCGGGCGGCGGCGAGGAGGTCGGTGCCGTTGGGGTCGAAGAGGCCGTAGACGGCGTCGGGACGGTCGGGGCGGGCGAGCAGCCGGTCGGCCGCGACGGCGCCCGCGCACGGGTCGTGCGCCGGGTAGGCCTCGTAGACGGGGTCCTGTCCGACCCGCTCGCACCAGTTGAGGTACGCGGTGGTGGAGAGGCGGGTGTAGGTGTCGGTGGTGGTGCCGGTGAGGAGGCCGATGCGGCGGGCGCCGGCGTCGGCGAGGTGGTCGAGGAGGTCGAGGACGGCGGCCTCGTGGTCGTTGTCCACCCAGGCGGTCACCGGGAGCGTGCCGGCGGGGCGTCCGTCGGAGACGACGGGGAGGCCCTGCCGGACCAGCTCGGTGACGACCGGGTCGTGGTCGGAGGGGTCGATGACGACGGTGCCGTCGAGGGCGACGTTCGACCAGACGTCATGGCGTGATGTCGCGGGGAGGATGACGAGGGCGTAGCCGCGGGCTAGCGCGGCCGAGGTGGCGGCCCTGGCCATCTCCGCGAAGTAGGCGAACTCCGTGAAGGTGAAAGGTTCATCCCCGTACGTGGTCACGGTCAGGCCGATCAACCCCGACTTGCCGGTGCGGAGCGTGCGGGCCGCCGCGGAGGGGCGGTAGCCCAGCCGGTCGGCGACCTCGCGGACGTGTCGGCGGGTGGCGTCCGGGAGTCGGCCCTTGCCGTTGAGCGCGTCGGAGACAGTCGTGATGGAGACCCCGGCGGCGGCGGCCACGTCCCGGATGCCTGCCCGGCCCTGCCGGCTTCCCCGGGTCTGTGCCCGGCTCACCTGGTGCTTCCCTGCTGCTGTCATGGCGAGCCGATAGTAGGGCGATGAGGGGTGGGTGAGACGGCCGCATATGCAGACGTTGACAGGCACGTTTCTGCATGGTCGATGGGGGTGAATTAAGAGGTAATCCAAGGCAGTTGAGGGATTATCCATGCGAGTCGATGTCGTCGGGCGGGATGGGCCTGGCGTGGGGGCGAGGTCTCGAAGAGGTCTCAACTCACCTCTACGGGGGACGCGCGCCACGGCGCTCGCCACCGGCGCACGCCACCCACTCACGCGCCCCCTCCTGGGGGCGACCGGGCGAGGAGGGGGGCTGCTCCCGCCGGAAAGGACCTCGGGCAGGCCGGTGAGGAGGCCGCCGGGGAGGCCGCGAGGGAGGTCGCCGGAGAGACCGCCGGAGAGACCGCCGGAGAGACCGTCGGAGGGGGCCTTGGGGAGGCCGCGGGCGCGGGGTGCGAGGAAGCTCGTTCGGAAGCCCGTCCGCAAGGTCGTCGGAAGGCGGTCCGGAGGCGGTCCGGAGGCCGTGGGCGACGGCCTTCGAGGAGCCCCCTCGGGGAGGTTTTCCACAGCGTCGGCGTTGCAGGGCTGTTGTCCACAGCCCATTCGCAGCGGACGGGAATCCTCATAAAGTGAGAAGCATTGGCGGTACGGACGGTCGAGGAGGCCACACTGTGAGCGAGACGAGCGGGACGAGCGCGTCCACCCCGAAGCTGCGCGCCGCGCTGGACGGGGTCCCCACGTACAAGCCGGGCAAGCCGGCCGCGGCGGGCGGCCCGGTCGCCTTCAAGCTGTCCTCCAACGAGAACCCCTACCCGCCGCTGCCGGGCGTGATGGAGAGCGCGCTGGCCGCCGCCGCGAACTTCAACCGGTACCCGGACATGGCCTGCACCGAGCTGGCGGAGGAGCTGGCCGACCGCTTCGGCGTCCCCGTGTCCCACATCGCCACCGGCACCGGCTCGGTCGGCGTCGCCCAGTCGCTGCTCCAGGCGACCTCGGGCCCGGGCGACGAGGTGATCTACGCCTGGCGCTCCTTCGAGGCGTACCCGATCATCACCCAGATCAGCGGGGCCACCTCGGTGCAGGTGCCGCTGAACGCCGACGAGGAGCACGACCTCGACGCGATGGCGGCGGCGATCACCGACCGGACCCGCCTGATCTTCGTCTGCAACCCCAACAACCCGACGGGCACCGCGGTGCGCCGGGCCGAGCTGGAGCGCTTCCTGGACCGGGTGCCCTCCGACGTCCTGGTGGTGATCGACGAGGCGTACAAGGAGTTCGTGCGCGACACCGACATCCCGGACGGCGTCGAGCTCTACCGCGACCGGCCGAACGTGGCGGTGCTGCGCACCTTCTCCAAGGCGTACGGCCTGGCGGGGCTGCGGGTCGGCTTCGCGATCGCCCACGAGCCGGTGGCCGCCGCGCTGCGCAAGACGGCGGTGCCGTTCGGCGTGAGCCAGGTGGCGCAGGACGCGGCGGTGGCCTCGCTGCGCGCCGAGGACGAGCTCCTCGGCCGGGTCGGCTCGCTGGTGGCGGAGCGCGAGCGGGTCCACGCGGGGCTCGTGGCCCAGGGCTGGACGGTTCCGGACGCGCAGGCGAACTTCGTCTGGCTGCGGCTCGGTGAGCGGACCGTGGAGTTCGCGGCGGAGTGCGAGCGGCACGGCGTGGTGGTGCGTCCGTTCGCGGGGGAGGGCGTGCGCGTCACGATCGGCGAGACCGAGGCGAACGACCTGTTCCTGAAGGTGGCGGAGGGCTTCCGCCAGGGAGCCTGACGGCTCGGGACGCCCTTCTCAGACCCGTTCCACGCGGATCGGGTCGCCGTCGCGGACGGTGGCCAGGATCCGCGGGTCGTCGTCGAGCGAGCCCAGCAGATTGCACGGGCTCGCCAGCCGGCACTCCTCGCCCCGCGAGATCGGGGTGGGCCCGTAGGGGAGGGCGAGGGCGTCGCCGTCGGTCCAGAAGGCCACGGTGCCGGGGTCGACCACCTGGCGCGCCCCGTCCTCGCGCGGGACGGAGACCGGAGTGTCGAAGTAGACCTCCTCGCCCCAGGTGCGGGCGGTGGAGACGATCGGAAGAGCCCCCAGGAGCGCGCTGCTCGTGGGGGTTTCGTCGAGGGTGGCCGTGGTGTGTCCGGCCGGCCAGGCAATGCGTATCCGAAGGGTCATGGCCCGGATTCAACAATATGTTGAAGGTCTTGGGAAGGTGTGACCTTCGGTACAGCCCCCCGCTCTGCAGTACGGATTTCGTATGAGTCATAATGCTTGTGAATGTGAACGCGTTCACAAGCGTGTCCCGTTCGTCCCGGAAGCGGGGGGATATAAGGGGCAAACTGCCGATGTGACCACGGCGATGTAAGGAGAAGACGACGTGGACCTCGCTCTGGCGCCGGAGACCTTGGCGCGCTGGCAGTTCGGCATCACCACCGTCTACCACTTTCTCTTCGTCCCGCTGACGATCTCCCTCGCCGCACTCACCGCCGGTCTCCAGACCGCCTGGGTCCGGACCGAGAAGGAGAAGTACCTCAGGGCGACGAAGTTCTGGGGGAAGCTCTTCCTCATCAACATCGCGATGGGTGTCGTCACCGGCATCGTGCAGGAGTTCCAGTTCGGCATGAACTGGTCGGACTACTCCCGCTTCGTCGGCGACATCTTCGGCGCCCCGCTCGCCTTCGAGGCGCTCATCGCCTTCTTCTTCGAGTCCACCTTCATCGGGCTGTGGATCTTCGGCTGGGACAAGCTCCCGAAGAGGATCCACCTTGCCTGCATCTGGATGGTGTCGATCGGCACCATCCTCTCCGCCTACTTCATCCTGGCCGCCAACTCCTGGATGCAGCACCCGGTGGGCTACCGCATCAACGAGGACCGCGGCCAGGGCGCCCGGGCCGAGCTCACCGACTTCTGGGCGGTGCTCACCCAGAACACCGCGCTCACCCAGTTCTTCCACACCATGACGGCCGCCTTCCTCGTCGGCGGCGCCTTCATGGTCGGCATCTCCGCCTTCCACCTGGCCCGCAAGCGGCACGTCCCGGTGATGCGGACCTCGCTGCGGCTCGGCCTGATCACCCTGATCATCGCCGGCCTCGGCACCGCCATCAGCGGTGACATGCTCGGCAAGGTCATGTTCAAGCAGCAGCCGATGAAGATGGCCGCCGCCGAGGCGCTGTGGGACGGCGAGGCGCCCGCACCCTTCTCGATCTTCGCCTACGGCGACGTCGAGAAGGGCCACAACAAGGTCGCCATCGAGGTCCCCGGGATACTGTCCTACCTCGCCAACGGCGACTTCGACTCGTACGTCCCCGGCATCAACGACGTCAACAAGGCCGAGCAGGAGAAGTACGGGCCCGGCGACTACCGGCCCAACATCCCGGTCGCCTACTGGGGCTTCCGCTGGATGATCGGCTTCGGCATGGCCTCGCTCACCCTCGGTGTGATCGGGCTCTGGCTGACCCGCAAGAAGTTCATGCTCGCCCCCGGACTGAGGACCGGTGAGGACGAAGTGCCGAACCTCGTCCTCTTCAAGAACAAGGCGCTCAGCCCGAAGATCGGCAAGTGGTACTGGATCGTGGCCCTCTGGACCATGCTCTTCCCGCTGATCGCCAACTCCTGGGGCTGGATCTTCACCGAGATGGGCCGGCAGCCCTGGGTGGTCTACGGAGTGATGAAGACCAGCGCCGCCGTCTCCCCCGGGGTATCCCAGGGCGAGGTGCTCACCTCGATGATCGTCTTCACCACCCTCTACGCGATCCTCGCCGTCATCGAGGTCAAGCTCCTCGTGAAGTACGTGAAGGCCGGCCCGCCCGAGCTCACCGAGAACGACCTCAACCCGCCCACCAAGATCGGCGGGGACACCCGCGACCCCGACCGGCCCATGGCCTTCTCGTACTGAGGCTCAGGAGATCGAGGCATGGAACTCCACGACGTCTGGTTCGTACTCATCGCCGTCCTCTGGACCGGCTACTTCTTCCTGGAGGGCTTCGACTTCGGGGTCGGCATCCTCACCAAGCTGCTCGCCCGGAACCGGCCCGAGAAGCGGGTCCTGATCAACACCATCGGACCCGTCTGGGACGGCAACGAGGTGTGGCTGCTGACCGCCGGCGGCGCGACCTTCGCGGCCTTCCCCGAGTGGTACGCGACCCTCTTCTCCGGCTTCTACCTGCCGCTGCTGATCATCCTGGTCTGCCTCATCGTCCGCGGTGTCGCCTTCGAGTACCGCGCCAAGCGGCCCGAGGAGAACTGGCAGCGCAACTGGGAACAGGCCATCTTCTGGACCTCGCTGATCCCCGCGATCCTGTGGGGCGTGGCCTTCGGCAACATCGTCGGAGGCGTGAAGATCGACGGCGACATGGAGTACGTCGGCACCTTCTGGGACCTGCTCAATCCGTACGCGCTCCTCGGCGGGCTGGTCACGCTCACCCTCTTCACCTTCCACGGCACGGTCTTCGTCGCCCTGAAGACGGTCGGCGACATCCGGGTCCGCGCCCGCGCGCTGGCGGTGCGGCTGGGGCTGCTCACGGCGGTCCTCGCGGTCGCCTTCCTGCTCTGGACCCAGGTGGACTCGGGTGACGGCTGGAGCCTCGCGGCGATGCTGATCGCGGCGGTCGCGCTGGTCGGTGCGATCGGCGCGATCAAGGCGGGACGCGAGGGCTGGTCGTTCGCGCTCTCGGGGGTGGCGATCGCCGCCGCGGTCGCCATGCTGTTCCTGGCGCTCTTCCCGAACGTCATGCCGTCCTCGCTCGACCCCGCGTGGAGCCTGACGGTGACCAACGCGTCGTCGAGTCCGTACACGCTCAAGATCATGACGTGGTGCGCGGCCGTCGCCACGCCGCTGGTCCTGCTCTACCAGGGGTGGACCTACTGGGTGTTCCGCAAGCGGATCGGCACCCAGCACATCGCCGACGCCCACTAGGGCACACGCCGGCGCCTGCCAGGGCCGCTGTCGCCCGGGCCCTCGCGGACCCGGGCGGCTTTCCTCCAGGGGGCATGTTTCACGTGAAACCGCTGCCCCGGGCGCTCATCCAGAGGGGCATGTTTCACGTGAAACCGATCGACCCGCGTCTGCTCCGGTACGCCCGGGCGACCCGTTTCTTCCTCGTCGCGGTCGTCGTACTCGGCCTGGCCGGGGCGGCGCTGGTCATCGCCCAGGCGATGCTCATCGCCGAGATCGTAGTGGGGGCCTTCCAGAAGGGCCTCTCGGTTTCCGACCTGACCACTCCCCTGCTGCTGCTCGCCGGTGTCGCGGCCGCACGGGGCCTCGTCTCCTGGCTGACCGAACTCGCCGCCCACCGGGCGAGCGCGGCGGTCAAGTCCGAACTCCGCGGCCGGCTCCTCGACCGCGCCACCGCCCTCGGGCCCGGCTGGCTCGGCGGGCAGCGCACCGGCTCGCTCATCGCGCTCGCCACCCGGGGCGTCGACGCGCTCGACGACTACTTCGCCCGCTACCTCCCCCAGCTGGGCCTCGCCGTCGTCGTCCCCCTGGCGGTCCTCGCGCGGATCGTCACCGAGGACTGGGTCTCGGCCGCGATCATCGTCGGCACCCTGCCGCTCATCCCGCTCTTCATGATCCTGATCGGCTGGTACACCCAGGCCCGGATGGACCGGCAGTGGAAACTGCTCTCCCGGCTCTCCGGCCACTTCCTCGACGTCGTCGCCGGACTCCCCACCCTCAAGGTCTTCGGCCGGGCCAAGGCCCAGGCCGCCTCGATCCGCGCCGTCACCGCCGACTACCGGCGGGCGACCATGCGCACGCTGCGGATCGCCTTCCTGTCGTCCTTCGCCCTCGAACTGCTCTCCACGCTGTCGGTCGCGCTCGTCGCGGTCACCATCGGCATGCGGCTGGTGCACGGCACCCTCGACCTCTACACCGGACTCGTCATCCTGGTCCTCGCCCCCGAGGCCTATCTGCCGCTGCGCCAGGTCGGCGCGCAGTTCCACGCGGCGGCGGAGGGGCTGGCGGCGGCCGAGGAGATCTTTGAGGTCCTGGAGACCCCGGTGCGCGGCGGCGGTACGCGGGCGGTGCCGGCCGACGCGCGACTGGAGCTGGACCGGGTGACGGTCCGCCACCCGGGGCGCGCCGCGCCCTCGCTGGACTCGGCGAGTCTCACCGTGGAGCCGGGGGAGACCGTGGCCCTGGTCGGGCCGAGCGGGGCGGGGAAGTCGACCCTGCTCGACGTCGTCCTCGGCTTCACGGAGCCGGAGGAGGGCGGAGCCGTACGGGTCGGGGGCGTGGACCTGGCGGAGCTGGACCGGGCGGCCTGGCGGGAGCGGATCGCGTGGGTGCCGCAGCGGCCCTATCTCTTCGCCGGAACGATCGCAGAGAACGTGCGGCTCGCCCGGCCGGAGGCCGGTGACGAGGAGGTGCGGGCGGCGCTTCGGGACGCCGGCGCGGACTCCTTCGTGGACCGGCTGCCCGAGGGCGCCGCGACCGTGCTCGGTGAGGACGGGGAGGGGCTGTCGGCCGGTCAGCGGCAGCGGCTCGCGCTCGCCCGGGCCTTCCTCGCGGACCGGCCGCTGCTGCTGCTCGACGAGCCGACGGCGGCGCTGGACGGGGAGACGGAGGCGGGGATCGTCGACGCGGTGCGGCGGCTCGCCCGCGGCCGGACGGTGCTGCTGGTGGTGCACAGGCCGGCGCTGCTGGCCGTCGCGGACCGGGTGGTGACGATCGGGGCGGCGGCCGTGCCGGGGGACGCATCGGAGGTCGTACCGAAGGACGTGCAAGCGGCCGTACCGGCGGCCGTGCGGGCGGTCGTACCGGAGGGGGTGACGGCGGCGGGCGCGTCTGAGGAGCGGGCCGCCGGGGGGAGGGAGGCCGATGGCGGCCCCGGCGGCGGGGCGCGTCCTTCCGTGTCGGGGCCCGAGGGGCGGGCGGTGGAGGGACGCGGCGTACTCGCCCGGGTTCGGGCGACGGCCGGGGAACTCAAGGGGCGGATGGCGCTCGCGCTGCTGCTCGGGAGCCTGGCGCTCGGGTCGGCCGTGGGGCTCATGGCCGTCTCCGGATGGCTCATCTCGCGGGCCTCGGAGCAGCCCCCCGTGCTGCACCTGATGGTCGCCGTGACCGCCACCCGGGCCTTCGGCATCGGGCGGGCCGTCTTCCGGTACGCCGAGCGGCTGGTCTCGCACGACGCCGTGCTGCGGACGCTCGCCGAACTGCGGGTCTCCGTCTACGCCCGGCTGGAGCGGATCGCCCCCGCCGGACTGCGCCGCGCCCGGCGCGGCGACCTGCTCGCCCGGCTCGTCCACGACGTCGACGCCCTCCAGGACTACTGGCTGCGCTGGCTGCTCCCGGCCGGCGCCGCGCTCCTCGTCGGGTTCGGATCGGTCGGCTTCACCGCCTGGCTGCTGCCCGAGGCGGGCGCCGTGCTCGCGGTGGGCCTCCTCGTGGCGGGCGTGCTCGTGCCGCCGCTGGGCGCCGCGCTCGCCCGGCGGGCCGAGCGGCGGCTTGCCCCGGCGCGCGGTGCGCTCGCGACCGCCGTGGCCGATTCGCTGCGCGGCTGCGCCGAACTGACCGTGGCGGGGGCGCTGCGGGGCCGGCTCGACCGGGCGCGGGCCGTCGACCGCACCCTCACCGGCATCGCCTCCCGGCAGTCCGCCGCGGCCGCGCTGGGCGCCGGGCTGTCGGCGGTGGTGTGCGGACTGACCGTGGTGGCCGCGGCCTGGGTCGGCGTGCAGGCCGTCCGGGACGGGCGGCTCGACGGGGTCGCCCTCGCGGTCGTCGTCCTCACCCCGCTCGCGGCCTTCGAGGCCGTGACCGGGCTGCCGTCGGCCGTCCAGTACCGGCAGCGGGTCAAGCACAGCGCCGAGCGGGTCTTCGAGGTGCTGGACGCGCCCGTGCCCGTCCACGAGCCGGCCGTGCCCGCCGCTCCCCCGGCCGGGCCCTTCCCGCTGGAGCTGGCGGGGATCGGGGCCCGGTACGCCGGGCAGGAGCGGCCCGCGCTCGACGGTTTCGGGCTCACCCTGGACGCCGGGCGGCGGGTCGCCGTCGTCGGCGCCTCCGGCTCCGGCAAGACCACGCTCGCCCAGGTGCTGCTGCGCTTCCTGGACGCGGAAGCCGGTACGTACCGGATCGGCGGGGTGCCCGCGTCGGAACTCGACGGCGACGACGTGCGCCGCTTCGTCGGGCTCTGCGCGCAGGACGCGCACCTCTTCGACAGCTCCCTGCGGGAGAACCTGCGGCTGGCCCGCACCGACGCCGGCGACGAGCAGCTGCGCGAGGCGCTGCGCCGGGCCCGGCTCCTCGACTGGGTGGACGGCCTGCCCGACGGGCTCGACACCCTGGTGGGCGAGCACGGCTCGAAGCTCTCCGGCGGCCAGCGGCAGCGGCTCGCGCTGGCCCGGGCGCTCCTCGCCGACTTCCCGGTCCTCGTCCTCGACGAGCCGGCCGAGCACCTGGACCTGGCCACCGCCGACGCGCTCACCGACGACCTGCTGCGCGCCACCGAGGGGCGTACCACCGTCCTCATCACCCACCGGCTGCGCGGGCTCGACGCGGTCGACGAGGTGGTGGTCCTGGACGGCGGACGGACCGTGCAGCGCGGACCGTACGCCGAGCTCGCCGCCGAGGACGGCCCGTTGCGGCGGATGCTGGAGCAGGAGCGGGCCACCGATCTCCTCCTCGGCGGAGTCACGGCGGGCGCCGTCGCCGTCCGTCCGACTTTTCTCTCCAAATAGGACTAACTAGGCTCGGCTCCATGACCGCCGCCGCCACGCCCGATTCCCCGGACCCCCTGGTTGCCGCCACCGAGGCCACCCGCAGCCTCCAGGGGCTGTCGACGGAGCTGACCGCCCGGGTGCCGCAGCTGCTCGAAGCGATGCGGTCGGTGGGCAGCGGGCTGGAACTCCACACCACCCTCGACCGGATCTGCGAGACGGCCGCGGAGCTGGCGGGTGCCCGCTACGCGGCCATCGGGGTCGTCGACGAGGAGGGCAAGGGGCTCTCCGACTTCGTCACCCACGGCGTCGGGGAGGACGTGGCCCGCCGCATCGGGCGCCTGCCCGACGGGCACGCCGGGCTGCTCGGCGCGCTCATCCGCGAGCCCAGGACGATCCGGCTCGCCGACCTCTCCGCGGACCCGCGTGCGGCCGGCTTCCCGCCCGGCCACCCGGTTATGCGGACCTTCCTCGGCGTCCCCATCCGGGTCCAGGGCGAGATCTTCGGCAATCTCTACCTCGCGGAGAAGCGGAGCGGCGAGGAGTTCAACGACTACGACGAGCACATGGTCCGGGTCCTCGCGACCGAGGCGGGCATCGCGATCGGCAACGCCCGCCTCTACGAGGCGGCGCGTCAGCGCGAGCGGTGGATCGACGGCTCGGTCGCCGTGACCACCGCCCTGCTCTCCGGAGGCGACGCCGACGACGCCCTCGCCGTCGTGGCCGAACAGGCCCGGAGGCTCGCCGACGCGGACGCGGGGATCGTGCTGCTGCCGGCCGAGGACGGAGGGCTTGAGATCGTCGCGGTCTCCTCGGCCCGGCCCACCCGGTCCCTCGGCATGGTGATCCCGCCGGAGAGCCGGGTCGTGGAGCTGCTCCTGGAGGGCGAGGCGGTCTTCGTCCAGGACGCTTCCACCGACCCGCGCATGATCAGCCGGCTGACCTCCGCCTACGGGCCGAGCATGCTGCTGCCGCTGCAGAGCGGCGGCCGGGTCCTGGGCGCGCTCGCGATGCCCCGGGCCCGGGGGGACCGTCCCTTCTCGGAGGCCGAGCGGACCCTCGCCACCCAGTTCGCCTCGCAGGCCGCGCTCGCGCTGATGATGGCCGAGGCCCAGCGCGACCGGGAGCGGCTCGCGGTCTTCGAGGACCGCGACCGGATCGCCCGCGACCTGCACGACCTCGTGATCCAGCGGCTGTTCGCCACCGGGATGATGCTGGAGAGCGCGCAGCGGAAGGCGATCGTGCCGGCCGTCCAGGAGGGCGTCGGCAAGGCCGTGGACGAGTTGGACGTCACCATCCAGGAGATCCGTACGGCGATCTTTGCGCTCCAGCAGGGGCCGACGGAGGCGCCGTCGGGGCTGCGCACGCGGGTGCTGAGGGAGATCAACATGGCGGCGGTGCCGCTCGGCTTCAAGCCCGCGCACCGCTTCCTCGGCGCGATCGACGCCACCGTCGGCGAGCTGACCGGCAAGAACCTGATCGCCGCGCTCCGCGAGGCGCTCTCCAACGCCTTCCGGCACGCCTCGGCGAGCCGCATCGAGGTCGTCGTCGACGCGACCGTCACCCTGCCGGACGGCTCGCCCGGCGTACGGCTCACGGTCGCGGACGACGGCGTGGGTCTGCCCGCGGGCGGTCGCCGCAGCGGCCTGCGCAACCTCGCCCGCCGAGCCGAGTCCCTCGGCGGCGCGAGCTGGTGCGGCCCGGGCCTCGCCGAGGACGGCGGCGGCACGTCGGTGGTGTGGGAGGCGCCGCTCTGAGCGGGGCACCCGGGTGGTGCGGGGCGGGCCGGTGGTGCGGGGTGGTCAGCGGGTGCTTTTCTCCGCCGCTTCGGCGACGAGCTGTTCGATGACGACGGCGACGCCGTCGTCGTTGTTGCCGACGGTGCGGCCGGAGGCGGCGGCGATCACCTCGGGGTGGGCGTTGCCCATCGCGTACGAGCGGCCGGCCCAGCTCAGCATCTCGATGTCGTTCGGCATGTCGCCGAAGGCCACCACCTCGTCGGGCGTGATGCCGCGCTCGGCGCAGCAGAGCGCGAGCGTCGAGGCCTTGGAGACGCCGAGGGCGCTGATCTCGATGAGGGCGGTGGGGCTGGAGCGGGTGAAGGAGGCCAGGTCGCCTGCGGCCCGGCGGGCCGTCGCCAGGAAGACGTCGGGGTCGAGCTCGGGGTGCTGGGCGAGCAGCTTGAGGACGGGGGCGGCGGTGCCGGGCGCCTCCTCGTACAGCAGCTTCTCGGCGGTGGCGACGGTGGCGCCGGGGTCGAGGAAGAAGGGCGGGTACTGGGGCTCGTAGTGGATCCCGGTGGTCAGCTCGACGGCGAAGCTGGTGCCGGGGGCGGCGGCCCGCAGGGCCCGTACGACGTCGAGGGCGACGGGCCGGGCCAGCGGGCGGACCTCCACGAAGGTGCCGCCCGCGTGGAGGTCCACGACGGCCGCGCCGTTGGCGCAGATGGCGAGGCCGTGACCGTGGACGTGGGCGCTGACGACGTCCATCCAGCGGGCCGGACGGCCGGTGACGAAGAAGACCTCGATCCCCGCCCGCTCGGCTGCGGCGAGGGCGGCGACGGTCCGCTCGGAGACGGACTTGTCGTCACGCAGGAGGGTGCCGTCGAGGTCGGTGGCGACGAGACGGGCGGCGGGCCGGGAGGACGGTCGGGGAGAGGTCACCTTCTTATGGTGCCGCACCGGACGCACGGGCGTGCGGGTCCCCGCACATTTGAGTGGGTCGCGTGGTGAGGGCCCGTCCGGAGGTCTCGGCGACGGCCCGCCGGCCGGCGGCGGAGGGGCGGACGCCGTCGTCGGTGCGGAGGCCGGGGGCGGGGGCCCGGGCGGGGCGGGTGGTCACGCGGGGGTCTCCTCGTGGTGCGGGGGGCCGGTGCGGGCCCGGACGCGCGGGTCGGAGCGGTGGCGCGGCAGCAGGAACCCGGCCGCGATCAGCCACAGCAGACCGCCGAAGCGGGCGATCGGGAGCAGCACGGCGGCGCCGTCGAACAGCAGGGTGAGGGTGGACAGTTCCGCGACGGCGGCGAGGACGAGGCCGCCGAGGGCGAGCCCGCGGGGCAGCAGTCCCGCGAGCAGACCGGGCACGGCGATGCCGGCGACGAGCAGGCCCAGCGCCACCACGTGGCCGGGGCCGCCGGTCGCGAAGGCCAGTGTCTGGAGGGCGCGGACGACGCCCGTCTGGCCGAGTGCCTCGGGGCGGGAGAGCGTCCAGCTCAGCAGGGCGGACAGGCCGAGGAAACCCGAGGCGAGCAGGCCGCCGGCGAGCGCGATGGTGGCGCCGGGGGCGCGGACGCCGAGCCGGTGGAGGCGGGCGGAGGCGGTGGCGGCGTAGATCGCGAGCGGTACGGAGGCGCCGAACTGGAGCGTCGCGGCGATGCGGACGGCGTCGGTGTGGTCGCGGAAGTAGGCGGCGATGTCGTCGGTCGCGCCGGCGCCCCCGAAGGGCGAGGGGAAGGTGTCGCCGCCCGCCAGGGCGGTGCCGGCGACGAGCCCGGCGACGAAGAGGGCGGTGAAGACGAGGGCGAGCGGTCCGAGCGGGGGGCCGCCCTGGGCCTCGTGGCGCCGGGCGGTCTGGTTCTGGACGGCCATGGTCGTTTCCGTTCTCGGTAGAGAATGGTTCACCTTGGAGAATCATTCTTTTCGAGTACGATAACTCCGTGAGCAGCCAGGGGCAACGACCAGGGGAAGAGCGCGGGCCCGCCGAGGGGCAGGTCGGCGGATCGACCGGCGCACCGGCTGGCGGATCGAGTGGGGGGAGCGGCGGCGGACCCGCCGGGGCGCAGGGCGAGCGGATGCCGGGGCCGCGTGGGGCCGCGTTTCTGCTCGCGCAGCTCGGGGCGCACGCGGCGGGGCGGTTCGGCGAGCGCGTCGGCGGGCTGGGACTCGCCCCGCCGGACGTCGGCCTGCTGCGGATGATCGCCACCGACCCCGGCCGCAGCCAGCGCTCCCTCGCCGCCGACCTGGGCGTGGTGCCCAGCCGGGTCGTCGCCCTCATCGACAACCTGGAGCGGAAGGGCCTGGTGGAGCGGCGCCGCAGCACCGAGGACCGCCGCAACCACGAGCTGTACGTCTCCGACGCCGGCCGTGCCGCCCTCGCCGGGGTCCGCGAGGTGGCCGCCGCCCACGAGGACGACCTCCTGGCCGCGCTGGACGGGGCCGAGCGGGACCTGCTCGCGGAGCTGCTCGGCCGCGTCGCCGCGCAGCAGGGCCTCACCCCGGGCGTCCACCCGGGCTACCGCAACCTCTCCAAGCGGGCGGGGCGGCGGGAGGGGTAGGACTCACGGCCGGGCGGAGTCCCGCCGCGTGGAGTCCCGCCGGGCGGAGTCCCGCCGCGTGGGAGAGAGGGCTCCTCCCGTCCGTCGTACGCTCGGTGCATGAGTCTGCGCCTGAGCACCGTGATCCTTCCTGTCGACCGCTGGCACGAGGGTGGCCGTGCCACGTGGCAGCGCGCCGAGGAGCTCGGCTTCCACACCGCGTACACGTACGACCACCTGTCCTGGCGGTCCTTCCGGGACCGTCCGTGGTTCGGTGCCGTCCCCACGCTCACGGCCGCGGCTTCGGTCACGGAGCGCATGCGGGTGGGCACGCTCGTCACCTCGCCCAACTTCCGGCACCCGGTGACGCTGGCCAAGGAGCTGATCTCGCTCGACGACGTCTCCGGGGGCCGGGTCACCCTCGGCATCGGCGCCGGCGGCAACGGCTTCGACGCCACCGCGCTCGGCCAGGAGCCGTGGACGCCGAAGGAGCGGGCCGACCGGTTCGCCGAGTTCGTCCCGCTGCTCGACCGGCTGCTGACCGAGGACGCCGTGACGGAGAACGGCACGTTCTACTCGGCCGACGGGGCCCGCAACATCCCCGGCTGTGTGCAGCGCCCCCGGATTCCCTTCGCGGTGGCGGCGACCGGACCGCGCGGCATGCGGCTCGCCGCCCGCCACGGACAGGCGTGGGTGACGACCGGTGATCCCAAGCTGTACGAGTCGGGCACGGCGGCCCAGTCGGTGGAGGCCCTGCGCGGTCAGATCGAGCGGCTCGGCAAGGCGTGCGCGGAGACCGGCCGGGACGTGACCGAACTCGACAAGGTCCTGCTCACCAATTTCACCCCGGAGAAGAGCGCGGTGCTCTCCTCCCTGGAGGCTTTCGTGGACTTCGCCGGGACCCACCGGGACCTCGGCTTCACCGAGATCGTGATCCACTGGCCGATCCCGGACTCGGTCTTCGCCGCCGACCGGGCCGTCTTCGAGACCATCGCCACGGAGGCCCTCGGCCGCCTCGGCTGACCGGGCCGCGGGAGAGGACGTCGGTTCAGCGGAAGCGGCTGCTCAGCCACGGGGTGAGCGTCATCGTCGGGACCAGCTCCTTGTAGGTCTCGCCGCCGGGCACGGGGACGATCAGCCACTGGCCGGGCGGGAAGAACCGTCCCTTCACATGGGCCAGGCCGGTGTGGACCGCCCGGACGAAGCCGGGAACGGCGTCCCTGGGCACATCGGCGAACTCGATGCCGTCCACCGTGATCCGGGCGTCGCCCTCCGGGTGGAGCTGCACGGAGAGGTACGGGGAGCCGCCGAGCTCGATGAAGGCCTCGTGCGGCAGCGAGCCGTCCTCGTCCAGCACCCCGGAGGCGCCGGCGGAGGCGTGGCGGGAGGTCCGGTCCGCGCCGATGTCGTCGGTGACCGTGATCTCCAGGCGGAACTCCTCGGCGAGCGCGCGGACGGCGCCGACGGCGGCCTGGGTGCTGGGCAGGTGCGGAAGGGCCATGCCCCGATCATGCCCCAGCGGCCCAGGGCCTTCCGGGCGTTGCCCCGCGCGGGGCCGTCCCTCAGCCCGGGAAGCGGATGAACTCCGGCGGTACGGCTCCGGTCAGCCAGACCCCGTTGGCGCTGACCCGGAACTCGTGGCCCGCCCGGTGCATCGCGCCCGCGTCCACGCTCAGCACCACCGGTCGGCCGCGCCGGGCTCCGACCCGGGTCGCCGTCTCGCGGTCGGGGGAGAGGTGCACGTCGTGACGGGCCATGGGGCGCAGCCCCTCCGCCCGGATCGCGGGCAGCCGGTCCGCGACCGTGCCGTGGAAGAGGTACGCGGGCGGTTCGGCGGCCGGCAGGTCCAGGTCGACGTCGACGGTGTGGCCCTGGCTGGCGCGGATCCGGGTGCCCTCCACGGCGAACCGCTTCTTGTCGTTGGAGGCGACCACGTGGTCCAGCTCCGCGCGGCTGATCGGGAAGCCGTGGGAGGCCGCGGCGGCGAGCAGGGCGTCGATCTCGGTCCAGCCGTGCGCGTCCAGGGTCAGGCCGATCCGTTCGGGCTGGTGCCGCAGGTGCTTCGACAGGTACTTCGACACCTTCACCGTGCGACGTTCGTCCATCGTTCTTCCCCCTCCAGGTTTGGTCCACAGCCAACATGGGTTATCCACAGGCCAGTTGGTGATTCTGTGGACAACTACCCGGAAGAATCAAATGGTTTATTGAAGTGTGGGGTGATTACGGGCATTTGCCGCCAATATGTCCAATGTTCTTTTGTTGACCTCGCGTTCGGCGGCCGCCGTCACGAACGACGCTACGGCCTCCGGGCCGACCAGCGCCTGTACGGCCCTGATCGTGTCGGCCGGGATCTGCACCGGACGCGACTCCTCGCCCTGCGCGGGCAGCGGATCGGGGGACAGGTGGATCTGGAGGTGACGGGTCGCCAGGATCTGCATGGCCCTGGCCAGTTCGGCGTCCACGGTCTGCTGGGCGAGCGGGCGGAGCCGTCGCACCATCGTCGCCGCCTCGGCCGCGTCGGAGTCCGTCGGAGGACGGTGCTCCAGATAGCGGGAGAAGACGTGCTCGGTGGTGAACTCCAGGAAGCGCACCGCTATGTGCTCGACCTGTTCCCGAAGTTCCCGCAGGTGTCCGGTGATTGCCGACAGCGGGACGCCCGCCGCGTGCAACTCCACGGCCACCGCCAGCTCCTGGGGGCTGGGCACCAGGTACTCCTCGGTGTCCCGGCCCGGGATCCGCTCCAGGACGCCCAGCTCGACCGCCTCCCGGACGGCGTCCTCGTCCGGGGTGCCGCCGAAGCGGGCGTCGAGCTCCGCCCGGGTGATCCGGGCCGCCTCCTCGTCCGTCCACGGGCCCTGGACCTCCGCGACGAGCCCGAGCACCCCGCCGAGCCCCCTGCCGGTGTCCCACGCGTCGAGGAGCTCCTTGATCGAGGCCAGCGTGTAGCCCCGGTCCAGCAGGTCGGCGATCTGCCGCAACCGGGCCAGATGGCTGTCCCCGTACACGTTCGACCTGCCCCGCCGCTCCGGACGGGGCAGCAGACCGCGGTCCTGGTAGGCGCGGATCGTCCGGACCGTGGCCCCGCTGTGATGGGCCAGATCCTCGATCCGGTACTCCGGTCGCACTGCTGACTGCTCGGACAAAACCGCTCCCACCGGACGATCGCTCCACCCCGCGCGGGGCCCCTCCTGCGAGGGATCGTACGGCCGTCCGCCCGGCCCCCGGCCCCGGGCGGACGGCCGGGCCGCTACGCCGGCGGCTGCCAGCGGGCCAGGGTGCGCAGCACGCCCGGGGCCAGCCGGGAGAGGGCGTGGACCCCCCGCGCCTCCGGGGTGACCGGCACGACCGCGCGGTCGTGCAGCACGGCGTCCAGGATCGCGTCCGCGACCTTCTCCGGCGGGTAGTTGCGCAGCCCGTACATCCGCGAGGCCTTCCGCTGCCGCCGCTTCTCCTCCGCCGCGTCCGCGACCCCGGCGAAGCGGGTGGTCGCGGTGATGTTGGTGTTGACGATGCCGGGGCAGATCGCGCTCACCCCGATGGAGCGGTCGGCCAGTTCGGCCCGCAGGCACTCGCTGAGCATCAGCACCGCGGCCTTCGAGGTGCTGTACGCCGGAAGCGCCCGGGAGGGCTGGAAGGCGGCGGCCGAGGCGGTGTTGACGATGTGGCCGCCCTGGCCGCGCGCCACCATCTGCGCCCCGAACATCCGGCAGCCGTGGATCACGCCCCACAGATTGACGTCCAGGACCCGCTTCCACTCCTCGCCGGTGGTCTCGAAGAAGGAGCCGGTGAGGCCGATGCCCGCGTTGTTGACGAGGACGTCGACGATCCCGTACTCCTCGGCCACCTTGGCGGCCAGCTTCTCCATCGCCTGCTCGTCGGAGACGTCCACCGCCTCGCCCCAGGCCTCCGGGGCGCCGATCAGCCGGGCCATCTCCGCCGTCCGGGCCGCCCCCTCGGCGTCCCGGTCCACCGCGACGACCCGGGCCCCGGCCTCCGCGAAGGCGAAGGCGGTCGCACGCCCTATGCCGCTGGCGGCGCCGGTGACCAGCACCAGCTGGCCGCCGAACCGCTCCGCGTACTCCGGCCGCACCCCGCTCTTCGCCGTCGACCGCGCCACCGGCCGGGGCGCCCGTGTCTCCGGCTCCTCGTGGGTGCGGACGAAGTCCGTGATCCACGAGGTCAGCAGGTCGGGCCGGGTGCGGGGCACCCAGTGCTTCGCCGGCAGGGTGCGCCGGGTCAGCTCCGGCACCCAGGCGGCCAGGTCGTCGTAGAGCCGCTCGGAGAGGAAGGCGTCCCCGGTCGGGGTGATCAGCTGCACGGGCGCGTGCGCGAAGGCGTCGGCCCGGGGCCGGGAGAGGCGCGCCCGGACGTTGTCCCGGTAGAGCCAGGCGCCGTGGGCGGCGTCGCCGGGCAGCGAGGGCGTCGGGTAGTCGCCGGCCGGGACCTTCTCCATCCGCTCCAGGAGCTTCGGCCAGCGCTTGCCGAGCGGGCCGCGCCAGGCCAGCTCGGGCAGGACCGGGGTGTGCAGCATGTACACGTACCAGGACTTGGCGCCCTGGCCGAGGAGCTGCCCGACCCGGCGCGGGGTGGGCCGGGCCATCCGGCTCTTGATCCAGTGGCCGAAGTGGTCGAGCGACGGGCCCGACACCGAGGTGAAGGAGGCGATCCGCCCCTCGGTGCGGGCCACCGTGACGAACTCCCACGACTGCACCGAGCCCCAGTCGTGCCCGACGAGGTGGACCGGCCGGTCCGGGCTGACCGCGTCGGCGACGGCCAGGAAGTCGTCGGTCAGCTTCTCCAGGGTGAAGCCGCCGCGCAGCGGCGCCGGCGCCGTCGAACGCCCGTGGCCCCGCACGTCGTACAGCACGACGTGGAACTCCCCGGCGAGCCGCACCGCGACCTCGGACCAGACCTCCTTCGAGTCCGGGTAGCCGTGCACCAGCAGTACCGTCGGCCGGTCGGCGTCGCCGAGCTCGGCGACGCACAGCTCGATCCCGCCCGTCCGGACCCGGCGCTCCCGCGCCCCCTCCAGTCCCGCGCCCGCCATCACACCGCTCCTTCGTTCCACCGCCGCACGTGCGGCAGGTCGTCGTCCAGCCAGAACGCGCTCTGCTCGGGGTCCCCGGAGTCGGTGACGACCAGGATCTCCTCGAACTTCGCGCCCGTCCCCCGGAATCCGAGGTGCGGCTCGACCGCCCAGAGGCCCGGAGTGGGCGGGTGGTCGGAGAACTTGTACGGCGACCAGAGCGGCGACCAGCCGTCCCGGTGCCCGTGCACGGCATCGCTCAGCAGCCCCTTGAGGGACTGGGTGCCGAAGCCGAACAGGGTGGGGGCGAACCGCCGCTCCCGCACCCGGTCGATCTTGTGGGCGATCACGCCGAAGGGATAGGCCCGGTGCCGGTTGGCGTACCCCTGGCGGACCATGAGCCGGTCCACGTCCTCGTATATCTCGCGCAGGCTGCGGCGCTCGCGCACCTGGCGCAGGATCAGCTCGCGGTGCTCGCGCAGATCGGCGAGGAGCTTGTCGTGCAGCGGGTTGAGCCCGAGGCAGCCGCTGTAGCCGACGTCGGCCGTGTACCCCTTGTACACGGGCGCCATGTCGAGGATGAAGGGCATCCCCGCCTCCAGGCGCCTGTCGGTGGGGAAGAACTGCAGCGGGATCCTGAAGTCGACGAAGGCGGTGCGGTCGCCGAACCAGGCGAACGGGCGGTGGAACCAGTCCTTCACCCCCCGCTCGTACAGCCACTCGCGCTGCATCCGCGCCGCCTCGCGCTCGGTCACACCGGGCCTGAGCTGCGCCGCGACCGCTTCCGCGCAGGCGTAGGAGAGCTGCTGTACTTCCCTGAACCCCCGCAGTTCCGCGGTCAGTTCGCTTGCCACTGCTGAGGTCATGCCACCCGCCGTCCCGGTGTGAGCGTCCGGTCGCACTACGCGTCCGTAACTTGACACCGATGAATGTGACAATGCCCGGCGGCTACGTCAAGGGGTGTGCACGACCGCCTGTGGAAAACTCCCCCAAGCCGGGATCCGAACGACTTTCGTCTCGACCTTCCTCCGGGATCCGTACTCCCGAAGTCGGAGAGGGATCGAGCCGTAGGGCTGACGACCGCTGTGGCACGCGCCACTACCTTCGGAATGTGACTGTGATCGCCACCGAAAGCCTCAGCAAGCGGTTCCCCCGGGTGACCGCTCTCGACCGGCTCTCCCTGGACATCGGGCCCGGTGTGACCGGACTGGTGGGTGCCAACGGAGCCGGCAAGTCCACGATGATCAAGATCCTGCTCGGCCTCTCCCCCGCCACGGAGGGCCGCGCGGAGGTCCTGGGCCTCGACGTCTCGACGCACGGACCCGAGATCCGCGAGCGCGTCGGGTACATGCCCGAGCACGACTGCCTCCCGCCGGACGTCTCGGCCACCGAGTTCGTCGTCCACATGGCGCGGATGTCGGGCCTGCCGCCGGCCGCCGCCCGCGAGCGGACGGCCGACACCCTGCGCCACGTCGGTCTGTACGAGGAGCGCTACCGCCCCATCGGCGGCTACTCGACCGGCATGAAGCAGCGGGTGAAGCTGGCCCAGGCCCTGGTCCACGACCCCAAGCTGGTCCTGCTCGACGAGCCGACCAACGGCCTCGACCCGGTCGGCCGGGACGAGATGCTCGGCCTGATCCGCCGGGTCTGGACCGATTTCGGCATCTCCGTGCTCGTCACCTCCCACCTCCTCGGCGAGCTGGAGCGGACCTGCGACCACGTCGTCGTCATCGACGGCGGGAAGCTGCTGCGGTCCAGCTCCACCAGCGACTTCACCCGCACCACCACGACCCTGGCGGTCGAGGTCACCGACTCCGACGCCCACCCGGACGGCACCGGCGCCCTGCGCGCGGCCCTCACCGCCGCCGGCGTCACCCTCCACGCGGGCGTGGAGGAGGGCCTGCCCGGCGCCGGGCACATCCTGCTCCTGGAGGCCCCCGGCGAGGAGACGTACGACCTGGTGCGCGACACCGTCGCCGGCCTCGGCCTCGGCCTGGTCCGCATGGAACAGCGCCGCCACCACATCGCCGAGGTCTTCCGCCCCGAGGCCGCCGCGCAGCACGAGGAGGTCAAGGCCCGATGAGCAATCCCGCCCCCGAGGCCGCCCCCGACACCACCCGGATCCACAACATCGGATACCGGTCCTACGACGGCCCCCGGCTCGGCCGCTCCTACGCCCGCCGCTCGCTCTTCTCGCAGTCCCTGCGGGGGGCGTACGGCCTGGGCCGCAGCGCCAAGTCGAAGGTGCTGCCGATGCTGCTCTTCGCCGTGATGTGCATCCCGGCGTTGATCATCGTCGCCATCTCGGTCTACACGAAGGCCGACGAGCTCTTCGTGGAGTACACCCAGTACGCGATCCTCCTCCAGCTCGTCATCGCCGTCTTCCTGGCCTCCCAGGCCCCCCAGTCGGTCTCCCGCGACCTGAGGTTCCGGACGGTCCCGCTGTACTTCTCCCGCCCCATCGAGCGGGTGGACTACGTGCTCGCCAAGTACGGGGCGATGGCCTCGGCCCTCTTCATCCTCACCGCGTCCCCGCTGCTGATCCTGTGGATCGGATCGATGCTGGCCAAGATGGACTTCGCCCAGCAGGCCAAGCTGTTCGGACAGGGACTGGTCTCCGTCGCGGTCCTCTCGGTCCTCTTCAGCGGGATCGGCCTGGTCATGGCCGCGCTCACCCCGCGCCGCGGCTTCGGCGTCGCCGCCGTGATCGCCGTCCTCACCATCACCTACGGCGCGGTCTCCACCCTCCAGGGCATCTCCTACGCCACCGACAACACCGACGCCATCGCCTGGCTCGGCCTCTTCTCGCCCCTCACCCTCGTCATCGGCCTGCAGAACGCCTTCCTCGGCGCTCACGCCTCCTTCCCCGGCGAGGTGCCGGTCGGGGCCGGAGCCGGCGTGGTCTACCTCCTGGCCGTCCTCGGCCTCATCGCCGCCTGCTACGGCATCCTGATGCGCCGCTACCGAAAGGTCGGACTGTGAGCACCCTGCACATCGACCACGTCTCGCGCTGGTTCGGCAACGTCGTCGCGGTCAACGACATCACGATGTCGATCGGCCCCGGCGTGACCGGCCTCCTCGGCCCCAACGGCGCCGGGAAGTCCACCCTCATCAACATGATGGGCGGCTTCCTCGACCCCTCCACGGGCAAGGTGACCCTCGACGGCGAGCCGGTCTGGCGCAACGAGTCGGTCTACCGCTCCATCGGCGTCGTCCCCGAGCGGGAGGCGATGTACGACTTCCTCACCGGCCGCGAGTTCGTGGTGGCCAACGCGGAGCTCCAGGGCCTCGGCGCGGCGGAGGCCCAGCGGGCGCTGGCCACCGTGGAGATGGAGTACGCGCAGGACCGGAAGATCGCCACGTACAGCAAGGGCATGCGGCAGCGCGTGAAGATGGCCTCGGCCCTCGTCCACGAGCCGTCCGTGCTGCTGCTCGACGAGCCGTTCAACGGCATGGACCCGCGCCAGCGGATGCAGCTCATGGAGCTGCTGCGCCGGATGGGCGCCGAGGGCCGCACGGTCCTGTTCTCCTCGCACATCCTGGAGGAGGTCGAGCAGCTCGCCTCCCACATCGAGGTGATCGTCGCCGGCCGGCACGCCGCCTCCGGCGACTTCCGCCGGATCCGCCGCCTCATGACCGACCGTCCGCACCGCTACCTGGTCCGCTCCAGCGACGACCGGGAGCTCGCCGCCGCGCTGATCGCCGACCCGTCGACGGCCGGCATCGAGGTCGACGCGGTCGACGGCGGACTGCGGATCCAGGCCGTCGACTTCGGACGGTTCACCGAACTGCTGCCGAGGGTCGCGCGGGAGCGGGGCATCCGGCTGCTGACGGTCTCGCCCTCCGACGAGTCCCTCGAATCCGTCTTCTCGTATCTCGTCGCGGCCTGAAAGGAGCACGACCCCGATGTACGACCCCACGGTCGCCCGGCTCACCTACCGGGCCCTCCTCGGCCGCCGCCGGGCGGCGATCCTCTTCCTCCTGCCCGGCCTGCTCCTGATCATCGCCGCGGCCGTCCGGGCCATCAACGGCGCGGACGACCAGGTCGCGGCCGACCTCCTCGGCGGCTTCGCGCTGGCCACCATGGTCCCGCTGATCGGCGTCATCGCCGGCACGGGCGCGATCGGTCCGGAGATCGACGACGGCTCCATCGTCTACCTGCTCTCCAAGCCGGTGAAGCGGCCGACGATCATCGTCACCAAGCTGATCGTGGCCATCGCCGTGACCATGGTCTTCTCCGCGGTGCCCACCCTGATCGCCGGCTTCATCCTCAACGGCAACGGACAGCAGGTCGCCGTCGCCTACACGGTGGCCGCGCTGGTCGCCTCCATCGCCTACAGCGCGCTCTTCCTGCTGCTGGGCACGATCAGCCGGCACGCCGTGGTGATCGGCCTCGTCTACGCCCTGGTCTGGGAGGCGCTCTTCGGCTCCCTGATCGCCGGCGCCCGCACCCTCAGCGTCCAGCAGTGGGCCCTCGCGCTCGCCGAGAAGGTCACCGGCGAGGGGCTGATCAGCTCGGACGTGGCCCTGCCGACGGCGACGGTGCTGCTGGTCGCCGTCACCCTCGGCGCCACCTGGTTCGCCGGCCACAAGCTGCGCACGCTGACGCTGGCCGGCGAGGAGTAGCCGTCCTGGCGGACCGCGAGACGGTCCGCCGGCCCGACCGTCAGACGGTGCGGTCGCGGGCGGCGAGCAGTCCGACGCCCGCGGCCGCCGCGCAGACCCCGAGCACCAGCGTGATCGGCACCGTCCAGGAGCCGGTCACCTGGTGCAGGGCGCCGGCCGCGAGCGGTCCGGCGGCGGCCATCAGATAGCCGACCGTCTGGGCCATCCCGGAGAGCCGGGCGGCCGTCGGGGCGTCCTTGGTCCGCAGCACGATCAGGGTCAGGGCGAGCCCCAGGGCCCCGCCCTGGCCGATGCCGAGGACCGCGGACCAGAGCCAGGCGCCCTCGGCGGGGGCGACGAGCAGCCCGGCGTACCCGGCCGCGACCATCGCCGTCACCAGCACCACCAGCGGGCGCTGGCTCCGCATGCGGCCCGCGAGCAGCGGCACCGCGAAGGCCCCGGCGATCTGGATCAGGTTGTTGAAGGCGAAGACCACGCCGGCCTCGGAGCGGGTCATCCCGTGGTCGGTGAAGATCGTCGGCATCCAGGCGATCAGCACGTACGACCACAACGACTGCAGGCCCATGAATAGGGTCACCTGCCAGGCGAGCGCCGAGCGCCACACGCGCGTGGGCGCGGCGCCGGCGGCCGGGACGGCCCGTACCTCGTGACCGGTACGGCCCCGGGCGATCAGCACCTGCGGCAGCCAGCCCACCGCCGCCACGACGGCGAGCAGCGACCAGAAGCCGAGCGACCCCTGCCAGCCCCCGCCGAGCGCGTCCTCCAGGGGCACGGCCGCCGCCGCGGCGAGCGTGGCACCGGCGACCATGGCCCCGGTGTAGACGGAGGTCATCGTGGCGGCCCGGTCCGGGAAGTCCCGCTTGATGAGCCCCGGCATGAGCACGTTGAGCAGGGCGATCGCGGTGCCCACGAGGACCCCGCCGCCGTACAGCGCCAGGACCGAGGGCAGCAGGCGCACCAGGATGCCGCCGGCCAGCAGCAGGAGGGCGGCGAGGACCGTCCGCTCGGCGCCGAAGCGGCGGCCCAGCCAGGGCGCGACCAGGGCGCCGAGGCCCAGGAAGAGCACCGGGATCGAGGTGATGAGGGAGCCGGCCGTCGAGGAGAGGCCGAAGCTCCCGGCGATCTCGCCGACCAGCGGGGCCACGCTCGCCAGCGCGACCCGCATGTTGAGCGAGGCGAGCACGATGCCGACGAGCAGCAGCACCGGATGGGCGAGCAGCGCCCGCCGCGCGGCCGCCCCCGCCGCCGAGGGCCGTACGTCGGCCTCGGCGTCGACCAGCACGCGCGCGGGGCCCGTCTCCGTACCCCTCACGACCGGGCCCCGCCGTCCGCGCCGGCCGCGCCGGACCCCGGGTCCAGCAGCGCCGCCACCGTCTCCGCCGGTATCCGCAGCAGCTCGCGGGCCTGGCGTTCGGCGGCGTCCGCGTCGCCGGCCTCGACGGCGGCGACCAGGGCCTCGTGGGCGTCGATGTCGACCGGCGGCATCGCGCGGTCGCCGAGCGCCTCGACCAGGACCTCGTGGACCTGCGTCGAGAAGAAGCGGTAGACCTCGATGAAGGCGGCGTTGTGGGTGGCGCCGACCACGGCGAGGTGGAAGGCCAGGTCCGCGTCGGCGTCCCGGTCGCCCTCCTCGCGCAGGGTGGTCAGGGCGGCCCGCAGCCGCAGCAGGTCGTGGGTGTCCCGGCGCTCCGCCGCGAGCCGGGCCGCCTCCGCCTCCAGGGCGGTCCGCAGCTCCAGGACGTCGCGGGCGCCCGCGTGCCGGACCCCGTGCAGGACGGCGGCCGGGTCGGCGGTGGAGCGGACGAAGGTGCCGTTGCCCTGCCGGGACTCCAGGAGCCCGGCGTGGACGAGGACCCGGATCGCCTCGCGGACGGTGTTGCGGCCGACGCCGAGCTGCTCCGCGAGCTCGTGCTCGGTCGGGATGCGGTCGCCGACGGACCACTCGCCGCCGGCGAGTTGCGCCCGCAGCTGCTCCACCGCGGAGTCCACCAGCGAGGTCCGCCCCGCCGCTCTCAGTGCCGCCATCCGTTCCGCACCTCCATGCCGTCCGTCCCACCGGCTGATTCGCCCGGTTGCCCGGTCATCCTACAAGTAATCCACAGTGGTGGCCGCGGCCACCGGGCAGTGCCCGGCGACCGGACTACTGTGGGCTCGTACGTGCACCGAACACCCTCATCACCCTCGGGAGTCAGTCATGTCAGACCGCTTCGACGTCGTCGTACTCGGAGCTGGCCCCGGCGGCTACGTCGCCGCCATCCGCGCCGCCCAGCTGGGCAAGCGGGTCGCGGTCGTCGAGGAGAAGTACTGGGGCGGTGTCTGCCTGAACGTCGGCTGCATCCCCACCAAGGCGCTGCTCCGCAACGCCGAACTGGCGCACATCTTCCACCACGAGGCCAAGACCTTCGGCATCAAGGTCGACGGCACGGTGACCTTCGACTACGGCGACGCCTACCGCCGCAGCCGCACGGTCGCGGACGGCCGCGTCAAGGGCGTCCACTTCCTGATGAAGAAGAACGGCATCACGGAGTTCGACGGGCGGGGCACGTTCGTCGACGCGAACACCCTCCAGGTGGCGAAGGCCGACGGCACGACGCAGACGATCACCTTCGAGAACTGCATCATCGCCACCGGCGCCTCCCCGCGCCTGCTGCCCGGCACCGCCCTCAGCGACCGGGTCGTCTCGTACGAGCAGCAGATCCTCGCCGAGGACGCGCCGAAGTCGATCGTCATCGCCGGCGCCGGCGCCATCGGCATCGAGTTCGCGTACGTGCTGAACAACTACGGCACCAAGGTCACCATCGTCGAGTTCCTCGACCGGATGGCCCCGCTGGAGGACGAGGAGGTGTCGAAGGAGCTGGCGAAGCAGTACCGCAAGCTCGGCATCGACGTCCTCACCTCGACCCGCGTCGAGTCCATCGACGAGACCGGCCCGCAGGTCCGCGTCACCGTCACCGGCAAGGACGGCGCCAGCAAGGTCCTGGAGGCCGACAAGGTCCTCCAGGCCATCGGCTTCGCCCCGAACGTCTCCGGCTACGGCCTGGAGAACACCGGTGTCGCCCTCACCGAGCGCGGCGCGATCGACGTCGACGGCCGCTGCCGCACCTCGGTGCCGAACATCTTCGCGATCGGTGACGTCACCGCGAAGCTGATGCTCGCGCACACCGCCGAGGCCATGGGCGTCATCGCCGCCGAGACCATCGCGGACGCCGAGACCATGGAGCTCGACTACGCCATGATCCCGCGCGCGACCTACTGCCAGCCGCAGATCGCCAGCTTCGGCTACACCGAGGCGCAGGCCCGCGAGAAGGGCTACGACGTCAAGGTCGCGAAGTTCCCCTTCATGGCGAACGGCAAGGCGCACGGCCTCGGCGACTCCACCGGCTTCGTCAAGATCGTCGCCGACGCGAAGTACGGCGAGATCATCGGCGCCCACCTGATCGGCCCGGACGTCACCGAGCTGCTGCCCGAGCTGACCCTGGCCCAGCAGTGGGACCTCACCGTTCACGAGGTCGCGCGGAACGTCCACGCCCACCCGACCCTGGGCGAGGCCGTCAAGGAGGCGATCCACGGCATCGCCGGCCACATGATCAACTTCTGAGGCCCCGCCTGGCCTCATAGGTTTCTCCTGGTTCCAGGTGATAGGCACTGAGAAGTGCCGAGCGAAACCTTCCCGGGTGGCGAACCCTCCCGACCGATCAGGTCGTGGGTGCGTTCGTCACCCGGTACGCACCTCTGGCTCGCGGTCATCGCGCTCACCAGCCTGGTCCTCGCCCTCTCGCCCGACGGCTTCGACACCTATCTGCTGCACCGCAACAGCAGCAACCTCTACCAGCTCGCCCGCCATCCGGTCCGCGCCCTGCTCGGCAGCGCGTTCTGGATCCAGGACCCGGCCGCGCTGCTCTTCTACGCGGTCCTCTTCGAGCTGTTCCACGCGCCCGTGGAGCGCTGGCTGGGCACGCCGAAGTGGCTCTTCACCGTCGCCACCGCGCACATCGCCGCCACCCTCGTCAGCCAGCAGGTCGTCCTCCACGCGATCACCCACCACGACGTCCCGCGCAGCATGGCCCACGTCGTCGACATCGGCGTGAGCTACGGGCTGGCAGCCTCCGCCGGCGTCCTCGCCTACCGGCTGCACGGCGCCTGGCGCCTGCTGTACCTCACCGGGGCCGTCGCCTTCTTCCTCGTCCCGCTGCTCGCGGACCGCACGTACACCGACCTCGGGCACGCGATCTCGCTGGCGATCGGTCTTGCCTGCTACCCGCTCACCCGGAACCCGGACGGCGGCGGGCCGCGCGGAAAACCGTTCGCCCCCGAACGGCGCCCCGGCGCACACTAGTTGTGCGGGGGACACGGGGGATCTCCCGAGGGGCGGCCGCTTCGAGCGCGTGGACTCCGGTCCGCGCGGGCCGCCCCTTTCTCGTACACGGAAGGGCCCGCCTCCCCCGGGAGGCGGGCCCTTCCACGTACGTCCGAGACCCTCTCAGGAGGCCAGCAGGCGCTCCAGGACGACCGCGATGCCGTCCTCCTCATTGGAGGCGGTCACCTCGTCCGCGACCGCCCGCAGCTCCTCGTGCGCGTTGCCCATCGCGACCCCGCGCGCGGCCCAGCCGAACATCGGGATGTCGTTGGGCATGTCGCCGAAGGCGATGGTCTCCGCCGCCTTCACGCCGAGCCGGCGCGCCGCGAGCGAGAGGCCGGTGGCCTTGCTCAGGCCGAGCGGCAGGATCTCCACGATCCCCGGGCCCGCCATGACCACGTCGACCAGCCCGCCCACGGTGGCGCGCGCGACGGCGGTCAGCTCGTCGTCGGACATCGCCGGGTGCTGGATGTAGAGCTTGGTGAGCGGCGCCGCCCACACCTCGGCCGGATCCTCGTACGGCACGTACGGCAGCGGGCCCTCCTGCGCCTGGTAGCCGGGGCCGATCAGGACCTCGCCCTCCAGGCCGTCCCGGCTCGCGGCGATCGCCAGCGGGCCGGCCTCCGCCTCGATCTTGGACAGCGCGAGTCCGGCGAGCTGCCGGTCCAGGGTCAGGGAGGTCAGCAGCCGGTGCTCGCCGGCGTGGTAGACCTGCGCGCCCTGGCCGCACACCGCGAGGCCCTCGTAGCCGAGGTCGTCGAGGATGTGCCGGGTCCAGGGCACCGCCCGGCCGGTGACGACGATGTGCGCGGCGCCGGCCGCCGTCGCCGCGGCGAGCGCCTCCCGGGTGCGGTCCGAGACGGACTCGTCGGCCCGCAGCAGCGTGCCGTCGAGGTCCGTCGCGACCAGGCGGTAGGGGAAGGCGCTCACTTGGCGATCGGCTCCAGGACCTCGCGCCCGCCCAGGTACGGCCGGAGGATCTCCGGGACGCGCACCGAACCGTCGGCGAGCTGGTGGTTCTCCAGGATGGCGACGATCGTGCGCGGGACGGCGCACAGCGTGCCGTTCAGCGTGGCGAGCGGCTGGACGGTCTTCTTGCCGCCCTGCTCCTCGCGCATGCGGACCGAGAGGCGGCGGGCCTGGAAGCTGTCGCAGTTGGACGCCGAGGTCAGCTCGCGGTACTTGCCCTGGGTGGGGATCCAGGCCTCGCAGTCGAACTTGCGGGAGGCCGAGGCGCCGAGGTCGCCGGTGGCGACGTCGATCACCTGGAAGGGCAGCTCCAGGGAGGTGAGCCACTGCTTCTCCCAGTCGAGGAGCCGCTTGTGCTCGTTCTCCGCGTCCTCGGGCGCGACGTAGGAGAACATCTCGACCTTGTCGAACTGGTGGACGCGGAAGATGCCGCGGGTGTCCTTGCCGTACGTGCCTGCCTCGCGGCGGAAGCAGGGCGAGAAGCCCGCGTACCGCAGCGGCAGCTTGTCGGCGTCGATGATCTCGTCCATGTGGTACGCGGCGAGCGGGACCTCGGAGGTGCCGACCAGGTAGTAGTCGTCCTTCTCCAGGTGGTACACGTTCTCCGCGGCCTGGCCGAGGAAGCCGGTGCCCTCCATCGCGCGCGGGCGGACCAGCGCGGGGGTGAGCATCGGGACGAAGCCGGCCTCGGTGGCCTGCGCGATGGCCGCGTTGACCAGCGCGAGCTCCAGGAGGGCGCCGACGCCGGTCAGGTAGTAGAAGCGCGAGCCGGAGACCTTGGCGCCCCGCTCGACGTCGATGGCGCCGAGCGCCTCGCCCAGCTCCAGGTGGTCCTTGGGCTCGAAGCCCTCGGCGGCGAAGTCGCGGATGGTGCCGTGCGTCTCCAGGACGACGAAGTCCTCCTCGCCGCCGACCGGCACGTCCGTGTGGACGATGTTGCCGAGCCGGAGGAGGAGCGCGCGGGCCGTCTCGTCGGCCTCGTTCTGCTCGGCCTCGGCGGCCTTGACGTCGGTCTTGAGCTGCTCGGCCCGCTGGAGGAGCTCGGCGCGCTCCTCCGGGGTGGCCTTGGGGATCAGCTTTCCGAGCGACTTCTGCTCGGAGCGGAGCTCGTCGAAGCGGACGCCGGACGACCTGCGCCGCTCATCGGCGGAGAGCAGGGCGTCGACGAGGCCGACGTCCTCTCCACGGGCGCGCTGGGAGGCGCGAACACGGTCGGGGTCCTCACGGAGCAGGCGAAGGTCAATCACCCCACCAGGCTACCGGTGTGTGCTCGCCCGACCTCACCGGATATATGGGCGCGTGTTGATATGCCCGGATTGAGGTTGTTGTTGGGGTCTCGGGAATTCCATCGGGCCGAGTTATCCACAGGGTGTGCGGAAGTTCTGTGGATTTCGGCTCCGCCGCCTCCGAATTGCGTGATCAAACACCATTCACGCACTCATTTCGAGGGGAATCGATCGCTCCGGAGGGTGAGTGGGAGGGGGCCGTTCTGACGTATGCGGGGGTGGGCCCTGTGGATGGAGTGCATGCGCGCGAGGGGTGACGAGGGGGATTTGTCGACCTTGTCGGGGGCGGGTGTCGACTTGTCCCCAGCCTGCGCGTCACGCCTGTGGATAACTGATGTGGGAAACCGAAAAGTATGCAGGTAGGACTAATAAAGCCTGCCTGTGGATGACCGGACGCACGCACCGCGTCGTTCGGTCAGTATCGCGGTCAGGCCCTGCCGTCCTGGGCCCTCGCCAGCCAGTCGGAGGCAGCCGTGAACTCCTCGTCCGAGGTCCCCCGCCGCAGCGGCCTGACGTCCGCGCGGGACGCGCCCGCCCGCGGGTACGAGCCGAGGAACCGCACCTGCGGACAGATCCGCTTCAGACCCATCAGGGCCTCGCCGACCCGCCGGTCCGAGACGTGGCCCTCGGCGTCCACCGCGAAGCAGTAGTTCCCGATCCCCGCCCCGGTCGGCCGGGACTGGATCAGCATCAGGTTCACCCCGCGCACCGCGAACTCCTGGAGGAGTTCCAGAAGGGCACCCGGATGATCGTCACCCAGCCACAGCACCACCGAGGTCTTGTCCGCGCCGGTCGGCGCCGCCGGCCGGGCCGGCCGGCCCACGAGCACGAAACGCGTCTCCGCGTTCTCCGCGTCGTGGATCTCCTTGACCAGGGCCTCCAGGCCGTACGTCGCCGCCGCGAACTCACCCGCGAAGGCCGCGTCGAACCGCCCCTCCTGCACCAGCCGGGCGCCGTCCGCGTTGGACGCCGCCGACTCCCACACCGCCTCCGGGAGGTGCTTGCGCAGCCAGTTGCGCACCTGCGGCTGGGCCACCGGATGGCCCGTCACCGTCTTGACGTCCGACAGCGCGGTCCCGGGGCGCACCAGCAGCGCGAAGGCGATCGGCAGCAGCACCTCGCGGTAGATCATCAGCGGCTCGCCCGAGGCCAGCTCGTCGAGGGTCGCCGTCACACCGCCCTCGACCGAGTTCTCGATCGGGACGAGCGCGGCGGCCGCCTCCCCGTTCCGTACGGCGTCGAGCGCGGCCGGGACGGAGACCATGGGGACGAGTTCCCGCGTGGCCGCCTCGGGCAGGCTCCGCAGCGCGGCCTCCGTGAACGTGCCTTCGGGGCCGAGGTAGGTGTACCGGGTGGCGGACATACCGTCACCCTAATGCGGACCGGAGGCCCCGCCCTCCCCGTCTCAGCCCTCGGCCCCCGGCGGTCGCCTGCTCCCGGACGGCGGCGGGACTCAGCCCTCCAGCAGTCGCTGACCGACGTACTCGCCCTCGGCGGCCCCGCCCGGCACGGCGAAGAGCCCGCTGGACTCGTGCCGGATGAACGCCGACAGCGCGTCGCCCCGGTCGAGCTTGCGCTGCACCGGCACGAAGCCCCGCAGCGGGTCGGCCTGCCAGCAGATGAAGAGGAGCCCCGCGTCCGGGGTGCCGTCCGCACCGATCCCGTCGTGGAAGGAGAAGGGCCGGCGCAGCATCGCCGCGCCGCCGTTCTGTTCGGGGGCGGAGATCCGGGCGTGGGCGTTGTCGGGGACGGCGAGCTTTCCGTCCGGCCCCCTCTTGTCCAGGTCCAGGGGGGTGGTCTCCGAACCGCCGGACAGCGGGGCCCCGTCCGCCTTGCGCCGGCCGATGACCCGCTCCTGCCTCTCCCGCGGCAGGCCCTCCCAGTCGTCCAGGAGCATCCGGATCCGCCGCACGACCGCGTAGGAGCCGCCCGCCATCCAGTCCTGGGCGCCGGTCGCCCCGGCGGGGACGAAGATCCGCCGGTCGAAGTCGGGGTCGGTGGGCTTGGGGTTGTTGGTGCCGTCGACCTGGCCCATCAGGTTCCGGGCCGTCATCGGGCGGGCGGTCGCCCCGGCGGAGCGGTTGAAGCCGTTCATCTGCCAGCGCACCCGGGCCGCGTCCCCGGCCTCCTTCTGGAGCGCGCGCAGCGCGTGGAAGGCGACCAGGGCGTCGTCCGCCCCGATCTGCACCCACAGGTCGCCCTCCGAGCGCTTCGGGTCGACCGCGTCGGAGGAGAAGACGGGCAGCGGGTCGAGCTGCTCCGGACGCCGGGCGGCCAGCCCGGTCCGGTCGAAGAAGGTGCGGCCGAAGCCGAAGGTGACCGTCAGGGACGACGGGCCCGCGTCCAGCGCGATCCCGGTGTCCTCCGGCGGGGCCTCCCCGGCCATCAGCGTGCGCGCCGTCGCCGACCAGCGGCGCAGCAGCGCGGCGGCCTCCTTGCGCCCGGCGCCCGGCGCGAGGTCGAAGGCGACGAGATGGCCGCGGGCCTGGAGCGGGGTGGTGATCCCGGGCTGGTGTTTCCCGTGAAACATCACCTCGGTGGCCCCCACCGAGGCGAGGGCGCGGGAGCCACCGGCGCCGGCCGTCGCGGAGCCGTCGTCGGAGACGGCAGCCGCGATCCCGGCACCGCCGGCGGCGCCGATCACCAGGCCGGCCGCGCCCGCGGCGCCGACCGTGCCGAGCAGCCGGCGCCGGGAGATGTCGAGGTGGCCGCTGTCGGGGGCGGAGGCGGGGGCTCCGTCGGACGCGGGGCCGGTCACGGGGTTGCTCACGGTCATTCAGCCGATCTTGACGTTCTTCTCGATGGTGGTCTGGTCGATCTCGGAGGTACGGACCGTCACCTGGATCCGCCACTCGCCGGGCAGCGGGAGCTGGACGCCGCTCGCGCTCCAGTGCCCGGTCTGGATCCGGTCGGGGGCGACGGGCAGCGGGCCGACGCCCTTCTCCTCCAGGGTGAGGTTCACCTTGATCTCGGGGACGTCCAACGGCTTGCCGTTGGGGCGCTCGACGAAGAGGTGAAGGCCGTTGGCGCCGGTGCGGCCGGGGTCGAGGCTGAGCCGTACGACGCCCTTGCCGTCCACGCCGCCGGTGTCGAAGGGGAGCCGGAAGTCCACCGGGCGGTCGGGCACCGCGGTCGAGCCGGCCGTCGTCCCTCCGGTCCGGGCAGCCTCCTCCTCGGTGCGGCCGGGTTCGGTGGAGGTGAGGACGGTGGTCACGGCGAGCAGGACGACGGCGACGGCGGCCTCGGTCAGCACCGAGCGGCGCAGCCCGGTCCGCTCGGGGTCCGCGTCCCGCGCCTTCTTCCGCCGGGCGGTGGCCACGGCGGCCCGCTGCCGGGCGAGCTGGGCGGCCCGCTCGGGGTCGGGGTCGGGCTCGGGCTCGGAGGCGGTGCCGGGGCCGGTCTCCTCCTGAAGGCCCTCGCCCTCGGCGGCTCCGCTCTCCGGGCCCTCGCCCTCAAGGCCCTCTTCCTCGTCCTCCGGCTCCGGTTCGGCCTCGCCTTCCTGCTCCAGGCCCGGGTCCGGAAGCGCCGGCGCCCGGTCCGCCAGGCGCCGGGTCCAGCGGCGGGATATCCAGGCGATGCCGACGAGCACGCCCATCAGACCGATCTTCACCAGGAGCAGCTGCCCGTACCGGGTGCCGGTGAGGGCGGACCAGGAGCCGACCTGGCGCCAGGACTGGTAGAGGCCGGTGGCGACCAGGACGACCACCGAGACGAAGGCGACGCGGGAGAAGCGCTCGACCGCCGCGCGCTCCACGGAGGGCACCCGGTAGAGGGCGACCAGCAGGGTGGTGAGGCCGCCGAGCCAGGCGGCGACCGCGAGGAGGTGCAGGATGTCGACCGGCATCGCGATGCCGGGCTGGATGCCGGTGGAGGCGTGCTCGGCCAGCGCCCAGGTGCCGGCGATGCCCGCGGCGACCACGGTGCCGCCGAGGCCCAGGCCGAAGGAGAGGTCCTTGCGCTCCTTCGGGTCGGTGCGCCGGGCGTAGGCGCCGAAGAGGACGGCGACGAAGAGCGCGGCCGCCCCGAGCAGCAGCAGCCGGGAGGTGAGCGCCGCCCCGGTCTTGGTCTGGAGGACGGCCTGGAGGCCGCCCAGGTCGAAGACGTCGGCGAGCTTGCCGGAGCCGGTGTACGGACCGCGCAGCAGCAGCATGACCAGGGTGGCGCCGGTGAGGGTCAGCCAGCCCCGGACGACCGTCCGCTGAACGGGCCGGACGCCCGCCCCGCGCGGCCAGCACAGCAGCACGAAGGCGCCGCCGCCGACGAGGACGGCGAAGCCCGCGTACGACAGATAGCGCGCGATCCCGTAGAGGGCGCCGACGACCCCGCCGCCGGCCGCCTGCTCGGGCAGGGCGACCGAGGTGGCGGAGGGGGCGCCGATGGAGAAGGTGAAGGCCCCGGCGATGGGATGGCTGTCGGCGGAGACGGTCTGCCAGGCGACGGTGTAGGTGCCGTCCGGCAGACCGGCCCGCAGGGCCACGCCGTACTTGACGACGGCGCCGCTGCACAGGTCGATGATCTCGCCGGTGTCGGCCCGCCGGCCCGACGGGTCGAGGACCCGGATCGAGTCGGGGCTCATTGCGACCTGCTCCGAGAAGGTGAGGCCGACCTCCTCGGGGGCGGTGGCGACCACCGCCCCGTCCTGCGGGTCGCTCCCGGTCAGGGCCGCGTGCGCGGAGGCGGGGGCGGCGCCGGCGAGGAGCACGCCCAGGAGGGCGGCCGCGAGAACGAGCAGCCGGGCCAGGGCGGCGCCGAGGCGCGGGGCGGTGGATGTCGTCACAGTGTCACTCCGTCAACGAGCTCAGTGCTGCTGCGGGTTGTGGTTGGTGGCCTCGACGGGCAGCTCGACCGTGATCGGGTCGGCCTTCTCGAAGTGCAGCTCGACGCTGACCTTCTCGCCCTGCTTCGGCTTCTTCTTCAGTGCCATGAACATGAGGTGGTTGCCGCCCCGGGCCAGCTTCAGCTCCCCGTTGGCGGGGATGTCGAAGGCCTTCACCATCTGCATCTTCTGGTTCTTCGTCTCGTGCATGGTGACGTCGTCCGAGAGCGGGCTGGTGACCGAGGTCAGCCTGTCGGCGGTGTCACCGGTGTTCTCGATGGTGAGGAAGCCGCCGGCCATGTCCGCCACGGGCTGGGGCATGTACGCGCCGCTGACCTTCAGCTCGGGCTTTCCGCCGTCGGACGAGCACCCGGTGAGCGCGAGCGCGGCGGCGAGCGCCACGGCGGCGGACAGGGCGGTGGTGCGGCGGGTCACGGGTTCTCCCCCTTGATGATCTTCGGCAGGTCCTTGGCGTAGTCGTCGACGGTGGCGTCCTCCCCGTACAGGACGTAGCCCTGGTCGGTGGTGGGGGAGAAGGCGACGACCTGGGCGCCGTGCATGGAGACGACGGTGCCGTCCTTCTCCTTCTTCGGCGGGTCGATGCCGATGCCGATCGAGCGGGCGCCCGCCTGGATCGCCGAGAAGTCGCCGGTGAGCCCGGTGAAGGAGGCGTCGCCGAAGCCGGGCAGCCACTTGGCCAGCGAGGCGGCCGTGTCCCGCTCGGGGTCGGTGGTGACGAAGACGACCTGGAGCTTGTCCTGGTCGGCCTGGGGGAGCCGCTTCTTGGCGATGGCGATGTTGCTCATCGTCAGCGGGCACACGTCGGGGCAGTTGGTGTAGCCGAAGTAGATGAGCGTCGGCTTGCCCTTGGTGCGCTCGCGCAGGTCGTAGCTCTCGCCCTTGGTGTCGGTGAGGACGAGGTCGGGCTTGGTGAAGGGGCGGTCCAGGACGGTGGCGGCCCGGGTCTTCTCGGTGACGCCCTCGATCTGGGCGACGCCGGAGGACGCGGTGTCCTTCGTGTCGTCGCCGCCGAGGCCGACCGCGGCGACGATGCCGAGGGCGGCGACGATCGCGACGGCGGCGACGATCAGCGGGGTGCGCCGCCCGGGGCGGCCGGTGGTGCCGTCCCCGTCGCTCGGGGACGGGGACGTCTTCTCTGTGGACATGGCGGTGACTGTCTTTCGGAGTGCGGGACGTGCTGGAAGTGCTGGACGCGCCGGACGCGCAGGAGGCGCCGGGCGCGCTCGACGTCCCGGCGGGCCGGACGGGCCGGCCCGCCGGGACGGGCCGTCAGGCCGAGCGGCGGCGGCCGGCGAGGACGCCGAAGGCGATGCCGGCGAGGCCGACGAGGATGCCGACGACGCCGAGGACGCGGGCCATGGTGTCGGTGGAGGAGGCCGAGGCGGTCTCGGTGGTGGCGTGGTCGCCGTCGGCCCCGTGACCGGCCTTCGCGTCGGTGGAGGCGGAGGCCGAGGCGGTGGGCGCGGCGGAGGCGGCGCCGCCTCCGTGGTGGTCCTCGCCCGCGGGCGAGAGCTTCAGGACGGGGGCCGGGTTCTGGGGCTCCTCGGAGCCCTTCTGCTCCTCGATCCAGCGCACGACCTCGTCGTTGTCGTACGTCTGGACGGCCTTGAGGACGAGCTGGTCGGTGTCCTCCGGCAGCTGGCCGAGGGAGAGCGGGAACTGCTGGAACTGGCCGGGGCCGATCTTCGAGCCGTCCGCGGTCCAGGTGACCTTGGAGACGGCCTCGTTGATCTGCTTGCCGTGCAGGGTCAGCGGCTTGTCCAGCTTGGTCTTGGTGACCTCGGCCTTCCAGCCCGGGACCGGCTGCGGCATGACGGAGGCGAGCGGGTGGTCCAGCGGGAAGTTGACCTCCAGCTTCACGGTGGAGGCGTTGTCGCGCTCGTTCGGGACCTTGACGTTCACGGTCGCGTAGCCGCCCTGGGCGGCCTCGCCCTGCGGCTGCACGCCCACGTGGGCGAAGGCCGTGCCCGAGAGGAGCACGACGGAGGCGGCGGCGGTGCCGGCGGCGAGGGCGACGCGGGACAGGTTCATGAAGAGACACTCCGGCTCGGTGAGGGGGTCCGCGGAGGGACCCCGGAGAGGGGAAGGCGGTCCGGTCCTGCGCCGCGGGGCCACGGGGGAAACCGGGCGGGTGGGCGCGGACGGGCGCGGTCCCGCTCCCCGTGGAGCGGACCGCGTCAGGCTGCGAGGACGCAGGCGGCGGCCGGCGGGCCGCGGCGGATCACCGTGTGCTGGAGTGCCCCGGCCACCGGCGGCGGCGAGGAGTCGAAGGCGGTGCGGGTCGGGCCGCGCGGACCGGCGGGGGCCAGCGCCGCCAGGCCGGCGAGCAGGGCCCGGACGAGCCGGAGGGCGGTGCGCAGGGCGCGGACCAGGGTGCCCTCGGCGAGTTCGGCGGCCCGCTGTTCGGAGAGTTCGGCGACCCGGACCAGGGCGAGGTCGCCCCGGCGCAGCAGCCAGCCGGCCACCAGGGCGGCGAGCAGGTGCCCGAGGAGCATCGGCAGGCTCGGCAGCAGCGCGTCGCCGGGCGTCGCGCCGGCCGCGTGCATGCCCGCGTGGGCGTGCGCGGCGGCGGCCGGGTCGATGCCGGCGCGGCTGAGGATCCCGGCGGCGTCGCCGGGGGTGAGGGAGGCGGCGCCCGCCCCGCAGACGAGCTTGGCGGCCATCCGCACGAGCGTGTCGTCGGCCTGGGTGCTCAGGGCGAGCTGCCGCTGGCCGAGACCGAAGAGCAGATGGAGCCCGAGCTGGCCGCCGGCGAGGGCGGCGACGACGAAGCCGAGGGAGCGCTCGCGTCCGGTGAGCAGGACCGTGACCCCGAAGACGCCGAGGAGTCCGGCGAGGAGGGTCCACAGGGCGATGCCCGCACAGGCGGCGAGCGCGTGTCCCAGCGCGGACAGCACGACGCAGACCGCGGTGAACACCGCGGCCCTCAGCAGCCGTGGAGCGAGCGCGGGGGCAGACATGGCGGCCCCATCATCGCACCAGGCCCCCCGTCCTCATGAGGCAGGTCCGCAAGGTCGCTCTTGGGGGTGTTCGGGCGGACATACACCGGCCCCGGGGCCCCTCGCGTCCGCCGAACGGGCGCTCTTGACGCTTCCGCGCGCTTACGGACCGCCGTCGGCGGCAATAGCTAGGGGTATGTCGAGCCGCTGCCGGGAGGCTGGAGCATGAGCATCTGGTGGTCACTCCATCTGCGGCGCGAGGCCGCGAGCGTGCCGCTCGCCCGGCGCCTCTTCCTCGGCACCATGGAGACGGCCGGGGTCGATCCCGAGGTGTCCTACGACCTGTCGGTGGCCCTCACCGAGGCGTGTGCCAACGCGGTCGAGCACGGGGGCGGCGCGGCCGCGGGCCGGGGCTCGGAGGCGTACCGGGTGACGGCCTTCCTCGACGGCGAGACCTGCCGCATCGAGGTGACGGACGCCGGCCCCGGCTTCCCCGGCGCGCCGGCGGCGCCCGCTCCGGCGGCCCGTCCGGACGCCGAGGACGGCCGCGGCCTCCGCCTGATCGAGGAGCTCTCCGACCACGTCCACTTCGGCCGCTCGGGCCGGGGCGGCGCGGTGGTCAGCTTCGACAAGCTCCTCAAGTGGAAGGACACCCCGACCCTGCTGATGGCGTGACCGGACCGACGACGTGCCCCGGCCGCGGGCGTGATCGTGCCGACGACGCGCCCCGGCCGAAGCACTGGCCCGGCCGCGGGTCTGATCCGGTCGCGGGCACGGGAAAGGCCCCGCCCGGTGGTCACCGGGCGGGGCCTTCGCGCGGTCGTCAGCCCTTCAGGGCCGCCATCCACGCCTCGACCTCGTCGGAGCGGCGCGGCAGCTGGTCCGACAGGTTCCGGTTGCCGTCCTCGGTGACGAGGATGTCGTCCTCGATCCGGACGCCGATGCCGCGGTACTCCTCCGGCACGGTCAGGTCGTCGGCCTGGAAGTAGAGCCCCGGCTCGACGGTCAGGCACATGCCCGGCTCCAGCGTGGTGTCGACGTACGCCTCGGTGCGCGCGGCGGCGCAGTCGTGGACGTCCATGCCGAGCATGTGGCCGGTGCCGTGCAGGGTCCAGCGGCGCTGGAGGCCCAGCTCCAGGACGCGCTCGGCCGGGCCCTCGACGAGGCCCCACTCGACGAGCTTCTCCGCGAGCACGCGCTGGGCGGCGTCGTGGAAGTCGCGGTAGGCGGCGCCGGGCTTCACCGCGGCGATGCCCGCCTCCTGCGCCTCGTACACGGCGTCGTAGATCTTGCGCTGGATCTCCGTGTACCGGCCGTTGATCGGCAGGGTGCGGGTGACGTCGGCGGTGTACAGCTCGGTGGTCTCGACGCCGGCGTCGAGCAGGAGCAGGTCGCCGGAGCGGACGGCCCCGTCGTTGCGGACCCAGTGGAGGGTGCAGGCGTGCGGGCCGGCGGCGCAGATGGAGCCGTAGCCGACGTCGTTGCCCTCGACGCGGGCGCGGAGGAAGAAGGTGCCCTCGATGTAGCGCTCGCTGGTGGCCTCGGCCTTGTCGAGGACCTTCACGACGTCCTCGAAGCCGCGGGCGGTGGAGGCGCAGGCCTTCTCCAGCTCGGCGATCTCGAAGGAGTCCTTGATCAGCCGGGCCTCGGAGAGGTACACGCGCAGCTCTTCGTCGCGCTCGGCGGTGACCTTGTCGGTGAGGGCGGCCTCGATGCCGGCGTCGTGGCCGCGCACGGCGCGGACCGGGCCGGTGGCCTCGCCCAGGGCGGCGGTCAGCTCGCGCACGTCCTTCGCCGGGAGGCCGAGCAGCTGCTCCGCCTCGGCGAGGGAGTGGCGGCGGCCGACCCACAGCTCGCCCATGCCGTCGAGCCAGAACTCGCCGTTCTCGCGGTTCGAGCGCGGCAGCAGGTAGATCGTGGCCTCATGGCCGTCCTTCACCGGCTCCAGGACGAGGACGCCGTCGTGCGTCTGGTCGCCGGTGAGGTACGCGTACTCGGTGGAGGCGCGGAAGCTGTACTCGGTGTCGTTCGACCGGGTCTTCAGGTTGCCGGCCGGGATCACCAGGCGCTCGCCCGGGAAGCGGGCGGAGAGCGCGGCGCGGCGCGCGGCGGTCTCGGCGGCCTGCGGGATCGGCGCGAGGCCGGTCAGCTCCGTGTCGGCCCAGCCGGACTTCATGTTCTCGGCGAGCTCGTCGGACACGCCCTGGTACAGGCCGTTCTTCCGCTGCTTGATCGGCTCTTCGGCCTCGTCCGGGGTCTCCGGAGTGAGCTCTTCGGCCACGGGTCTGCCTCCTCTGGTACGACACTGAACCCCCTCCATCGTACGGTCGTACGGAAGGGGGCCCAGGGCCGGAGGACCTGTTACCGCGCGGTCACCGGCGGGATCAGTCGAAGCGGGCGGCGAGCAGCACCACGTCCTCGCCCTCCACCGCCGGGTCGAGCCCGTCCGGGAGCACGGTCCGCAGCACGTGGTCGGCGACGGCGCCCGGGTCGTCCCGGTCCGTCCGGGGCACGTTCGCGGCGGCGGCGTGGAGCCGGGCGAAGGCCCGGTCGACGGGGTCGCCGGTACGCCGCAGCAGCCCGTCCGTGTAGAGCAGCACCGTTTCTCCAGGCGCGGCCTCCAGCTCCACGCTGGGCGCCTCCCAGCAGGAGAGCATCCCGAGCGGGGCGGAGAGCGAGGTCTCCACGTACTCGGTGCGGCGCTCGCCGATGAGCAGCGGAGGGGCGTGGCCGGCTCCGGCCAGGACGAGCCGGCGGCGGGCGGGCTCGGCGTAGGCGAAGAGCGCGGTGGCCGAGCGGGCCGGCTCGGTGAGGCGGAGCAGCAGCTCCAGGTCGGAGAGGACGGCGACCGGGTCCTCGCCCTCCATCACCGCGTACGCCCGCAGCGAGGCGCGCAGCCGGCCCATCGCGGCCAGCGCGCTCGGCCCGGTGCCGGAGACGGAGCCGACGGAGAGCCCGAGGGCGCCGTCGGGCAGCGGGAGCGCGTCGTACCAGTCGCCGCCGCCGCGGGGGCCGGTGCGGTGGCGGGCGGCGAGCCGGACGCCGGGGACGCGGGGGAGCCGGCTCGGGAGCAGCTCCTCCGCGACGGTGGAGACCTGGACGCGGGCCCGCTCGACCTGGAGGAGGCGGGCGAGGTGCTCGGTGGCGAAGCGGCCGTAGAGGCCGACGAGGTGGCGCTGGCGGTCGGTGGGGGCGGCGGGCTCGTCGTAGAACCAGACGCCGGCGCCGATCCGGCCGGCCTCCTCGGTGGCGAGGGGGAGGGCGTAGCTGGCGGCGTAGCCGAGCCGGGCGGCGACCTCGCGGTGGCGGGGGTCGAGTCCCTCCTCGGCGCGCACGTCGGGGATGGCGATGGGGTCCGGGACGCGGGCGGGGCCGCGCGGGTCCGCCGGGTCGGCGAGTCCGTCGAGGAGGCGGCCGTGGCCGGTGGCGGCGCGGGGGACGGTCTCGATGGTGCCGAGGTCGGCGTGGGCGAGGCCGAGGCCGACGGTGGCGGTGGGGCCGAGGCCGTCGGCGGGTTCGAGGACGGCCATGCCGCGGCGGGCGCCCACGAGGGCGGCTCCCGCGGCGAGGACCTCGTGGAGGGCCTCGTCGAGGGTGGCGGTCCTGATGAGCCGCTCGGTGAGTTCGTGGAGGGTGGTGAGGTCGGAGACCCAGCCGGCGAGGCGGTCCGTGATCAGGGCGCCGGGCGCGGGGGCCGCGTCGGCCGGTGCCGCGGCGGCGGGAACGCCCGCGAGGGGCGCCTTAGTGTGCGGCGGAGCGGGAACCGTGGAGTCGATTCCGGCCACTTTCGCAAGGTGCTTCGGCAGGTGTGGGGAAGTCATCCCGGTCGGCTTTCCGACCGGTGCGTTTGAGGCCATGGCATCGCAAACCCCCATGTCATAGAGCACCGCTCGATGTCTCCACATGTACACGCACCCGAGGAGCGATGTCCAGCATTGTCCCCGTGGGACTTGTGGTGTCCGGGGGACGTTCCGGGAGGTCGTGCGCAGGGGTTGAAGTGAGCTGGAAGTTGGCTGAAAATTGCCCCCGGTGTGCACCATTTGCGGTCGACTGGCGTCGTTTGAAAGCGCGTCATTCTGAGCGTGTGGGGTACGTAATCGATGACAGGCAGGGGCAGTTGACAGTGCCCCGGGATCGAGAAGCGGAACCCCGGCGTCGTACGTGCCGCAGGCCGCGGCCCGTCCCCGCGTGGCGGGGATCGTGTTCTGAACCGGTTTCGACCTGACTGTGACCCGGCCCCGTTCCGGCCGGCCCCGCCCCGGGCGGGGCGACGCACCGCCGACGCTGTACGCGCTGATACGCACGGTGAAGAGATCTGCACGTGGTGTGATGTGGATTCGGCGTTCAACGGAAAGGAACGAGCGCTCATGCGCGAGATCCTCGGAAGGCGACGCAGGCTCCGGTTCCGGCGCAAGGCGAGGACCGCACGGCAGGAAGCGGCGGTCGCCTTCGCGGTCGATTGGGACTGGCCCGTCCTGCCGGGAGTGGGCCTGGCGGAGCCCGCCGGCGCGACGAAGACCTCCGGCCCCGGCGGCCCGCGGACGAAGCCCGGAACCGGCGGCGCGGAGCGGTCCGGCGCGGGCCGCGCGGAGCGGTCCGGAACCGGCGGCCCGGCCGAGCGGTCCGGCGGTGCGATCCGGGCCGGCGCCGACGGGCCGGTGTGCGCCTGCCCCGACGCCGACTGCGTGGTCCCCGGCGCCCACCCCTTCGACCCCGGCCTCCTGGCCGCCACCACCGACGAGCGGATGATCCGCTGGTGGTGGACCCGGCGCCCGGACGCCCCGGTCCTGCTGGCCACCGGCGGCCGCGCCCCCTGCGCGGTGAGCCTCCCGGCCCTCGCGGGCGCGCGCGCCCTGCGGGACCTCGACGCGATGGGCATGCGGCTCGGCCCCGTGGTGGCGACGCCGACCCGCTGGTCGATCCTGGTCGCCCCGTACGGCCTCGAACGGCTCGGCGAGCTGCTGTACGCGAAGGACAGCGTGCCCAGCTCGCTGCGCTTCCACGGAGAGGGCGGCTACCTGCTGCTGCCGCCGTCCACGGCGGGCACCGGTCAGGCCCGCTGGGAGCGGGCCCCGCTCGCGGGCTCCGCCCGCCCGTGGCTGCCGGACGTGGAGGCCGTCGTCGACGCCCTGGTCGCGGCGAGCACGGCCACGCCGGGCGGCGGGAGCCGGCTCGCGTACTGAGCCGGAGCCGGTGCGGGAGGGGGCCACGCGCGCGTGCCGGGTGATCCGGCCGCCCGCCGCCGTTCACCCGAACGGGTGTGTCCTGGGCCGACGCGTACGGGAATCGGGCGCGCGGCCCGCCGGGTGCCCGTCCGGCGCCGATAGGTTCGCCCCACCGTCCTCGATCGTCTCCCGAACAGAGCAGGTGGGTCGCATGAGTCGGCTGAGCCCGGCGCACCTCCGCATGGCCGGCCTCGGCACCGCCGTCGCGATCGCCGTCCTGGTGCCCCTGGCGGCCAAGGCGGGCGGCGGCGCCGGCACCCCGCCGAGGGCGGCGCTCCCGGCACCGGCCGATGCGAAGCCCGCCGATGCGAAGCCCGCCGACCCGGGGTCCGCCGACCCGGGGTCCGCCGACCCGGGGTCCACCGACCCGGGCGTCGGAGGTGCGGAAGGCGGTGGTCCGGACGGCGGCGGGGGCGGGTCGGTGGGCGAGCTGCTCGGTGGCCTGGGGCTCGGCCGGGAGGCCGGTGTATCCGGGGGCACCCCGCCCTCCCCGGCGGCTCCGGTACGCGGGGAGGCCGCCGCCCCCGCGGGGGCGCCCGAGCGGATCAGCCGCTGCGGTCCCGAAGTCGCCGCGCCCGAGGGCGTCGAGGCGCAGACCTGTGTCCTCTCCGAGGGACCGGACGTCTGGGCGCGCACCTACTACCGCAACGCCACCGGCCGGAAGATCGACGCGATTCTGACCCTCATGGCGCCCGGCGGCCGGACGGTCCAGGTGCGCTGCGCGGTGCCCGCGCGCGACGAGCCGGGCACCTGTGAGACCCCGGAGGAACCGGGGGCGGGAGCGGCGTCCGCGTATACGGCCGTGGCGGAATTCGCGGAGAGCGACGAAGGCGGCGACGCGCCGCTGTTGCTCCGCTCGGGCAGCAACACGGCCGACGACGAAGCGAGTTGAGAAGCGGCCCCGGCGCGACGGCGGGGCGGGCATGGAAACGCCCGGTCGCTGGCGACGGGGGATGCACCAGCGACCGGGCTCCCAGAACGGTAACAAGAGATCTGCTGTTCGCAAATTCGATCTCGGTTATTCGGACAGGGATTTACCGCTCCGTAGGTTCCGCTGTGGCGGAAGTCACCGACTGGTCGGTCTGTCAGTCACCGATACCACCTGGGGTATCAGCTGAGAGTGACCTGACGGTTCGTGAGGCCGCCGCGCGCCCGGCGCTCCTCGGCGGTGAGCGGGGCGTCGACGCCGAGCGCCTCCGCCAGCCGACCGGCGAACTCGGCGGCGGGCTTCTCGCACTCCTCGGCGGTCATCGCCGACGGCAGGTCCCACACCGGCACCATCAGGCCGTGGGCGCGGAAGGAGCCGACGAGACGGGTGTCCGGGCCGAGCGAGGTGGTGCCGGCGACGTGGAGGCGGGCGAGCGCGTCGAGGAGCTTCTCCTCCGGGTGCGGCATGACCCAGCGCAGGTGGTTCTTCTCCGGGGTCTCGCACCAGTAGGCGGCGTCGACCGAGTCCAGCTTCACCGTCGGGATGGCGGCGGCGTTGGCCCGCTCCAGGGAGGCGGCGACCTCGGGGTCGGCGCCGTCCGCCGACTGCGGGATCCAGAACTCGAAGCCGGTGTGGACCTCGGGCACGAACGCGGCGTCCGCGTCGAGCAGGTCCTGCAGGCGCGGGCCCTCGGGGTCGACGCGGCGCGGCGGCACCGGGTTGCCCGGCTCGGTCTCCAGCGCGCGCTGGAGCGTGTCGGCGAGGTCGCGGGAGAGGTCGCCGGAGGTCCCGTCGTTCTGCAGGGCGAGCAGGACCGAGCCGTCGTCGCGGCGGAGCGCCGGCCAGGCCATCGGCAGGACCGTCGCGAGGGTCACCGACGGCACGCCCTCGGGCAGACCGCCCTTGAGGGTGAGCGGCACGGTGGCGGCGGGCACCAGCTCGCGCAGCGCGACCAGGTCGCACTCGCCGGACAGGCCCTCGAAGGGGCGCTGGACGTGCTCGGTCGCGGCGTGCGCGGCGGCCCGGCCGTGGCACGCCTTGTAGCGGCGGCCCGAACCGCACGGGCACGGCTCGCGCGCGCCGACGACCGGGATCTCCCCGTTCGTGACCTGTGCCTGGCCGCTCTTGGCGGCCTTCGTCTGGGGGCGCTTCTTGGCCATGGTGTGGCTTTCTCCCGATCGCGGTGCTGTGTCGGGCGCGAGCCTAGCCGTCCGGACGCCCCCGGAAGCTCAGCCGTGCCACGACCCCCCGTCGGCGCGGTGCCCGCCGGCCACGGCTCCCACGGCCCGGACGCCGCGCCCGGAGCCGTACGGACGGTCCGGCGTACGGGGTGTACGGACGGTCCGATGCGATGTACGAAGCCGTGCGGACGGTCCGGCGTACGGAGCCGTGCGGACGGAGCGGCGTACCGGTGGCCGACGTACCGGCCGGGAGCGGGCCGGCCGTCGGTCGTCCCCCGGGGCGTCAGTCCAGGTCGTCGTACGCGTCGAGGAGGTCGAAGCCGGAGCCGGTGCCGACCCGGGCCGCGAAGTCCTCGCGGCGGTGGCCCTCCGTCACGCGCACCCAGACGGTGACCTCGCCCGTCGCGCTGTCGCGCACGCCCCAGTCCTGGGCCAGGGCGCCGATGATGTGGAGCCCGCGTCCGCCGCGCGCCGTGACCGAGGGCGTGGACGGGACGGGTCTCGTGGGACCGCCTCCGTCCGTCACCTCGACCATCAGGCCGCCCGACGGATCGAGCCGCCAGGCCGCCAGCACGTCGCCCTCGCCACGGTCGCCCCGGCCCAGCGGCCTGCCGTGCCGGTAGGCGTTGCTGAGCAGTTCGGACAAGATCAGGATCGCGTCGTCGACGACCGATTCCGACACCCCGCCGCGGTACAGCTCGTCCCGCATCCGGTGTCGCGCTTCCCCCACGCCCGCAGGGCCATGGGGTACGGCCATGCTCGACGACGTGGGCACCTTCTGTGCCACCACCAACGCCACCCCCGAGACCTCCTTCGCCCCACGCCACCGTGTGGATGCCCCGGTGACCGCGACCGGAAACCGCCTGTTCCGGGTGGGGTGGAGCACAAGTGACGATCGCGTACGCGCCGAACGCGCCGGCGTGCTCCCCGCGGCCGCCCCCGGCGGGGCGTCCGGGGCCGTGACTCAGGAGCGGCCGAGGTGCTCCAGGACCCGCTTGGGGCGGTTGGTGATGATCGCGTCGACCCCGAGCCGCAGGCAGAGCTCGACGTCCTCCGGATCGTCCACCGTCCAGACGTGGACCTGGTGGCCCGCCTTCTGGAGGCGGAGGATGACGGCCGGGTGGTGACGGACGATCCGGATGGAGGGCCCCGCCACGCGCGCGCCCGCGGGCAGCCGCCCGTCGCGCAGCCGGGGGGTGACGAACTGGGTGAGGGAGACGGTCGGGAGCGTCGGCGAGGCGGCGGAGATCCGTTGCAGCGAGCGGGCCGAGAAGCTCATGACCCGGACCGGGGACTCCTCGGCCGCCACGGGTGCGTGCAGGCCGAAACGCTTCAGGAGCGCGAGGAGCCGGTCCTCGACCTGGCCCGCCCAGCGGGTGGGGTGCTTGGTCTCGATGGCGAGCTCGACCCGCCGCCCCGCGTCGGAGACGAGCTCCAGGAGCCGTTCCAGGGTGAGGACCGAGGTGTACTCGGGGTCGCCCCAGTCCGGGCTCTCCCCCGGCTCGCCGGAGTCCTCGCGCTCCTTGAACCGCTTCCAGGCGCCGAAGTCCAGCGTGGAGAGGTCGGCGAGTTCGAGGGTGGAGACGGCTCCGCGGCCGTTGGAGGTACGGTCGACGCGACGGTCGTGGACGCAGACCAGGTGGCCGTCGGCCGTGAGCCGTACGTCGCACTCCAGGGCGTCGGCGCCGTCCTCGATGGCCTTCACATAGGCGGCCAGGGTGTGTTCCGGCGCGTCCTCCGAGGCCCCTCGGTGGGCGACGACCTGGACGGGACCGGGGTGCGGTTGCTGCCGTGCGTGGGTCACCGCGTCATGGTGCCATTGGCGGGGCGGGCAGGGCACATCGGACCTGTCCGTTCTGCCCAGTTATAAAGAGTGGGGTGCGGACGCACAGCTCCGTCTTACCGCGGCCTGACGCCGGGTGGGAAAAGCTGTCTCCAGCACCCTGGAGCGAGTATCACCGTCCCCGCGCTGTGAACGAGGAGAGCGAGCTGTGAGCACCGAGAACGAGGGCACCGAGGTTCCGGCGGACCCGACTGCCCCGTCCGCCCCCGCCACGCCGCCCGTCCCCGCCACGCCGCCCGCCGCGCCGGCGCCGCAGCAGGCCGGGGCGCCCGCGCCGGAGGCCCCGACCCGGATCCAGCCGCCGGTCCAGCCGCCGGCCCCGCCCGCGCCGCCGGCGCAGGCCCCCTCCGCCGCGCCCGCTCCCGATCCGGTCACCGCCGCGCAGGCGCCCGCGCAGGCCCCCGAGCCCGCCGCGGCGGCCGCCGGGGCCGGCGGCTGGCCTCCGGCCCCTCCGGTCGTGCCGTCCTGGGGCGAGCCGGTCCCGGCCCTCCCCGCGGCCCCGCGCAAGCGCACCGGCGGCCTCGTCGCGGCGGTCCTGGTGGCGGCGCTCGTCGCCGGCGGCATCGGCGGCGGCATCGGCTACTGGGCCGCCCAGCGCGAGGACCGGGGCACGGAGTCGACCACGGTCGCCTCGGGCGAGGCCCCCGCCTCCTTCAAGAGGGAGCCGGGCACGGTCGCGGCGGTCGCCGCGAAGGCGCTGCCGAGCGTGGTCACCATCCAGGCCAAGTCGGGCGGCACCCAGGGCGAGGGCGGCACCGGCACCGGCTTCGTCTACGACCAGGAGGGCCACATCGTCACCAACAACCACGTGGTGGCGTCGGCGGCGGAGGGCGGCACCCTCTCCGCGACCTTCTCGGACGGCAGGACGTACGACGCGGAGGTCGTCGGCCGGGCCGAGGGCTACGACGTGGCCGTGATCAAGCTGAAGGAGGCCCCGAAGGGGCTGAAGCCGCTGCCGCTGGGCAACTCGGACAAGGTGGCGGTCGGCGACTCGACGATCGCCATCGGCGCGCCCTTCGGCCTCTCCAACACGGTGACGACCGGCATCATCAGCGCCAAGAACCGCCCGGTGGCCTCGGGCGACGGCGGCGGCAGCAACTCGTACATGAGCGCCCTGCAGACGGACGCGTCGATCAACCCGGGCAACTCGGGCGGTCCGCTGCTCGACGCGGCCGGCGCGGTGATCGGCATCAACTCGGCGATCCAGTCCACCGGCGGCGGCTACGGCCAGTCGCAGGCGGGCTCCATCGGCCTCGGCTTCGCGATCCCGGTCAACCAGGCGAAGACGGTGGCCGAGCAGCTGATCAAGACCGGCAAGCCGGTCTACCCGGTGATCGGCGCGACCGTGAACATGAACGACAAGGGCGAGGGCGCGAGGATCGCCGAGCAGGGGGCGGGCGGCACGGAGGCGGTGACCCCGAGCGGTCCCGCGGCCAAGGCGGGCCTGCGGGCCGGCGACGTGATCACGGCCTTCGGGGACCACCCGATCGACAGCGGACCCTCCCTCATCAGCGAGATCTGGACCCACAAGCCGGGCGACTCGGTGAAGATCACCTACGAGCGGGACGGCAGGACGGCGACGACGACGGTCGTCCTCGGCGAGCGCACCGGCGACAGCTGACCGTCCCCCGCGCGCGGGGGACGCGCGGGCGGGGATACGCGGGCGGGGGACGCGCGGGCCGGAATACGCGGGCAGGGGAGGCGCGGGCCGGGACGCGGAACGGCGCCGGGGAACACCCCCGGCGCCGTCTCCTTCGGTGGAAGCGGCTGCCTAGAGCCGGTGGTGCCCCGGGCTCCCGCTGGTGACGCCCCAGTTGTTGTCGGCGTTCAGGTCGGCCTGGAGGTCGCCGATGTCGATGCGCTGGACGGGTCCGGCGGCGGGCTCGTCGTCGCCCATGATCAGCATCGGGTCGAGCATCACCACGGCGGCGGCCAGGACCAGGAAGATGAGGGGGCCGACGAGCAGCGGCAGCACGTCGATGGCCGAGGAGCCGTCGCCCGTCGTGGCGTGGGCGTCGTGGGCGACCCGGACGCCCACGGCTGCCATGCCGGTGTAGTGCATGCCGGTCACGGCGACGCCCATGATGACGCTCGCGCCGAGACTGGCGAGGAAGCCGCGGACGGAGACGGCGGCCCAGAGGGCGGCGGTCGCGGCGACGACGGCGATGAGGACGGAGAGCGCGACGACGCCGGGCTCGTAGGTGACGGAGCCGTCCATCCGCATGGCGGCCATGCCCAGGTAGTGCATCCCGGCGACGCCGAGCCCGGTGAAGAGGCCGGCGGCGAGCAGCGGCACCGGCCGGGTGCCCCGGTAGCCCACGGTGAAGACGCCCGCGCCGACGACGAGCACCGCGACGAGCAGGCTGAGGAAGGTCAGCCCGCCGTCGTACGAGATCTCCGTCTCGCTCACCTGGAAGCCGAGCATCGCGATGAAGTGCATCGTCCAGATCCCGCACCCGATCGACGCGGCGCCGAGCGCCAGCCACCCGGGCTTGCGGGTCCGCCCGGTCGCGAGCGACCGCACGGTGCAGCGCAGCCCCAGCGCGCTGCCCAGGCAGGCCATCACATAGCCCACGAGGGGCGTGACCATGCCGTAGCTGAACCCGTCGATCGTGCCCTGCACCGTGCGACCCTCTGTTCTTCTCGTAAAACGTGGAGATGTTGTGAAGGGACTCTAGCCCGGCGATTCGGGCGATCTTGAAGCGCCCGCCGCCTCCCGGCCCCCTCCCCCTCTCCCCACCCGGTACGCTGTAGCCGCTCCGCCCCAAGCGGGCGGGAGCGCAGGTGGGTTGCCCGAGCGGCCTAAGGGAACGGTCTTGAAAACCGTCGAGGCAGCGATGTCTCCGTGGGTTCAAATCCCACACCCACCGCGGCAGGTCAGCGTCTGCGCCGGCCACAAGGGGCGCCCCTGACTGGGGCGCCCCTTTCGCATGGTGTCTGCCTCACCTTGATTCGCCCTTGTCACGGCGTTGACCAGGTGGGGACCCCAGCACGGGAACAGACGGTGTGGCGCCCCCCAGCGGGTCGGCCGTCTGTGGGGTCCCCGCCTCCCCGCTACGAGGCCGAGACCCGACTGCAAAATCGCAGATCGTAGTAACGATGCCCTTTGCCTCGGACAAGGACTGCCCCGTGCCTGGTCAGGGGGAAGCCTGGGCCCTCGGGTTGGCCTGTCTGGTCAGACGAGCCGGCTCCACAAGGGGCCTCGTGGCCTTCGCTCGCTGACTGCCGACGTTGTCAGTGGCTCAAAGTACGGTGCGGATCGATAGGCCGGACGGAGATCGTGGGGGACTCGCGGCCATGGGGGGTGGGTAGGAAGGTCCCCGGCATCCAGCCCGGGACTGGATGGGTATCCGTGTCCCCACCCCCCACCCCCACCTGCCGGAGTGGTGACGAGGCGCGGTGATGCGGTGGAGCATCCGAAGGCACTGGACAGGTGGTGACCTCGTGGCGTCCTGGAGCCGGTGGTTACGCCGCTGTGGTGTGGGTGAAGCCGAGGGAGGTCAGTCCTTCGGCCTGGCACAGTCGGTCGGAGGGGCCGTCGACCTCGGTCTGGAGGAGCTGGTAGGCGGCGTCATGGGCCTGACCCCAGTGCATCGCGGTCCGCCACAAGGCGCGCCCCAGTCCCCGGCCTCGGGCCTCGGGCAGGACAGCGAAGTACTGGGGCATGAGTTGGGGGCGTCCGATGGCATCGGGGAGCACCTCCATGGGGCCGATCGCGCCCACGATGCGGTCCTCGATGGCGGCGGCGAGGATCGGGCCGCACCGGCCAGCCTCCCACTGGGTGTGGAGGAAGGCCAGGCCATCGCCCGCCATGGCCTCGGCGAACGGGGCGAAGGTCTTGTGCACGGCGGCCGGCCAGGCGGTGACGGGCCGGACCGGGCCACCCGGGTCGGGGCAGGGGCCGACGGCGAAGTCCTTCAGCTGGATGCGGGTACCCCGCGGGTGTGTGGTCTCGGGGCCGAGGGGGCGTACGACCCGGGCGCTGACCACGTCGTGCACGGACGCGAGTTTCGCGGCCAGTTCGGCGGCCTCCTCCACGACGCTGTCGCGGAGCCCGTAGGCGAAGACCTTGGCGCTGCCGCGTCCACGCCGACTCAGGGTGGGGATGAGGGTGTGCTCGCGCTGGTGCACCACGTCTTCGCGGAGGACTTTCTCGTCCTTCTCGCCTCCCCAGCGCCGGTCCTTGTCGTAGGGCAGGAAATCCCCGGTTTCGGCCGCCCGCAGAACGTCCTCGAAAAGGCCGACGGACAGGGCGTCGGGGTGGACGGGGCCAAGGGTCGGCACGATCGGCGCGGTCAGTACGGGCCGAAGCCAGTCCCAGCGGAAGAACATGATCGGCACCCTAGCGACGGGACGGGCAGGGCTCAGGCCCCGACGCGAGGACGCCGGGGCCTGAACGGAGTTGACCGGATCAGGTGGGTCAGTGGGGGTTGTCGTCACCGGCGTCGCAGGAGCACTCCGCGCTCTCCACGATCACGTCGAGGTCCTGGACGGCGGTGATCGACGCGGTTGCGACGGGCGGGGCAGCGCGGCGGGCCGAGGTCGGTGGGCCGGGGAGGATGGTCACCTGTACGGGCGGGGTCATGAGGCGTTCTCCTTGTCTCCGTGCTGGCAGTAGCTGTGCAGCGGCGCCTTGGCCTCCTGGTAGTGCTTGGCCAGGGGGCGGCAGACCCGGCAGGTGCCGGACAGGGCGCAGCCCTCGCACCCTCCGGTGCGAAGCATGAGGCGGTCGGCGATGGCACCGAGCCTGGTGAGGCCGTCGATGCCCTCGGCCATCAGGTCGATCTGGTCGTCGCGGCCGACCTTGCAGATCGAGACCTTGGCGTGCGGGTCGGCGTGGAAGAAGGTGTGTCCCGCGTTGCAGCCGGCGAACGGCTTGCGCTGCCGCAGGTGGGCGGCGGACTGGGCGAGCAGCGGCTCACCGCCGCCGTAGATCGTGGGCGTCATGTTCGTGTACGCGTGGTTCTCGACGTTCCACTCGTCGGCGAGGGCGGCCATCTCGTCGGCCTCGGAGGCGTTGTCCTCGGTCACCACCACGTTGATCCGCAGCGGCAGCCCCGCCTCACGGGCGGCGTCCATGCCGCGCCGGAACGCCTTCCACGCCCCCCGGCGCTGGGTGAGCGTGTCGAAGGACTCCTCGCTCGCCCCGTACATGCTGACCACCAGGCGGTAGGGCGGGCAGTCCTGGAAGAGCTTGAGGAGGTCCGGCCGCCAGAGCAGCGAGCCGTTCGTGGAGATGGTGAGCATCATCCCGGCCAGCCAGGCGTACCGGTAGGCGCCCTGGAAGTGAGGATCCATGGTGGGCTCGCCGCCGGTGATCTGGAGCCAGAGGACACCGGCCTCACGCATGATGTCCAGCAGTCGCACCTTGTCCTCCCAGCCGAGGCCGGAGAACGGCCGCTCGCCGAGATAGCAGTGCTTGCAGCCGAAGTTGCAGCCGAGGTTGATCTCCCAGGAGGCCCGGCAGTAGCCGTACGGGGACGGCTCGCGCATCAGCACGGTGCCCTGCGCGGTCTGGCCACCCAGGTCCAGACCCCACACGTCGGAGGCGGTCTGCACCGCCCAGGTGGGAAGCGACTCACCGTCGGCGGCGGCCTGGCGCAGGCCCTCGAAGTGGTCGGCGGAGATGCGGGCGCCGGCCCGTGCTCCCGGCTTGAGGAGAAGGTGTCCGTCGAGGAACGGGGAAGCGATCAGAGCGTGGGCCATCGGTGGCCCTCCTTCCGGATCACGGAGCGGGACAGGGCGCGGGGCTCCTGGAGGCCGACGCGGCAGTGGATCTCGCCCAGGCCGTTGCAGGTGCCGCAGGTCTTGCCGGACGAGTTGGCGCCGCTGCCACCGCAGTCCCCGCACTGTTCGTTGCGAGGCGAGCGAGGGTGCCGGGTCTTGTGCGGGCTCGTGATCAGTTGGTGCACGAGACCTCCTCCAGGGCGTCTTCCCAGGTGTGCTGCTTGGCGTGGTCGGCGAACAGACAGCAGCCCTCACCGTCAGGACCAGGGGCGGTCACCGGGCAGTCCGGCAGCACGACGAGTTCCGTCTCGTCTGTCCCGTGCCAGCGGAGCCACAGCGCGGTTCCGTATGCGCCGGTGTCGGTGAGGAGACCGAAGTGCTCATCTCCGTCGTGTGCGGACAGTTGGCACTGCACTGCCCTGTCGATGTACGGGGCGGTCGACTTCTCCCGTGCTTCTCGTGCCAGGTCGAGGGGCACCCGGTGCCAGTGCGCGCACCGCATCACGACATCATCCGGAAGGACGCGACGGCGTTCCGGGCCTGCTGCGAGCACCGGGGGCAGACGCACGGCGGGTAGCGGCCCGGGTTCTCCGGGACCACCGGGTCCTCGCCCACGCGGACCTCTGTGCGAGGCCCCCACGTCTGGCCGGAGTCACGGGAGACCCGCAATGTCATCCGTACGTTGTCCTGTCCGTTCACCATGGCCAGGAGCATCGCGATCCGCGGGCCCGACCAGAAAGGCCAAGCGGATTACCCAACTTGGGTAACATCACCCTCGGTTGACCAAGTGCAGCGATCCGTAGTCCTCATGCCGGAGCGTGCCCGATGCCCGAGCCATTTCGCTCGAAGGAACTCCCGGCCAGCCTGCTCACGGACCCAGTGATGATCGAGGCATGCCAGGCGAGGGACTTCGGCCACATCTTTCAGCTGGTCAAGGCACGAGCAGGCATCTATCCGTCGATGGTCGCGCGCCGCTGCGACCTGACCCCGAGCCGTGTGGGCGAGGTGATCGCCGGACGGCGGCAGTTGCTGCACATGGACGTGATCGAACGGATCTCGGACGGGCTGCGCATCCCCGGGCACATGCTCGGCCTTGCCCGTCGTTCCTGGGAGACGCCCCCCAGCCTGACGGTCACGCCCCCCGAACCGGCCGAGGTGCCGACCTCAGCCGTCGAACCGCTGGTCGCCGGACTACCGGGGGCGGACGTCGACAGCATCCTCGCCCTGGCGGCCGAGCGGGATCTCAGCACGTCGACGCTGGACGCGCTGCACTCATCGATCGCGGACTACTGGCGCCGGGACGACGAGCACGGCGGCGAGACCTTACGGCCGGCGGTCGTCGGCCAGCTTCGCTACGTCGTCGACCTCCTCAAGGAACAGCGTCCGGCTCCTTTACGGGACGGCCTGCACACCATCGCGGCCGAGCTGGCCCGGCTCACGGGATGGACCTACTTCGACGCTCGCCAGTACAACCAGGCACGCGCCTACTTCACCGAATCCCTTGGCCTGGCCAAGGCCATCGACGACCGCCAGTTCATGGCCAACGTCCTCGCCTGCATGAGCCTCCAGGCCACCTACCAGGACAAGCCCGGCGACGCCCTCGCACTCGTCACGGCCGCCCAGGACCAGGCCAGAGCGGCTGCGGGGACGACTCCGCGCGTACTGGCCATGCTTGCGATGCGCGAAGCCTTCGCCCACGCCACCCTCGGCAACCACGGCGCGACCCACACCGCGATCTCGGAAGCCCACACCCAGTTCGGCAGGATCAGCACCGGCGATCCGGACCCGGCCTGGGTCGCCTACTTCGACGAACCGAAGCTGGTCGTGGACACCGGCATCGCGCATGGCCGTCTGGGCGAAGCCGCCCTCGCCGAACCCCTTATCGCGGATGCCCTCCGCCGAGAACACCAGACCAACCACCGAGGCCGCGCCTTCCACGCCTTCTGGCTCGCCCGCACCCAGCTCCAGCGCGGCAAACTCGACGAGGCGTGCCACACGGCCATGGACGCCCTGGCCCCGGCGGCGGCCGTCAGCTCACAACGAGTCGCCGGCCACCTCAAGGAGTTCTACGAACAACTGGAGCCCTTCCGTCGCGAACCGGCCGCGGTGGCGTTCGAGTCCCGGCTCCGGGAAGTGCTGCCCCGTCAGGTCAGCGGATCGCCTCGTCCATGAGCACGTAGAGCAGCCCGACCAGAGAGCCGCTGCTGACGATCTCCCGGCGGTCGATCATGCCCCGGACGTCGGCCAGCGGGATCCACTCGATCCGGTCCGACTCGTTCTTCTCGGTCGGCGGACCCTCGTATGTCGCCCCGTCGGCCCGGAAGATGTGGTGCTGGGAGTCGGTGATGCCGTTGGCCGGCTCGGCATAGATCAGCGACTTGATCGGGCCGGGACGCCAGCCGGTCTCCTCCAGCACCTCACGGGCAGCCGCTTCAGCCGGGCTCTCGCCCTCCTCCACCAGGCCCATGGGCAGCTCCCATGCCCAGGCGTCCGTGATGAAGCGGTGCCGCCACATCATCAGCACCTCGCGTCGCTCGTTGACCACGGCGGCCACGGCCAGGTGCCGGAGCTTGACGACGTGGTGTTCCCAACGGTTCCCGTCCGGCGTCTCGATGTCGGTGAGCCACAGGTTCACCCAGCTGTTCTCGTAGATCGGACGTTCCCCGTGGATCTTCCACTGCATCGCTGCGGCCCCTCTCGATCGACCTCCAGCATCGCAGAGAGGGGGATGGTCAGGGCGGGGTTCGGCCATGATTCACGTCAGGGTGACGAATAGGGGGGGTGATGTCAGTGGCCGCTGTTAGCGTCCGGCCGTTCCGGAAGAGCTGTGTGGGGAGGGGCCGGCATATGGGCGCGTCAGGGTGGGACTACTCGGTGCCGTATCAGGAGGATCTCGTCGGGGCGTTCGATGCACTGCGGCGGAAGGTCTTCGAGGAGCGGGAGTACTACTGGGGTCCGGGCGGGACCTGGCGGCCGGAGGAAGAACGGCTGCCGTGGCCCGACACCGAGGAGGAGCTGTGGGAGCACGAGCTTGTGCAGCACGACGGGACTCACTCGATTCTCGACATCTTCCGGATCATCGGACCGGACGAGGAGCCGGATTACTCCACGATGAAGCAGGTGACCGAGGAGGAGTCGCTGCGGGTCCTGGGCACGCGGAAGCTCACCCGGGCGCACGTGCCGAGGTTCGAAGAGTTCGACTACTGGCGTTGGTACGGGCGGTGCGCCGTGCTCCACGACGACCAGGGGGAGCCCCAGGAGATCTACTTCTGGGGCTTCTCCGGCGACTGAGCCGGCCCACTGGACCAGGTGTGGCCCGCCGACAGCGACGATGGGCCCGGAGGACGGGGAACGTCCAGGTCAGGCACGTACAACAGGCTTCCTGCAGCACTCTCTTGAAAACCGTCGAGGCAGCGATGTCTCCGTGGGTTCAAATCCCACACCCACCGCGGTGCGCGAGAGCCCCCGCCCGGCGAGACCGGGCGGGGGCTCTCGGCTTTCCGGGCGGACCCGGCGCCTCAGGGGAGGGGGTGGCTGCGGGCCTGCGGGCTGTTCAGGCAGAGGGCGATGTTCCGGACCGCGGCGGTGAGTTCCTCGATCACCCGGGCCGCCTGCTCCGCGTTGTGGAAGACCGGCGGGGAGGTGAGGGAACGGCTCAGCTCCTCCGCGGCCCGCACGACGGGCGTGGCGTCCGGAACGGCCGGCGACGCGCCCTCGGGAGCGGCCGTGGGGACGGCCGTGGGGGCAGGGGCCGGTGCGGGGAGCGGGGCGGCGGCGGTTGCGGACGGGCCGGCCTGGGTGATGTGGGTGGCCTGCGCGGTGTGAGTGGCCTGGGTGGCTTGGGTGCTCTGGGTGGCTTGGTTGGGGTGGGTGGACTGCGGGGGCTGGGGGGACGGGGGCGGTGCCGAGGGGTACGGGCCGGGCTCCGGCCGGTAGTCCTCGAAGGCCGGCGAGAAGGCGCCGGAGCCGGTGACCAGCGAGGAGCGTGCCTCCTCCTGGGGACGCGGCGCCGCGGACCCCTGCCCGTGCTCCGCCATGAGGCCCTGGCCGTGCACGGGCGCGTGGCCGTGGGCGGAGGTCTGACCGTGTGTGGGGCCCTGGCCGTGGCCGTGGGAGTGCGCGGGGCTCTGGCCCTGGCCGTGGGTGGGCGCGGGGCCGTGGCTGTGGGCGGGGGCGGGGGCGAGGTCGTGGCCGTGGGTGGAGTTCTGGCCGTGGGAGTGCGCGGAGTTCTGGCCGTGGGGAGGCGTGAGGTCGTGGCCGTGGGCGGGGGCCAGGTCGTGGTTGTGGGCGAGGGCGGGGGCCGGTGCGGCGTCGTGGCGGGGCTGGGGCAGGAAGAAGTGGTCGAAGCCGGGGAAGGCCGGGGTGGGCGGGTGGACGGCGGGCTGGGGGTACGCGGCCTGCCACTGCGCCCGGTAGAGCGCCACCTGGTCCTCGCAGGCGGACCGGGCGTGGAAGACCGCGGTGTCCTCGCCCAGGTCCGGGTACCAGAGGTTGGGGCCGGGGAAGCGCACGGTCCGCATGCGCGGCTTGATCACCTCGGCGCATCCCATGCAGCAGCCCTCCGGCACGATGAGCGGGATGCCGCCGTTCTGCTCCGGGACGCGGGGGCCGCCCTCGGGGCTGTACTCCCCGTGGTGGCAGGGCGGCAGTTCGCCGCAGGCCCGGCAGACGGCGTAGTGCTCGGGAAGGACCTGCCAGCCCAGGCTGGCGGGGGCGCACCAGTGCTTCGGCGCGGAGCGGGGGAGGTTCTCGTCGCGCAGGACGAGGACCACCGGGCGCTTGTAGAAGTTGCCGCGGTCCGAAGCCGGTTTGACCGACTGGTTGTTGACCCTGCGCAGCTCGTTGGCGTGCCACCACAGCTCCATGTGGTCGCGCCAGGCCTTCTCGTAGGCGTCGGGCCAGTGGTCGCTGGGGTAACCGGTGATCTCCATGACCCGCCACGCGCGCCGGTCGAGCACGACGATGGAACCCGCCCGCAGTCGCAGGTGGGTTCCCTCGTCTCCCTCGTCCGGCCAGTCGTGGCGGCCGATGAGGGTGGGCTGGTCCGGGAGCCACCTGCGAATCTGCATGACACGCTCCTAGGCGACGAGACGTCGTGGTTTCAACTGGGGCAGTAGGTGAAATTCTGGATAATTTAGGCGCGGGTGCGAGGTTAGACACGCGCTTTTCTCCTTCCGGTTCGGGGTGAAACACCTGTTGGACCGGCCATTTCGCTCCCGGTGTCCCTCGGAGGGCCATGGAAGTCGGGTCCGGAAGCGGTGGTTCCGGGGGTGGCCGCGAGGGCCGGAACACCCACTCGTACGTGTGACATCGCTTCCTTCGTACCGGCTCGTAGGTATGCATTGCCCCGTGTACGGGCCGTCCCCGGCCCCGTTCCGTGGCCCGCGGGGCGGCGGCGTGGGGTAAAAGCGCGCGGGGGAAAAGCGCTTCCTCCCACCGTCGGGGCGGCGGGAGGATGGAAGGGTCGAGGGCCTTGGTTCCGCAAGGTCTACGGGCTCCGCGGGTCCCGTGGGTTCCGCGAGTGGAGGAGGGTGTCGTGGTCCGGATCGCGCTGGTGCGGGGGGACATCACCGCCGAGGCGGTGGACGCGGTGGTCAACGCCGCGAACTCGTCCCTGCTCGGGGGCGGCGGGGTCGACGGGGCCATCCACCGCAAGGGCGGCCCGGAGATCCTCGCCGCCTGCCGGGACCTGCGGCGCTCGCACTACGGCAAGGGGCTACCGACCGGGCGCGCGGTCGCGACCACGGCCGGACGGCTGCCGGCGCGCCACGTGATCCACACCGTGGGACCGGTCTGGTCGGCGAGCGAGGACCGCTCGGGGCTGCTGGCCTCCTGCTACCGCGAGTCCCTGCGGGTGGCGGACGAGCTGGGGGCCCGTACGGTCGCCTTCCCCGCCGTCTCCACCGGTGTGTACGGCTGGCCGATCGACGACGGGGCGCGGATCGCGGTCGAGACGGTGCGGGCGGCGGATACGGAGGTCGAGGAGGTGCGGTTCGTACTCTTCGACGCGACCGCGTACGCGGCCTTCGAGGCGGCCGTGAGTGACGACGGCGACGGTGAGGGTGAAGGCGACGGTGAAGGCGACGGCGGCTGATCCGGGTTCCTCGCCCCTGCTCCGGATTCCCCTGATCCGATTCCCCCCGATCCGGATTTCTCCCTGATCCGGTGTCGCCGCCCCTGGTGTCCCGGCTCCCTTTCGAGTTTCTGCTCGAAAGGGAGCTTTTGTGTTCGAGGGGGGGGGTGGGGGCGGCCGGAGGGGCGTCGTCCGGTTTCGGGGCGGGGTGGCGGAACGCTTCCTCTCTTGGGGGGTACGGAATCGAGGGGGTTGGGGGCCGTGGGGCCGGGCTGAGCTGGGCCTTTCTCGGCTACGAAGGGTTTATCGGCTTGTCCTCACGCTTGCGGGGGAATCAGCCGCTCCGGGGTGGTTCGCCGGGGATTCGGTGGGCAACTCTGGTTTCGCGACGTCGAGCAGAGAACGACCGGGGGGGTAGGCCAACTTCCCTGGTCAGGGCCGGAGTTATCGGCCCTCCTTCATCACCGATCATTCCGTGCACAGCAGACTGGCTTCAGTTCCCGGAGGAACAGACATGGCAAGCATCCGTACCGCCCGCATCGTCGCCGCCGTTGCCGCCCTGCCGCTCGCCGCCGCCCTCTTCGGCGGGGTGGCGCAGGCCGACAACGGTGGCTTCGCGGACGACGGATCGAACACGAGCGTCGCCACGATCATCGGCAGCGGCGTGGGTGGCGACAACAACGGCAACTCGACCACCACGCAGCAGGTGGCGACCGGCTCCGGTGCCTCCAACCAGAACAACACCGCGAGCGTGAACGGCTCGGCCTTCACCCACATCTCCCAGGCGAACAACACGGTCAACTTCCTCCCGTGGTGGTGACCGCCCCACGGGCCCGGCCCGAGGGGGGCGTGCTCGCGGCCTGACCGCGGTGTGAACGGCGGCCCGCGCGCAGGTGCTTCGGTACCGGCGTGCGGGCCGCCCGCCGTTTCCCGCGGATCGCCCCTCCGTCCCGCCCCTGACCTCTCCGTCCCGTGCCTGCCCCCTCCGTCCCGCCCCTGCCTCCTCCGTCCCGCCCCTGCCCCCCTCCGTCCCGCCCCTGCCCCCCTCCGTCCCGTGCCTGCCCCCGCCCCCGACCGCCCCCCTCGGCCGCCCCCGCCCCCGACCGCGCCTCCCGACCGCCCCCCGACCGCGCCCCCGTCGCCCCTCCGTTTCCGCCGGGACGCCTTGACAGGGCGAGTAGATCTGACGGACAGTCAGAAACCTTCGTCGTCCCCTCCGGGAGGCCGCCCCGTGCACCTCGCCCCGACCGAGCGCCAGCTCCGGCTGCGCGCCGAACTCCGCGCGTACTTCCGCGAGACGATGCCCGACGGGCCGCCCCCGGCGACCGACGGCGCCGCCCAGCGCCGGCTGCTGCGGCGGATCGGCGCCGACGGGCTCCTGGGACTCGGCTGGCCGGAGGAGTACGGCGGCCGGGGCCGCGGCCCCGACGAGCAGTTCGTCTTCTTCGACGAGGCGTACCGCGCCGGCGCCCCCGTCTCGATGGTCACCCTCAACACCGTCGGCCCCACCCTCATGCGGTACGGCACCGAGGAGCAGAAGGCCGCCTTCCTGCCCCGGATCCTGCGCGGGGAGTGCGTCTTCGCCATCGGCTACAGCGAGCCCGAGGCCGGTACGGACCTGGCCTCGCTCCGTACCCGCGCGGTGCGCGACGGCGATTCCTGGGTCGTCGACGGCCAGAAGATCTTCACCTCCAACGCGCAGAACGCCGACTGGATCTGGCTCGCCTGCCGCACCGACCCCGACGCGCCCCCGCACCGGGGCATCTCCCTCCTCCTCGTCCCCACCGACGCGCCGGGCTTCTCCTGGACCCCGATCGAGACCGTCGGCGGGCTCACCACGACCGCGACCTACTACGACGGCGTCCAGGTCCCGGCCGGGAACCTCGTCGGCGAGGAGAACGACGGCTGGGGGCTGATCACCAACCAGCTCAACCACGAACGGGTCGCGCTGGCCGCGATCGGGATGCAGGCGGAGGACTTCTTCGCCGCCGCCCTCGACCGCGCCCGCACCCCCGACCCGGTGACCGGGCGGCGCCGGACCGACGAGCCCTGGGTGCGGATCAGGGCGGCCGAGGCGCACGCCCGGCTGGCGGCGACGCGCCTGCTCAACTGGCGGCTGGTGGGGGACGTGGGGGCCGGCCAGCTGAGCCCCGGGGACGCCAGCGGCGTGAAGTTCGCGGGCACCGAGTCGGCGGTGGAGGTGTACCGGATATGCCAGGAGATCGCGGGCGAGGCGGGGACGGTGCGCGCGGGATCGCCGGGGGAGCGGGACGGCGGCGAGCTGGAGCGCATGAACCGCGCCGCCCAGATCAACACCTTCGGGGGAGGGGTGAGCGAGGTGCAGCGGGAGATCGTCGCGCGGGCCCGGCTCGGCATGCGGGGAAGGGGACGGCGATGAGCGGGGAGGAGCGGTCGACCGGCGCCCGGGACGGGCTGTACGAGCGGCTGAAGGCGTACGAGGGGCGGCCCGCGGCCACCGCGGGGCGGGGGAAGGACCCGGTGAACCTGCCGATGATCCGGCACTGGTGCGAGGCCATGGGGGACGCGCACCCGGCGTACCGGGGGCCGGACGCGGTGGCGCCGCCGACCATGCTCCAGGCGTGGACGATGGGCGGGCTCTCCGGGCACCAGGACCGCTCGGAGGCGTACGGGGAGCTGCTCGGCCTGCTCGACGGAGCCGGGTACACCTCGGTGGTCGCCACCGACTGCGAGCAGGAGTACCTGCGGCCGCTCCGGCCCGGGGACGAGATCACCTTCGACGCCGTCGTCGAGTCCGTCTCGCCGCGCAAGACCACCCGGCTCGGCACCGGCCACTTCGTCACCACCCGGACGGACGTGCGCGCGGGCGGCGAACTCGCCGGCACCCACCGCTTCCGGATCCTCAAGTACGCCCCCGCCCCCCGCCCCGCGAAACCGGCGGAACCCACCGGCCCCGCCCAAGTCACGAGCTCCGCGCAGCCCACCACCCTCACTCAGCCCACCAACCCCGCGCAGCCCACCAACCCCACCCAACCCGCCATCCCCGCCCAGCCCACCGACCCCGCCAGCCCCGCGGCCCCCGTGGAGCGGCCCCGCCGGCCCCGGCCGGTGATCAACCGGGACAACGCCGGGTTCTGGGAGGGCGTCGCCGCGCACCGGCTGCTGATCCAGCGGTGCACGGCCTGCGGCACCCTCCGCTTCCCCTGGCTGCCGGGGTGCAACGACTGCGGCGCGGGGGAGTGGGAGGCCGTCGAGGCGGGCGGCGGGGGGACCGTCCACTCGTACGTGGTCATGCACCACCCGCCGTTCCCCGCCTTCGACCCCCCGTACGCGGTCGGCCTGATCGAACTGGCCGAGGGCGTCCGGATGATCAGCAACGTGGTGGGGGTGCCGTACGACAAGGTCCGGATCGGGATGCCGGTCCGGCTGGAGTTCCAGCGGGTCGACGAGGAGCTGGAGCTGCCCGTCTTCCGCGCCGTGGCGGACGGGTCGGCCGCGGGACCCGGGGAAGGGGAGCGCTGACATGGACTTCACGCCCACCGAGGAGCAGGAGGCCGCGCGGGAGCTGGCGGCCCGGATCCTCGGCGACCTCTCCACGCACGAGCGGCTCGCCGCCGCCGGCACCGGCACGGACGACGCGCTGTGGAAGGCGCTGTGCGCGGCCGGACTGCCCGCCGCGGTCGAGGAGATCGGTCTGCTCGGCCTGGTCCTCCTCCTGGAGGAGCAGGGCCGCGTGACCGCCCAGGTGCCGCTCGCCGCCACCGGGGTGTACGGGATCCTCGCCGTCGCCCGGCACGGCACGGAGGAGCAGCGCGCCCGCCTGCTGCCGGGGCTGCGGGACGGGACGGCCGTCGCCACCGGCGCCTTCCCCGCGAACGGCTCGGTCGCGGCGCGCGACGGGCGGCTCACCGGCACCGTCGCCTGGGTGCCCTGGCTGCGGGACGCCGGCCACGTCCTCGTACCGGACGCGGACCGGGCCCTGTGGCTGGTCCGCGCCGAGGAGGCGGCCGTCGAACCGGTCGAGCTGACCGCCCCCTGGTCGGCGGGGCGGCTGGTGCTCGACGGGACGCCCGCCGAGCGGCTGGGGGACGGGACGGGACCGGAGGCGTACGGGGACGTGCTCGCCGCCGCCCGGACCGCCTTCGCGGGGCTCCAGGCGGGGGTCTGCGCCGGCTCGCTGGCCCGGGCCGTCGCGCACACCTCCGTACGGGAACAGTTCGGGCGGCCGCTCGCCACCCGGCAGGCGGTGCAACTGCGGGCGGCCGACGCCCACATGGACACCGAGTCCATCCGGGTCACCGCCTACGAGGCGGCCTGGCGGTCCGACGCGGGCCTGGACTGCGAGCGGGCCGCGCTGACCGCCGCCTGGTGGGCCTCGGAGGCGGGGAAACGGGTCGTGCACAGCGGCCAGCACCTCCACGGGGGCACGGGCGCCGACCTCGACCACCCCGTCCACCGGCACTTCCTGTGGGGCCGGCAGCTCGACGCCTACCTCGGCCACGGCACCGAACTCCTCGCCGAACTCGGCGACCTGCTCGCGGAAGGGGACCCCGCATGACGACCGTCCCGAGGGCCGGCGACGCGCTGCCGCCGCTGGAGGTCCCGGTGACCCGCACCCTGATCGTGGCCGGGGCCGTCGCCTCCCGCGACTACCAGGACGTGCACCACGACGCCGAGGCCGCCCGGGAGAAGGGCTCCCCGGACGTCTTCATGAACATCCTGACCACCAACGGCCTCGTCGGCCGGTACGTCACCGACCACTTCGGCCCGGGCGCGGTGCTCCGCAAGGTCGCCATCCGGCTCGGCGCCCCCAACTACCCCGGAGACACCATGACGTTGACCGGGACGGTCGCGGAGGTCGCCGAAGGCCCCGGGGGCACCGCCCGCGCGGTCGTCCGGATCGCCGGGGCCAACGGCCTCGGCCACCACGTCACCGGCACCGTCACCGTGGAGGTGCCCCGATGAGCCTGCGCCGCCCCGACGGCCTCGGCGGCCGGGCCGCCGTCGCCGGCATCGGCGCGACCGAGTTCTCCAAGGACTCCGGCCGCAGCGAGCTCTCCCTCGCCGTCGAGGCGGTGCGCGCCGCGCTCGACGACGCCGGCCTCGCCCCGGGGGACGTGGACGGGCTCGTCACCTTCACCATGGACACCAGCCCCGAGATCACCGTCGCCCAGGCGGCCGGCATCGGCGAGCTGTCCTTCTTCTCCCGCGTCCACTACGGCGGCGGCGCCGCCTGCGCCACCGTCCAGCAGGCCGCGCTCGCCGTCGCCGCCGGCGTCGCCGAGGTCGTCGTCTGCTACCGGGCCTTCAACGAGCGGTCGGGCCGCCGCTTCGGCTCCGGGGTGCAGCGGCGCGAGCCGTCCGCCGAGGGCGCCGCGCTCGGCTGGCAACTGCCCTTCGGGCTGCTCACCCCCGCCTCCTGGGTCGCCATGGCCGCCCAGCGCTACCTGCACGACCACGGCCTCACCCCGGAGGTCTTCGGCCACGTCGCCGTCACGGACCGCCGGTACGCGGCGACCAACCCGGCCGCCTGGTTCCACGGCAGGCCGATCACCCTCGCCGACCACGCGGCCTCCCGCTGGATCGCGGAGCCGCTCCGCCTCCTCGACTGCTGCCAGGAGACCGACGGCGGCCAGGCGATCGTCGTCACCAGTGTCGAGCGCGCCCGCGACCTGCGCCGGCCGCCCGCCGTCGTCCTCGCCGCCGCCCAGGGCGCGGGCCGCAAGCAGGAGGCCATGACCAGCTTCTACCGGGACGGGCTGAGCGGCCTGCCCGAGATGGGGGTGGTGGCGCGCCAGCTGTGGCGGACCTCGGGACTCCGCCCGGCCGACATCGACGTGGGCATCCTCTACGACCACTTCACCCCCTTCGTGCTCATGCAGCTGGAGGAGTTCGGCTTCTGCGGCCCGGGCGAGGGCGGGGACTTCGTCGCGGCGGACGCGCTGCCCATCAACACCCACGGCGGCCAGCTCGGCGAGGCCTACCTGCACGGCATGAACGGCATCGCCGAGGCGGTGCGGCAGCTGCGGGGCACCTCCGTGAACCAGGTACCGGGCGCGGCACGGGCCCTGGTCACGGCCGGCACCGGCGTGCCGACCTCGGGCCTGGTCCTGGGCACGGACGGCTGAGGGGCGCCCGTCGGGCGCCGGCCCCGAGCGCCGCCGGCCGCCCGCCGTCCGACGAGCGCCGCCTGCCGCCTGCCGTCCGACGAGCGCTGCCCGCCGCCTGCCGTCCGACGAGCGTCGCCCGTCGTCCGTCGCCCGTCGCCCGTCGCCCGCCGCCCGGGACCGGGCTCCCGTGCCGGGGCCGGGGCGTGGGAGCCCGGTCCCGGGCGGACCCTGACCCCGGGGTGACGGCGGCTCCACCCAGAGGAGGTGGGGGCACCCCGAGGACTCCGACCTGAGGGGGAGCCAGGGTCGGGACCTGGGGCCGATCCGCCCGGCACCCCGCCGCTCCTAGCGTGGAGGCATGACTCCGCCACCCACTGGCCCCGTCTGCGCCGGCGCCTCGACGGCCGCCACCCGGCCCGCACCGCGACCGGCCCCGCGCACCTCCCCGCGTCAGGGGCCGCGCCCGGTCGCGTACCCCTCGTTCTCCTCGTTCGTGCGGGAGCGCCGGCCGCTGCTGCTGCGCACCGCGCGCTCGCTGACCGCGAACCCGAACGACGCCGAGGACCTGCTCCAGACCGCGCTCACCAAGACCTTCGTGGCCTGGGAGCGGATCGAGGACCACCGGGCCCTCGACGGCTACGTGCGCCGGGCGCTGGTGAACACCCGCACCTCGCAGTGGCGCAAGCGCAAGGTCGAGGAGTTCGTCTGCGAGGAGCTGCCCGAGCCCGCCGGCCCGGGCGAGCCGGACCCGGCCGAGCGCCAGGTCCTGCACGACGCCATGTGGCGCGCCGTGATGAAGCTCCCGGAGCGGCAGCGGCAGATGGTCGTCCTGCGGTACTACGAGGACCTCAGCGAGGCCCAGACGGCCGAGGTGCTCGGGGTCTCCGTGGGCACGGTGAAGAGCGCGGTCTCGCGCGCGCTGGGGCGGCTCCGGGAGGACCCGGAGCTCACCGCGGGGGTCGCCGCCTGACCCGCGGCCCCCGCCCCGGCGCCCGGCCGCTCCGGCCGGCCGTTGACATCCGCCAGTGATCACTGGCAATTTCGGTACTCCCGGGTAGTGACATACCGCGCGGTACGTGCGCAGAATCTGCACATCCTTACTGCCACGTAGCGCCCACCGGGAGGACGCCCCGTGTACAGCACCATGCAGGACGTACAGCTCACCATCAGCCGGATCCTCGAACACGGCCGGCGGGTCCACGGCGGGTCCACCGTCACGACCTGGACCGGTGAGCCGGAGCCGCAGCGCCGCACCTACGCGGAGATCGGCGACCGCGCGGCCCAGCTCGCCAACGCGCTCCGCGACGAGCTGGGAGTCCGGCCGGGCGAACCGACGGCGACGCTGATGTGGAACAACGCGGAGCACGTCGAGGCGTACTTCGCGCTGCCGTCCATGGGCGCCGTCCTGCACACCCTCAACCTGCGGCTTCCCCCCGAGCAGCTGGTCTTCATCGTCAACCACGCCGCCGACCGGGTCGTCCTCGTCAACGGTTCGCTGCTCCCCCTGCTCGCCCCGCTCCTGCCGCACCTGCCGACGGTCGAGCACGTCGTCGTCGCCGGCCCCGGCGACCGCTCCCTCCTGGAGGGCGCCGCCCCGCGCGTCCACGACTACGAGGAGCTGATCGCGGGCCGCCCGACCACCTACGACTGGCCCGAGCTGGACGAGCGCGCGGCCGCCGCCATGTGCTACACCTCCGGCACCACCGGCGACCCGAAGGGCGTCGTCTATTCCCACCGTTCGATCTACCTGCACTCCATGCAGGTGAACATGGCCGAGTCGATGGGCCTCACCGACCGCGACACCACCCTGGTCGTCGTCCCGCAGTTCCACGTCAACGCCTGGGGCCTGCCGCACGCCACCTTCATGACCGGCATCAACATGCTCATGCCGGACCGTTTCCTCCAGCCGGCCCCGCTCGCCGAGATGATCGAGAGCGAGAAGCCCAGCCACGCCGCCGCCGTCCCCACCATCTGGCAGGGCCTGCTCGCCGAGGTCACGGCCAACCCCCGCGACCTCTCCTCGATGAAGCAGGTCACCATCGGCGGCGCCGCCTGCCCGCCCTCCCTCATGGAGGCGTACGACAAGCTCGGCGTCCGCCTCTGCCACGCCTGGGGCATGACGGAGACGTCCCCGCTCGGCACGATGGCGCACCCGCCCTCCGGGCTGACCCCGGAGGAGGAGTGGCCCTACCGCGTCACGCAGGGACGCTTCCCCGCCGGCGTCGAGGCCCGTCTGGTCGGCCCCTCCGGCGAGCACCTGGCCTGGGACGGCGAGTCCGCCGGCGAGCTGGAGGTGCGCGGCACCTGGATCGCGGGCGCGTACTTCGGCGGCATCGGCGCGGACCCGATCCGCCCCGAGGACAAGTTCAGCGAGGACGGCTGGCTGAAGACCGGCGACGTCGGCGTGATCAGCCCCGACGGCTTCCTCACCCTCACCGACCGCGCCAAGGACGTCATCAAGTCCGGCGGCGAGTGGATCTCCAGCGTCGAGCTGGAGAACGCGATCATGGCCCACCCGGCCGTCGCCGAGGCCGCCGTCGTCGCGGTCCCCGACGAGAAGTGGGGCGAGCGCCCGCTCGCGACCGTCGTCCTCAAGGAGGGCGAGACCGCCGACTACGCGACCCTGCGGGACTTCCTCGCCACCGAGGGCGGCATCGCCAAGTGGCAGCTGCCCGAGCGCTGGGCGATCGTGCCCGCGGTTCCGAAGACCAGCGTCGGCAAGTTCGACAAGAAGGTCATCCGCAGGCAGTACGCGGAGGGCGAGCTGGACGTCACCCGGCTGTAAGCCGGTACGGGGAAGGGGGGAGGGCCGCCGAAAGGGCCCTCCCCCCTTCTCAGTTGGTGCCGATCTTCGCCAGCAGGTCGACGATCCGGGCCTGGACCTCGGCGCTGTTGGAGCGCTCGGCCAGGAAGAGGACCGTCTCGCCGGAGGACAGCTCGGGCAGCCTTTCCGCGTCCAGGCCGGTCGAGGTGTAGACGACCAGCGGGGTGCGGTTGAGCTGCCCGTTCGCCCGCAGCCAGTCGATGATCCCGGCCCGCCGGCGGCGCACCTGCATGAGGTCCATGACCACCAGGTTCGGCCGGCTCTCGGCGGCCATCGCCACCGCCTCGCTGTCCGTGGCGGCGCGCACGACCTGCATGCCGCGCCGCTCCAGGGTGGCGGCGAGGGCGTCCGCGATGTGTTCGTTCTCCTCGATGACCAGCACCCGGGACGGATGCTGCTCGCTGTCGCGCGGGGCGAGCGCCTTGAGCAGGACGGCGGGATCGGCGCCGTACGCCTCCTCCCGGCCCGCCTGTCCGAGTCCGGCCGCGAGCAGCACCGGCACCTCGGCGGAGACGGCAGCCTGGCGCAGCGACTGGAGCGCGGTCCGGGTGATGGGCCCGGTCAGCGGGTCGACGAAGAGCGCGGCCGGGAAGGCGGCGATCTGCGCGTCGACCTCCTCGCGGGAGTGCACGATCACCGGCCGGTAGCCGCGGTCGCTCAGCGCCTGCTGGGTGGAGACGTCGGGCGCGGGCCAGACGAGCAGCCGGCGCGGGTTGTCGAGCGGCTCCGGGGGCAGCTCGTCGTCGACGGGCAGCGGCGCGGGCCGGTTGACGACCTCGACCGCGCCCCCGGGACCGTCGAGCGGCTCGGGCCCCTCGGCGGACCCCTCGGCGGGCGCCCCTATCGCGTACGCGCGCCCCCGCCCCTCGGACCCGGCCACGGGCGGCAGCCCGAGCGGCTCCGGCACGGACGCGGCCGCGGGTGCGGCGGCGGCGGGCGGGAGCGGCGACGGGGCCTGGCCCGCGGCGGCCGGGGCCGGGGCCGGCGGGTCGAGCTCCGGCGGCGTCGCGAGCTTGCGGCGGCGGCCCGACCCGTTCGACGAGGCGGCCACGGGCGTTCCGGCCTGCGCCGGCGGCGCGAAGGGCACGCCCTGCCCGAGCGTCCGCACGCTGAACGCCCGCCCCTGCGTGGAGTCCTTCGGCAGCGGCGCCGCCGGGGGGACGGGGGCGGGCAGGGGCATCGCGGCGGGCGCCGCCGGCGCCGGGTTCGGCATCGGAAGCTCGGGAGGCAGCGGTACGGAACCGGTGCCGCCGCCGGCAGCCGCACCGGTGCCGTGCGCGGGCGTGGCCGAGGGACCGGCCGACGGGGCGGTCGGCGGGGCGACCGGCGGGGTGACCGGAGGTACGGAGGCCGGCGGCGCGGGGTGGGGTGCGGGCGCGGCCGGCGGGACGGCGTGGGGTGCGGGCGCGGCCGAGGGGCCGGCCGGCGGGGTGACCGGAGGCACGGCGGCCGGTGCGACGGCGTGGGGTACGGGCGTGGCCGAGGGGCCGGTCGGCGGCACGGCGTGGGGCGTGGTCGTGGCCGGAGGCACGGCGGTCGGTGGGACGGCGTGGGGCGCGGGTCCGGCCGCCGGTGCCAGACCGGTGGGCGGGACCGCGGTGGCCGACGGGACGGACGGGGCCGGCGGAACCGTCGGGTTCGACGGGGCCGTCGGGACCGCCGTGGCCGGGGCCGTCGGGAGGGGGTGCGGCTGTGGGGGCGTGTGGCCTGCGGGCACGTCCCGCACGGGCTCGTGGGCGGACCCGGGCGCGGACCCGTGGGGGAGGCCGTCGGGCGCGGACCCTTCCCCTGCGGCCACCGGCTCCTCGCGGTCGGCGTCGGCCGGCGGCAGCGCGAACGGCGTCCGGGGGCCGGCCTCGGCGGCGGCGGCCCGCTCCTGCGCGGCGGCGAGCGCGCGCCGGCGGCGCCCGGTGGGCCGCCCGGCGGCCTCGGGGCCCTCCAGGGAGGCCACGGCCGGCGCCCCCTGGGGCGCGGCCGACAGGGCCGGGGTCAGCGCGGGAGCCCCGGCAGGCTCGACGGGCACGCCCTGCGGCGGCACGGCGGCACCGAGCGCGGCCCGCTCCTGCGCGCCCTCGGCGGCGGTCACCACGGCGCCCTCGGCCGGGCGGCCCCGGCGGCGGCCGGTCGGCCCGGCGCCGGTGGACTGCTGGGCGGGGATCAGTTCGGCGGGGCCCGCGGCCTCCTCCGTACGGGCGCGGCGGCGTCCGCCACCGGAGGCCGGCACGGCGACCGCCCCGGCACCGCCCTCCGGGGCCACCGGACTCTCCAGGAACGCGTCGGTGGACCCGCGCCGGGCCCGGCGCCGGCCGGAGCCGCCCGCGGTCCCGTCCGCGCGGCCGTCCACCGGGCCGCCGTCCACCGGACCGCCGGCCGCCGGACCGCCGGCCGCCGGACCGGAGGCCTGCGCGGGCAGCGCGGGAACGCCGCTCCCGCCCTGCGCGGACGCGGTCCTCGGCTCCTGCTCGTGCTCGGGTCCGGTCCCGGTGCCGGCCCCCGCCTCGGGCTCCGGCTCCGGCTCGGGCTTCTGTTCGGCTGCGGGAACGGTTCCCCGACCGGCCCCGATCGGCACCTCCAGGACGTACGCGCCGCCGCTCGTCCCCGGCACCTCGTGGGTCTGCACGACACCGCCGTGCGCCGCCACGATGCCGCGCACGATGGGCCCGTGGACCGGGTCGCCGCCCGCGTACGGGCCGCGGACCTCGATGCGGACGACCTCGCCGCGCTGCGCCGCCGCGACCACGATCGTCGAGTCGGAGGGGGCGGCCGCGCCCTGCGCCGAGGCGCGGGTCTTGCCGGTGGCGTCGACCCCGGCCACGTCCGCGACGAGGTGGGCGAGCGCGGTCGTCAGCCGGCCGGCGTCGACCTCGGCCTCGATCGGCGGCGCGTGCACGGCGAACTGCGCGCGGCCCGGGCCGATCAGCTCCACGGCCGCGTCGATGCCGCCGGTCACGATCCCGTCGAGCAGCGCGACCTTCCGGTCCAGCTCCTCCTCGCCCGCGTCCAGCCGCTGGTAGCCGAGGACGTTGTCGACGAGGGCGGTCATCCGGGCGTACCCGGCGACCAGGTGGTGCAGCACCTGGTTGGCCTCGGGCCACAGCTGCACGCCGTCGTCGGCGGCCAGCGAGCCCAGCTCGGCGCGCAGTTCCTCCAGGGGGCCGCGCAGCGACTCGGCCAGCACGGCGGTCAGCTGGGCGTGCCGGGAGGCCAGCGCCGCGTACTTCTCCGCCTGCGCCTCGCGCTCGGCGGCGTGCCGCTCGGCCCGGTCGGCCAGCTCGGCGGCGTGCTTCTCGACCAGCTCCTCGTGCTGCCTGCGGTCGGTGAAGGTCATCACGGCGCCGACCAGCTGGTCCCCGTCGCGCACCGGCGCCGTCGTCAGGTCGACGGGCACCCGCTCGCCGCTCTTCGACCACAGCACCTGGCCGCGCACCCGGTGCTTGCGGCCGGACTTGAGGGTGTCGGCGAGCGGGGACTCCTCGTACGGGAACGGCGTGCCGTCGGCGCGCTTGGCCAGGATCAGCGGGTGCAGCTCGGCGCCGCCGAGCTCGCCGGCCCGGTAGCCGAGGATCTGCGCGAAGGCGGGGTTGACCAGGACGACACGGCCGTCGGTGTCCGTGCCGACGACGCCTTCGGAGGCGGCCCGCAGGATCATCTCGGTCTGCCGCTGCGAGCGGGCCAGCTCGGCCTCGGTGTCGAGGGTGCCGGTGAGGTCGCGGACGACGAGCATCAGCAGCTCGTCGCCGGTGTAGCCGCTGTACGAGTCGTACGCCTCGCGCCCGTCCTCCAGGCTGGCGCTCGTCACCTCCACGGGGAACTCGCCGCCGTCCGTGCGGCGGGCGACCATCCGCATCGGCTTGGTGCGGCCCCGCTCGTCCGCCGGGTCGGGGCGGCGCATCGAGCCGGGGATCAGGCGCGAGTCGAAGTCCGGCAGCAGATCGAGCAGCCCGCGCCCGACGAGCGCGGTGCCGGGGGTCTCGAACATGCCGAGCGCGATGGTGTTGGCGTTGACGACCGTTCCGTTGCAGTTGACGAGCACGAGGCCGTCGGGGAGGGCGTCGAGTATGGCTGCGAGGCGAGCAGCGCCTCGGGATGGCCTGCTGCTCACGACGACGCTTCCTCCCTGACGCCTGCAATTGCCTGCGGGCCGTGCCCGCGGTGTGCGCCGTCCGGCATGTGCCGTGACGGCGGGCCGCCCCATCTTGCCCCTCGGGCGGCGGCCCTGTCACTGAGGGAGTCTAACGGCGCCCCCGTCCCTCAGTCCCGGACGCTCGGAAGGAGCGGTTCCACGTTCTCCCAGCGGTCGATCTCGCAGCCGTTCGCGCGGGAGAAGCGGGCGTCGATCCGCCGCCCCTGCCAGGTGCCCGTGACCCGGGCGGTCACCGGGCCGCCGTACACCTGCGTGCACAGCGCGTCCGCCGGCACCGGCGCGAAGGGGTCCTCCCCGGCGCGCGCGAAGCCCTCCAGTCGCTCGCAGGCCCGCGCGGCCGCCGGATGGTCGCCCTGCGGCCGGTCGTCGCAGGTGAGCTTCCAGCTCCCCTCGGCGTCCGGGTTCCCGCTGCCGCTGACGGTCACCGTCAGCGAGTCGGGCGGCGAGAGCAGCGGCAGCGGCGGCAGCGGCACCGCCGAGGCGGCGCCGGCGAGCCCGGCGGTGAGGGAGGCGGCGAGACCGCCGGCGAGAACGAGACGGCGCAGTGCCATGGAACGACTCCGGGTGCGTACGTACGGGACACGGGCTACGGGCTACGACGGAAGACGACGGGAAGGGGTATCGGTCGGTACGGCGGTCGGCGGGGCGTCACGGTCGGGGCGGCCGCCACCTCTCTAACGCTCCGGCCCCACGGGCGTTGCGCAACCGGGGTGCGCCGGGCGGGGGCGGCGTCGGTACCGGAGCCGGAGCCGGTACCGGTGCCCGCGGAGTCCGGGACGCGCCGGGGGCTTTGCCCTGGGCCCCGCCCGCCTAGTACGGTGAAAGCGATTGGTGACACGAGGCTCGCCTGTGTCATCATCTGCACGCACCTTCCGCGCATGCGCGGGGTGCGAGGAGGCGTCGCCTAGTCCGGTCTATGGCGCCGCACTGCTAATGCGGTTTGGGCTTTATCGCCCATCGAGGGTTCAAATCCCTCCGCCTCCGCCCTCAGGAAGCCCCGGCCCCACGGCCGGGGCTTCCGCCGTTCCCGGCCCGCTTTCCCCGCCCCCGCGGCGTGGGAGCCCCGCCCGGCCCACTCTCCTGTGACCCCGGTCTCTTTCGCCCCCTCCAGCCCCGTTCCCCCCGCTGGAACCCTCCGCTCCAGCGTGACGCCCGCCGACCCCTCCGGCGACGTTTTCGCAGGTCAGATGGGGTGGGCTAATCGGATTTCACATGACGGCGGGACTCATGTAATGTTCTTCCTGTCGCCGGGACAGCGGGCCGAAAGGGCCGGGAAACGGAGACAAGAACTAAAAACAAGCACTCGTAGCTTAACGGATAGAGCATCTGACTACGGATCAGAAGGTTGCAGGTTCGAATCCTGCCGAGTGCACACAGGTCAAAGGCCCCCTGGACATCGTCCAGGGGGCCTTTGACATCAGCGGATGACATCAACGTCCACGGCCGAACCGATCAGGCGGCGGGGTTCTCCTCGGGCTCCTGTCCTTCGTCCGGGTCGATGTCGTCCAGCCCGAGGGCGTCGTCCAGCCGATCCGCGGCCCCCCCGCCCGAGCGCGCGTTCTTCGGCACGGACCTGGTTACGGTCTCGCTCGGCGGCAAGTACGAGGCGGGGAAGGCTCCTGACGAGTTCCCCAGCCAAGTGATCACCCGCGAAGACCTCGGCAACTTCGAGCACCTGCGGAAGCTGCTGGGCGGCATGAAGCTGGACGCTCAGTACGAGGTGATTCCGCCGTCGGGGATGGTGAATCTCAACCGAGAGAACCATGTCGTGATCTGCGGCCCCCGGCTCTCACCCCCTCATCGCGCAGATCCTCGAAGGCGACGACAACCTCGGGTTGGCCAAGGACAGCGCATGGCACCCGCTCGACAAGACCGCCGGCAAGGAATACCGGTCCCCCCAGGATGAGGACGGGTCGGCCGGCGACGTGGGATGCCTGGGACGTCTCCCCCGCCTGGATGGCAAGGGAACGTTTCTCTACGTCGCCGGTATCCACTCCATCGGAGCGAACGGCGTCATTCACTTCCTGGAGAACAACCTGGCCGAGCTGTACCGAGAGGTCCGCACGCGCCGGTTCTCCACTCTGATCTCTTGCCGCTGTGACCCGAAGACCCCCGAAGTTCTGGAGAGTCGACGCGTTACCCCGCTGTACCGACACGAAGGCTGATCATGCGCGTTGCCATCGACACCGAACCCGGCGGGTCGGCCCCCAACGAGGACTGGGTAGCTGCCACGCCCTCCCTCGCGATCGTGCTGGATGGGGTGAGCACCGCAGGTCTCGACACAGGATGCCGCCATGGTGTCCCGTGGTACGTCTCTCGGCTCGGAAGCCGCCTTGTCGCTGCGCTGGCGGATTCGGACGAATCGCTACCGACCGGCCTGGCCGTTGCCCTGGAACGAGTGGCGGCGCTGCACCCTGAGGGTGACTTGGCCGACCCCGGGACCCCGTCCGCGACGGTCGCCGTCCTGCGCCAGCGGGAAGAGTGCTTCGATCACCTCGTGCCGGCGGACTCTCCGATCATTCTGGAGTGCGCCCAGGACTTCACTGTGATCACAGACCTGCGCGTCGACGACGTGCTTCCGGAGCTTCGCGCCGAGGTCGAACAGCACGAGACCCACACGGAGGAACACAGAGAAGCCCTAAGGCGATTCGTGACCGCACAACGCCAGACGCGGAACACCCCGGGTGGCTACTGGGTGGCAGCCGGCAGCCCGGCGGCAGCGGCTCACGCGATCGTCGGCAGCACCCCTGCCGAGGTGGTCCGCTCGGCTGCAGTGTTGTCCGATGGCACCTCGCGCCTCGTCACGGAGTACGGCATGGCGACGTGGCCCGAGGTCTTCGCGACGCTCCGGACCGGTGGCCCGCGAGCGCTGATCAGTCACGTTCGAAAGGTCGAAGCGACGGACCCCACGGGCCGCCGATGGCCGCGGTACAAGTCGGGGGATGACGCTTCCGTCGCTTTCTGTCAGTAAGGACCTACAGAGTGGTCACCGATCGGGTGAGGGCCGTCTGCGGATGGCAGGCGAGGCATTCGGGCGGTGGTTCGAGATGTCCGACCTCTCGAACCACTGGGACAGGGGGCTCGTACAACCTCTGCTCCTGGTCGATGGTCATACAGGTCGGTCCGCGGATCTTTGTGGGCCGCCCCGTCTTCGTCTGGAGAGTCCGTGCTTGCTGTGCGTGTAGCTCGGCGTCGTACCGCCGCCGCCATCGCCACCGTCCTCGCCGTCACCCTCGGCGCCGGGGCCCTGTCCGTCCCCGCCGCCGTCGCGGACTCCGCACCCAGCGCGGCCGCGGAGACGCGGGAGGCCGTCGCGCAGATGCCCGTGAACCACGCCATCGAGGCGGGTGGCCACGCCGGGTTCTTCAGCACCTACTTCGGCGACCCGGGGAGAGTCACCTGGACGAGCTACAAGGACGGCACGACCAGCTCCTTGGGGGCCTACCTGATGGTGGCCGGCGGCGACCTGTACGTCGACGAGCTGTCCAGGAACGTGGTCGACATGGCGACCGGGGCCCGCTACCGACTGCCCGAGCACGACGCCCAGGCGGTGGGCGTCGCCGGACCGTACGTCTTCACCACCCTCACCCTCGACACCACCGACGGCACCGGGCCCGGCCCCTTCCTGTCGGCCCACACCGCCCAGGGCACGCGCCGGATCACCGGACTGCCCGCCGGCGCCGAGGACTTCAAGGTCCGGCCCGGCACCGACGAGCACGGCGTCGTCACCTTCACGGGCGCCGACGGCGCCCGGTACCACGGTCTCGTGGACCTCGAAGCGGGGAAGGTCACCGAGACCTACCGGACCCCGGGCACCGGGGCGTTCGCCGTCTCGGACACCCGGGTCGCCTGGGTGGAGAACGACGAGGCCGGCACGGCCCAGGCGGTCGTGGTCACCCGGGGCACGACCGACCGGAGGACCGTCGCGCTCGGCCCGGCGAAGTCCCAGCCCGTGATCGGCCTGGTCGGCGACTGGCTCCTCGACGGCGTGGTCCCCCGGCTCGCGAAGGAGGCGACGCCCTACCCCGGCCTGCGCGCCCGGAGCCTCACCGACGCCACCGCCGCGCCGGTCACCCTGCTCGACCGCTTCGAGGAGCTGGTCCCGGACACCAGCGGCGGCATGCTGGCCGGCGGCGGCCGGCTCGGGACCGGTGACGGCGCCTACCGCGTCACCGCCGGCGCGGACGGCAAGCCGGGCGCCACCTTCGTCGCGGCCAGCGGCTCGCCGACGGAGACCGCCGAGATGAAGCCCGCCGGGGTGCCCACCGGCACGGTGAACCTGGACGACGCTTCGACCGTCTCGTTCGACTGGTACCTGAACCACTGGGACACGAAGGTCACGGTGCAGCTGCGGCACGTCCGCACCGGCAGGACCTACGACTGGGTCATGGACGGCTACGACGAGCCCGGCGGCTGGGACAGCGACTACAGCGAGGGTTTCCCCTTCGGCCCGGCGTGGTCGGGAACGCTCGGCGACGGGAACAGGTTCGGCGAACCCCATACCCGCATGGCCTACAACGGCGCGTACACCTGGGAGATGATCGCCGAGCCGTGGACCGGCGTCGGCCCGGCCCTGAAGAGGTCCGGCTCCTTCACCGTCACCCGCTCGGCGAAGCCCCACGACTTCGACGACGACGGCGCCCCCGACCTGCTGGCCCGGGACGCCTCCGGCGTCCTCTGGTCGGACACCGGCTTCCGCGACAGCCGGTACAGCAGCGAGGTCGACGTTCCGAAGACCCAGATCGGCGGCGGCTGGCAGATCTACGACCGGATCGAGGCCACCGGCGACCTCGCGGGCTCGTCCCACGCGGACATCGTCGCCCGTGACAAGGCGGGCGTCCTCTGGCTCTACCAGGGCAACGGGCTCGGCGGGTTCGCCCGCCGCGTCCAGGTCGGCGGCGGCTGGCAGACCTACGACAAGCTCACCGGCGGCTCCGACTTCACCGGCGACGGCCGCCCGGACCTCCTCGCCGCCGACAAGACCGGCGTCCTGTGGCTCTACAAGGCCACCGGCAGCACCACCAAGCCCTTCGAGACCCGCAAGCGGATCGGCTCCGGCTGGGGCGTCTACAACCAGCTCACCGCCCCCGGCAACATCGCGGGCGCGGGCGCGGGAGACCTGCTCGCCCGCGACAAGGACGGCGTGCTGTGGATGTACCTCGGCAAGGGCGACGGCACCTTCACCAAGCGCAGCCTCATCGGCGGCGGCTTCGGCCGCTACGGCGAGCTCGTCGGCTCCGGGGACTACGACGGCGACGGCAAGAACGACCTCCTCGCCTACGAGTCCGCCACCAAGAGGACGTACTACTTCTCCGGCACGGGCGGGCGCGACGTCCCGTTCCGCCTGGCCCGCGTCAGCACGACCCTCTACGCGTCGGGCTCATACAACCTGTTCGGCTGACAGCGGTCCCTCCCACGCCTCGTCGCTGCCGTCGTAGGCAGATCAAAGGCTGGTCAACCTCACAGGGCCATCCCCCTCCGAATCGACCAGCCTGAAGATCCTTGGTGAAGGAAGTGGAGTTCCTCGGCTCGGCGGGTCCTGACAGCAGTTGCTGACACCAACGTTCACGCCCAACGGCAAACGTCCATGGGCGGGCAATCGAGAAAGTGCCTGCCGAACGGCGTGAATCGGCAGGCGTGATCCCGGGGCGCGAGACATGGCACGCGCCTACGGATCAAAAGGCTGCAGGTTCGAATCCTGCCGAGTGCACACAGACAAGAGGCCCGGACGAGAGTCCGAGCCTCTTGCGTCGTCCCGCGCCGCCGGGATCAGAAGCGTCCGCGGATCCGCTTGCCCGTGTCGCTCTCCGGGTGGTTCAGCGCGTCGTAGACCTTGTGGCCGGAGTCGCGGGCGCCGCCCGCCCAGGAGACGGCTCCCCGGTCGGTCACCTTGGCCGCGATGCCGCTCCAGTACTTCGCCTCGCGCTCCCACTGGATGCCGTCCAGCAGGCGCTCCAGGGAGAGGCCCTCGGGCAGGGGGGCAGTGCTCCAGGACATGGTGCGGTTCAGGGTCGCGCCGAGGCCGGCCACGACGGCGGGGGCGGTGACCGCGGTCTTCGCGTGGAAGAGCGCGGCGTTCTCCTGGAGGAACGCGCCGACCGCCTCCATGACCTCGCGCTGGACGACGAGCCTGTCCGGACGGTCGCCGTTCTCGTCGGCGGGGATGTCCTCGTGCTCGATGCCGGTCGACGCGGCGTGGATACCGGCCTTGCCGAGCATGGCGGTGGAGACGAGGGTCCGCAGGACCGACATCGTCATCCACTCCGGTGCCTTGTCCGACACCTGGCGCTTCCCGGTGAGGATCAGCCGGGACAGCGGAACCACGGACTCCTCGAACGGCACCTTCAGCGACTCCATCAGCTTGCGCGTGACCGTGGTGCCGAAGTCGCGCCCGTCCATGGACATGGCCAGGGACTTGTCGACCGGGACGCCCTTCAGGTTGCGGTCGTGGAAGATCTGGCGGGCCGCCATGGTGCCGATGCCGTGGAACACCTCGAACGACAGCGGGGTCGCGCCGAAGTCGAAGTCCTCCTCCAGGCCGTAGGCGACCGGGTTCTTCTTGATCCGGTGCCAGGCGGTCACCTGGGTCTCGCTGTCGAGGACGTACAGACCGTCCTTGATCGGCAGTGCCGCCGAGCCCTCCTCGGAGATGACGAGCGGACGCGGCGACCACAGGGTGATCTGCGGCAGTGACCAGGCATCGTCGAAGTCCCCTCGCAGACCGGCCGCGATGTAGTCGGCGTACTCGCCCACGTTCTTGGCCTTCTTGCTGCCGGCGGTGCCGAGGAGCCGCTGGATCTCGGCGCGCGTGCGGGCGTACTCGGAGACCGGCTGCCCGGCCTTCTGGGCGCGCTTGGCGGCGTCCTCGACCTCCTGGGGGTCGTTGACGATGGCCAGCAGGTTCTCGCAGTCGATGACGCCGTTCGCCATGACCCCCTTGCGGATCACCCGGAGGTCGACGGGCAGCCCGGTGGTCACCGGCTTCAAGGACTTGGTGAGGCTCAAGACTTCATCTCCCTTTTGCTGGCGCGTTTTTGATGCGCTGTCATATTTGGGGAAGCTAGTGGTCCTGTCGGCAGGTGAGCAACTCGGGTGGCTCGAAGCGCGCGCTTCTCCTCACCGCAGTGGGTCGTTCGGCGGCTGCGGCGGTGATGGGGCACTGCCTGGGTGGCTGCGGTGTGCTTCTTTCGGTCCACCGGGGCGTCCGCGGGCGGGGCGGAGGGAGGGGAGGTGGAGGGGCCCGGGGGCGTTGCCAGGAGTGGGGTGGGTGGGGTTAGGTTCGGGTGATCGTATTTTTTGTCTGAAAAGTGGGGGGTAAGGGCATGGCGCTCTTCGGGAACGCGCACGCGATCGATCCGGCGCAGGCGCAGCAGGACTACGCGCGGCTGCTCGGGCAGGGGGAGCAGGTGCACGCCGCGTACCTGCTGATCCGCGACGTCATCTTCTTCACGGACCGGCGGCTCGTGCTGGTCGACAAGCAGGGCATCACCGGCAAGAAGGTCGAGTACCACTCGATCCCGTACCGGAGCATCACGCACTTCGCCGTCGAGACGGCCGGCACCTTCGACCTCGACGCCGAGCTGAAGATCTGGATCTCGGGCCAGCAGCTGCCCGTCACCAAGACCTTCACCAAGGGCGTGGACATCTACGAGGTGCAGGCGATCCTCACGCAGTTCGTCGCCCGCTGACGCGCGGCGAGACTCGTACGGAGGCCCCGGGTTTACCCGGGGCCTTCCCCTTTCGGGTGAACCCATCTGATTTGCATGTCAGTTGAATATGCCTTCGGCCTAGCGTGCGGGTGGAGGTGATCATCGTTGGACGCGATCGACATCGATGACTTCGTACGGGCCGCCGCGGGGGGCCGGCTGAGGCGGCTGACCGCCCTCGACGGGGCGCACTGGTTCCCCGTCGTGGACGTGGCCCGGCGGCTGGGGTACGCGGGGCCGCGCGAGGCGCTGCGGAGCGTGGCGCTGCCCGCCTGGTGCCTGGCGCCGGCCCGCGAGCTGGCCCCGAGCCCGGACATACTCGCGCGCAGCGGCATCCGCGGCACCGCGCGCATGGTGAGCCTCCCCGGACTCGTGCAGCTCGTCACCGCCTGCCGCTCGCCCGAGGCCGGGCCGTTCAGGGCCTGGGTGGGCGAGCTGGTGGCCGAGGTGCAGCGGCACGGCGGCTACGGCCTCGAACCGGCTCCGGCGCACGACGGGTCCGTGCTGCCGCCCGAACTCGTCGACGTGCTCGTCCGGCTGGAAGGACGGTTCGACGAGGGCGCCGCCGACCTCGCCGGCTACGCGGAGCTGCTGCGCGAGACGCGGCACAGCCTCTCAAGGGTCGCCGACTCCCTTGAGCGCTCCTTCGCCGTCCCCCGGCAGCGGGGCACCGAGGGTCCGCCCCGGCTCAGCGCGCAGGAACTCGTCGAGTCCTGGGAGATCAGCGGCGACGTGCGGGCCGTCGCCAGCTTCCTCGCCCCCGCCCTCGTCCGCGGCGGGATCCGCTGCCGGCCCCAGGACGTCACCCGCCGCACCGGCATCTCCGGCGAACGGGTCCGCGACTGCGTCCGGCTGCTCATCGAGCGGGGCTGCATGCGCGAGGTCGGAGACCCCTGCCCGGACGGCACCCGGATCTACGTCCTGCCCTGAGGGAGAGGATGGGAACGGCGGGACGGGACGTGGGAGGTGACCGGCCGTGTGGCGGAGTGGCGGCGTCGGGTGGCGCGGGGAATCGGCCGTGCTGCGGTGGTGGGGCGGGCGGACGAGCCCCGTCGCGTACGGACGGGGACTCGTCTTCCGGGCCGTGGGGGGACGGGTCTGCGCGGGGGCGCGGGGGCACGGCTGCCCCCTCGCCGCCGCCGTGCCCGGCCGGTCCACCGGCGGGCTCTGCCCCGAGTGCGCCCGGCTCGACCGGGCCCGCTCCGTGGCCGCCGACACCTTCGCCGACGACCCCCGGCCCTACCGCGTGTACCTCGCCTGGTTCGGGCCCGGCACCGTCAAGGCCGGCATCACCGGGGAGCACCGGGGGCCCGCCCGCCTCCTGGAACAGGGCGCCGTCGCCTTCTGCTGGCTCGGGCGCGGACCGCTGATGGCCGCCCGGCGGACGGAGGAGGTGCTGCGGCAGGCCCTCGGCGTGCCCGACCGGGTGCCGTACGACCGGAAGCGGGCGCTGCGGGTCGCCCTCCCCGACGCCGGAGCCCGGGCCGCGGAGATCGAGGAGCTGTACGGGCGGGCGCTGGGCGTCGGGGGCTGGGGCGAGACGCTGGACGTGCTGCCGTTCGCCGCGCACGACCACGGGGAGGCCTTCGGCCTCGGTGGGCTGCCCGCGCTCGACGGGACGGTCACCGAACTCGTGGACGGCGGGACCGTCACCGGGCGGGTGCTCGCCGCCGCCGGGCCCGACCTGCACCTGCTCGACCCCGGCGGGCGCCACCTCGTGCTCGACGGCCGGCTGCTCGGCGGGTGGGGGCTGGAGCGGGGCGGGGAGGGCGACGCCTGGAGCGTGCCGGTGGGGCGCGCGCCCCACCGGGAGAGCGCCGGCCAGGACGGTCTGTTCTGATCGTAAAGTCTTGGATCCCTTTGACCGGCGGCCGTGGACAGCGCCCGGTCCGCCCGGCGAGGGTGGCCGCATGACGCAGAAGCCGATCGGCGGGCTCGAACCGCCCTACTACACCGCCGTGTTCACCTCCCTGCGGCCCGACGCCCCCGAGGGCTACGCCGAGACCGCCGCCGAGCTGCGCGAACGGGTCGCCGGCGTGCCCGGTTTCCTCGGCTACGAGTCCGCCCGCACGCCCGGTGGCATCGGCATCACCGTGGCCTACTTCCGTGACCTGGAGGCGCTCGACGCCTGGCGCCTGGACACCGCGCACGCGGCGGCGAAGAAGCACGGGCGGGAGCACTGGTACGAGGCGTACAGCGTCCACGTCGGGAAGGTCGAGCGGAGTTACGGCTTTGAGCGGGAGTGAGGCCACCGGCGCCCGAGGGGCGGAGACCGCCCGGGCGTCGGAGGCGGGCCGTGAGGCGGTGGAGGCCGGCCGGGAGGCGGAGACCGCTCGGGAGACGGGGCCGGTCCGGGAGCTGACCGCGCGGCTCGGACTGCCCGGACTCGTCGACGTGCACACCCACTTCATGCCGAAGAACGTCCTCGACAAGGTGTGGGCGTACTTCGACGCCGTCGGGCCGCTGACCGGACAGCCCTGGCCCATCACCTACCGCGAGGAGGAGGACCGGCGCGTCGAGCTGCTGCGCGGCTTCGGGGTGCTCGCCTTCACCTCGATGCTCTACCCGCACAAGCCCGGCATGGGCGCCTGGCTCAACGCCTGGGCCGCGGACTTCGCCGCGCGGACGCCCGGCTGTCTGCACACCGCGACCCTCTTCCCCGAGCCGGAGGCCGCCGGCTACGTGCGGCAGGCCCTCGACGCCGGGGCCCGGGTCTTCAAGGTGCACCTCCAGGTCGGCGGCTTCGACCCGAACGACCCGCTGCTCGACGAGGTGTGGGGGCTGCTGGCCGAGCGGGAGACGCCGGTCGTCATCCACTGCGGCTCCGGGCCCGCGCCCGGGGCCTTCACCGGGCCGGGCCCGGTCGGGGCGCTGATGGCCCGGTACCCGCGGCTGCGGCTGGTCGTCGCCCACATGGGCATGCCGGAGTACGAGGACTTCCTCGGGCTCGCGGAGCGGTACGAGGGCGTGCGGCTGGACACCACCATGGCGTTCACCGACTTCAGCGAGCGGCTCGCGCCCTTCCCGCCCGACGCGCTCAAGCGGCTGGCCGGCCTCCAGGACCGGGTCCTGCTCGGCTCCGACTTCCCGAACATCCCGTACCCGTACGTCCACCAGCTCCACGCCCTCGAACGGCTCGGGCTCGGCGACGACTGGCTCCGGGCGGTCCTCCACGACAACGGGGCCGCGATGTTTCACGTGAAACCCTGACCGGTCCCCTCCGGGGGAGGGTTTCACGTGAAACCCTCCCCCGGAGGGGACGTGGCTTTCTCAGGGAATTCACAGGAAAGCGAAAGAGTGATCTCAGCGGCGGCGGCGAGCGTGGAGCCATGACCGTCACCACTCGCAGCACTTCAGCCCGCCGCGGCACCCGCGCCGATCTGCTCCGTGCCGACGGCACCGCCGTCCGCGTCCTCGTCGTGGACGACGAGGCGTCCCTCTCCGAACTGCTCTCGATGGCCCTGCGCTACGAGGGCTGGCAGGTCCGCAGCGCCGGCGACGGCGCCGGCGCGCTGCGGGCCGTCCGCGAGTTCCGGCCCGACGTCGTCATCCTGGACATCATGCTCCCGGACGTCGACGGGCTCAGCCTGCTCGGCTCGATCCGGCGCGAGCTGCCCGAGGTGCCGGTCCTCTTCCTGACGGCGAAGGACGCCGTCGAGGACCGGATCGCGGGACTCACCGCCGGCGGCGACGACTACGTCACCAAGCCGTTCAGCCTGGAGGAGGTCGTCGCCCGGCTGCGCGGCCTGATCCGGCGCTCCGGGGCCGCGCAGGCCCGCAGCGAGTCCGTGCTCACGGTCGGCGACCTCACCCTCGACGAGGACAGCCACGAGGTCACCCGGGGCGGCGACTCGATCCACCTCACCGCGACCGAGTTCGAGCTGCTGCGTTACCTCATGCGCAACCCGCGCCGGGTGCTCAGCAAGGCGCAGATCCTCGACCGGGTCTGGTCGTACGACTTCGGCGGCCAGGCCAACGTCGTCGAGCTGTACATCTCCTACCTGCGCCGGAAGATCGACGCCGGGCGCTCGCCGATGATCCACACCCGGCGGGGGGCCGGTTACCTCATCAAGCCGGGGGAGTAGACCCCCATGCGCCTCCGCCTCCGGAGCCGCACCCGGCGGCCCTGGTCGCTGCGGACGCGGCTGGTGGTCTCCGCCGTCGCGCTGATCGCGGTCGTCGCGGCCGTCATCGGCACCGTCACCACCATCGCGTACCGCTCCTACCTCTACGACCGGGCCGACGAACAGCTGACGGCGCTCGCCCAGCGGGCCTCCGGGCCGCCGGCCGTGCCTTTCGGTCCTGACCCGGGCCGGGGCCGTGAACCCCTCGCCTTCCTCGGCACGCCGGGCTCCCCGATAGGGACCCTCGGCGCCGTCGTGGACGGCGGGGAGGTCACCGAGGCGGGGTACTCGACGGAGGTCCCCGGCAGCGGCACCGGCGACGGACCCCGCTTCCCGGTCGAGAAGCTGGACGCCGCGCAGGAGGCCGCGCTCGCCGACGTGCCCCGCGACGGCCGCGCGCACACGGTCGAGCTGCCCGGCGGGCCGGGCCCGTACCGGGTCGTGTACGCCGAGGGCGTCCACGGCGCCTTCCTCACCGGCATCCCGCTCACCGAGGTCGAGAACGCCCTCTCCACCCTCGTCCTCGTCGAACTCAGCCTCACCGGCGCCTCTCTCGCCGCCGCCTCGCTCGCCGGGACGGTGCTCGTGCGGATCGCGCTGCGGCCGCTGCGCCGGGTCGCCGCCACCGCCTCCCAGGTCGCCCGGCTGCCGCTGCACAGCGGCGAGGTCGCGCTCCACCAGCGCGTCCCGGAGGCCGAGGCCGATCCGCGGACCGAGGTCGGGCAGGTCGGCGCCGCGCTCAACCGGATGCTCGACCACGTCCACGCGGCCCTCGACGCCCGCCAGCAGAGCGAGACCCGGGTCCGGCAGTTCGTCGCCGACGCCAGCCACGAACTGCGCACCCCGCTCGCCTCCATCCGCGGCTACGCCGAACTCACCCGGCGCGGCCGGGAGGAGTGCGGGCCCGACACCCGGCACGCGCTCGGCCGGATCGAGTCCGAGGCCACCCGCATGACCGGTCTGGTCGACGACCTCCTGCTGCTCGCCCGGCTCGACGCCGGACGCCCCCTCTCGTACGAGGAGACCGACCTCGTCCCCCTGGTCGTGGACGCCGTCGGCGACGCCCGCGCCGCCGGGCCCGACCACCACTGGCGCCTCGAACTGCCCGGGGAGACCGGGGCGCAGGCCGTCCGCGGCGACGCCGCCCGGCTCCACCAGGTGCTGCTCAACCTGCTCGCCAACGCCCGCACCCACACCCCGCCCGGGACCACCGTCACCGCGGGGGTTCGGGCCGAGGGCACGGACGTCGTCGTCGAGGTGCGGGACGACGGGCCCGGCATCCCGCCCGGGCTGCTGCCCACCGTCTTCGAGCGCTTCGCCCGCGGCGACGCCTCCCGCTCCCGGCAGGCCGGTTCCACCGGGCTCGGCCTCGCCATCGTGCGGGCCGTCGTCGTCGCCCACGGCGGCGAGGTGACCGTCGACTCCGTCCCCGGACGGACCGTCTTCTCGGTGGTCCTGCCGGCGGAGAAGAACCCCGTGGGCGCGCACTCACAGGCGGAGCACAGGCTGATCACACAGCCGTGACAGCGGGCCCGGCGAGGGTCGTGGACATGCGAACCCACACCCTCGCGGGGCCCGCGACGCAGGCCCCCGGCACCCTCCCCGCCCGGGAGCACCTGCCGGCGAGCGAAGCGGGACGGCCCGTTCTGGACGTGGTGATCCCCGTCTACAACGAGGAGAAGGACCTGGAGCCGTGCGTCCGCCGGCTCCACGCGCACCTGAAGCGCACCTTCCCGTACGGCTTCCGCGTCACCGTCGCCGACAACGCCTCCACCGACGCCACGCCCGGCATCGCCGCCGCCCTCGCCGCGGAGGTGCCCGAGGTGCGGTCGGTCCGCCTCGAACAGAAGGGGCGCGGCCGGGCGCTGCGGACCGTGTGGTCGGCTTCCGACGCCCCCGTCCTCGCCTACATGGACGTGGACCTGTCCACCGACCTCAACGCGCTGCTCCCGCTCGTCGCCCCGCTGATCTCCGGCCACTCCGACCTGGCCATCGGCTCCCGGCTGGCCCGCTCCTCGCGGGTGGTGCGCGGGCCCAAGCGGGAGTTCATCTCGCGGGCGTACAACCTGATCCTGCGCGGCTCGCTCGCCGCCCGCTTCTCCGACGCCCAGTGCGGCTTCAAGGCGATCCGGCGCGACGTCGCCGAGCGGCTGCTGCCGATGGTCGAGGACACCGGCTGGTTCTTCGACACCGAGATGCTCGTGCTCGCCGAGCGGGCCGGGCTGCGGATCCACGAGGTGCCGGTCGACTGGGTCGACGACCCCGACTCGACCGTGCACCTCGTGAGGACCGCCACCGACGACCTGAAGGGCGTGTGGCGGGTCGGGCGGGCGCTCGCGACCGGTTCGCTGCCGCTGGACCGGCTCGCCCGGCCCTTCGGCGACGACCCGCGCGACCGCGACCTCTCCGGCGTCCCCGGCGGACTCGCCCGCCAGCTGGTCGGCTTCTGCGTGGTCGGCGTGCTCTCCACGCTCTTCTACCTCGCCCTCTACTCCCTCTTCCGGCTCGGCGCCGGCGCCCAGCTCGCCAACGCCGCCGCCCTCCTCGTCTCCGCCGTCGCCAACACGGCCGCCAACCGCCGGCTCACCTTCGGCGTCCGCGGCCGCGACCGGGCCGTCCGCCACCAGGCGCAGGGGCTCGTGGTCTTCGCCATCGGCCTCGCCCTGACCAGCGGCTCGCTCGCCGCGCTCGGCGCGGCCACCGGCGATCCGGCGCACTCCACCGAACTCGCCGTGCTCGTCGTCGCCAACCTCGCCGCGACCGTCCTGCGCTTCCTGCTCTTCCGGCTCTGGGTCTTCCCGGAGCGCCGACACCCCACGGGGGCCGACCGATGACCGCGACGACTCCCCCCGCGCTCCCGGCGGCGCACGCGGGCCCCCGGGCCCCCGGACGGCTCGCCCGGCTGTGGCGCGGCCGCCCCGGCGACGCCCCCTGGGTGCGCCCGGCCCTCCTCGGCCTGCTCGCCGCCACCACCGCGCTCTACCTCTGGAACCTGAGCGCCTCCGGCTACGCCAACTCCTTCTACTCGGCGGCCGTCCAGGCCGGCGGCGAAAGCTGGAAGGCCTTCTTCTTCGGCTCGCTCGACGCGGCCAACGCCATCACCGTCGACAAGCCGCCGGCCGCGCTCTGGCCGATGGCGCTCTCCGTCCGCCTCTTCGGCCTCGGCTCCTGGCAGATCCTCGTGCCGGAGGTGCTGATGGGCGTGGCCACGGTCGCCGTGCTGTACGCGGCCGTCCGCCGCCGCTTCGGCGCCGGCGCGGGTCTGATCGCGGGCACGGTGCTCGCGCTGACCCCGGTCGCCGCGCTGATGTTCCGCTTCAACAACCCGGACGCGCTGCTCGCGCTGCTCATGACCGTGGCCGTGTACGCCGTGCTGCGGGCCCTGGAGCGGGCCGAGGGCGGTACGAAGTGGCTGGTCGCGGCCGGGGTCGCGTTCGGCTTCGCGTTCCTGACGAAGACGCTCCAGGCCTTCCTGATCCTGCCGCCGCTCGCGCTCGTGTACGCGGTGTGCGCCCCGGCCCGGCCGCTGAAGCGGCTCGGGCAGCTGGGCCTCGCCGGGCTGGCGCTGGTCGTCTCCGGCGGCTGGTGGGTGGCGCTCGTCGAGCTCTGGCCGGCGGCCTCGCGCCCGTACGTCGGCGGCTCGCAGAACAACAGCTTCCTTGAGCTGACCTTCGGCTACAACGGCCTCGGCCGGATCAACGGCAACGAGGTCGGCAGCGTCGGCGGCGGAGGCCGCGGCGGGGGACAGGGCGGCGGCTGGGGCGAGACCGGTCCGCTCCGCATGTTCAACGACTCCATCGGCGGCCAGATCTCCTGGCTGCTCCCGGCCGCGCTGCTCCTGCTCCTGGCCGGACTCGTCGTCACCCGGCGGGCGCCGCGCACGGACACGGCCCGGGCCGCGTTCCTGGTGTGGGGCGGGGCGCTGCTGATGACGCTGGGCGTCTTCAGCTTCATGGCCGGCATCTTCCACGAGTACTACACGGTGGCGCTGGCGCCGTACCTCGCCGCCCTGATCGGCATGGGCGCGGCGGTGCTGTGGGAGGAGCGGACGGGCTTCGCCGCCTCGGCGGCGCTCGCGCTCGCGGCCGGGGTGACCGCCTGGTGGGGCTGGACGCTGCTCGGCCGGACGCCGGACCACCTCCCCTGGCTGCGCTGGACCGTGCTGGTGACGGGGGCGGTGGCCGCGCTCGGCCTGCTCGTCGCGGGCCGAGCCGACCGTCGCCTGGGCCTCGCCGCGGCGGGCCTCGGTCTGGCGGCGGGACTCGCGGGCCCGTTCGCGTACACCCTGGAGACGCTCTCCACCGGCCACCAGGGCTCCATCGTCACGGCGGGCCCCGCGGGCGCCGGCTTCGGCGGCCGAGGCCCCGGCGGCGGCTTCCCCGGCGGGGGTCCGCGCGCGGACGGCACCGGGCAGCGTACGGACGGCGCCGGGCAGCGTACGGACGGCGGTGACGGAGCCGGAGGTGTGCAACCGCCCAACGGCATGCAGCCCCCGAACGGCTTCCCGGGCGGCTTCCCGGGCGGCGGCCGGGGCCAGGCACAGGGCCAGGCACAGGGTCAGCCCCCGACGGGTGGGCAGATGCCCGGCTTCGGTGAGCGCGGCGGCATGGGCGGGGGCGGCGGCATGGGCGGGCTCCTCAACGGCGCCAGTGTCGGGGCGGAGGCCAGGGCGAAGCTGCTCCAGGACGCCGACGCGTACACCTGGGCCGCCGCCGCGATCGGCGCGCAGAACGCGGCCGGTTACCAGCTCGCCACCGAGAAGCCGGTGATGGCGATCGGCGGCTTCAACGGCAGCGACCCGTCCCCGACCCTCGCCCAGTTCCAGCGGTACGTCGCCGAGGGGAGGATCCACTACTTCATCGGAGGCGGGGGCATGGGCGGCGGCTCCGGGATCAGCGGCTGGGTCGAGGAGAACTTCACCGCCGTCACCGTCGGCAACGCCACCTTCTACGACCTGACCGCCCCGAAATAAAACCCCTATACAGCGTACGAGACCTCCTCTACGGTGTACGAGCCCTGTTTCTCGTACACCGTATAAGGAGTTTCCATGACGGCCACCCCCGCGGCCACTCCCCCGGCCGGGGCCACCGGCGGCCACCCGCAGCGCTGGCTGATCCTCGGCGTCATCTGTCTCGCCCAGCTCACCGTGCTGCTCGACAACACCATCCTCAGCGTCGCCATCCCCTCGCTGACCACCGAGCTGCACGCCTCCACCAGCGACATCCAGTGGATGATCAACGCCTACTCGCTCGTCCAGTCCGGCCTCCTCCTCTCCGCCGGCAACGCCGCCGACCGCTACGGCCGCAAGAAGCTGCTCGCCGTCGGCCTCGCGCTCTTCGGCCTCGGCTCGCTCGCCGCGGGTCTGGCCGGCTCCACCGGGCAGCTGATCGCCGCCCGCGCGGGCATGGGCGTCGGCGGTGCGCTCCTGATGACCACCACGCTCGCCGTCGTCATGCAGATCTTCGACGACTCCGAGCGCGTGAAGGCCATCGCCCTCTGGGCCACCGTCAGCTCGCTCGGCTTCGCCGCCGGACCGCTGATCGGCGGCGCGATCCTCGACCACTTCTGGTGGGGGATGATCTTCCTCATCAACATCCCGGTGGCCGTCATCGGCCTGGTCGCCGTCCTCAAGCTGGTCCCCGAGTCGAAGAACCCGCAGGGCGACCGCCCCGACCTGATGGGCGCGCTGCTCTCCACCGTCGGCATGACCGCCGCCGTGTACGCGATCATCACCGGTCCCGAGCACGGCTGGACCTCCACCGAGGTGCTGGTCCCGGCCGCGATCGGCGTCGCGGTGCTCGCCGCGTTCGCGCTGTGGGAGCTGCGGACCCCGTACCCGATGCTCGACATGCACTTCTTCCGCAACCAGAAGTTCGTGGGCGCGGTCGCCGGCGCGATCCTCGTGATGTTCGGGATGGGCGGCTCGATGTTCCTGCTCACCCAGCACCTCCAGTTCGTGCTCGGCTACGAGCCGCTGGAGGCGGGGCTGCGGATGGCGCCGCTGGCGCTGACCGTGGTCCTCCTCAACCTCAGCGGCATCGGCCCGCGGATCGTGATGAAGCTCGGCACCCCGCCGACCGTGACGGTGGGCATGACGCTGGTCGCGGCCGGCCTCGCCTCCATCGCCCTGATCGGCGGCGGTTCGGAGGGCACGTACTGGGGCATGCTGCTCGGCCTGGTCCTCATGGGGACCGGCCTCGCGGTCTCCAACCCGGCCATGGCCAACGCGATCATGAGCGCGATCCCGCCGGAGAAGGCGGGCGTCGGCGCGGGCGTCAACGGCACCCTCGCCGAGTTCGGCAACGGCCTCGGCGTCGCCGTCCTCGGCGCCGTCCTCAACGCCCGCTTCGCCGCCCTCGTCACCGTCACCGCGGCCTCGCTCCCCGCGGCCCTCGCGGCGGCCGGCGACGAGGCCGAGCGGGCGCGGATCTCCGACGCCTTCGCCTCCGGGCTCCAGACCAGCCAGCTGGTCGGCGCGGTCGCCGTCCTCGTGGGCGGCCTGCTCGCCGCCTTCCTGCTGAAGCGGGCGGAGCGGGTGGAGCAGTCCGCGGCAGCCGAGCCGGTCGCCGCTGCCTAGCATGGGCACGAGCACCGACGGACGGAGGAACCGCATGGTCAAGGCCGCGGACCGGCAGAAGAACCCGGCGGGCTCCAGCGTCTGGCTGGAGCAGAGGGCCGCCCGCACCGGCGGCGGTCCGACCGGGCTCGACCGCGAGCGGATCGTGGCGGCCTCCGTCCGCATGCTCGACCGGGACGGCCTCGGCAAGCTGTCGATGCGCCGGCTCGCGGCCGAGCTCGGCGTCACCGCGATGTCCCTGTACTGGTACGTGGACACCAAGGACGACATCATCGAGTACGCGATCGACACCGTGTACGCCGAGATCGACCTGGACGCGGTCGCCGCCGGGGCCGACTGGCGCGAGCGGCTGAGGACGCTCGCCCTCCAGTACCGCGGGATGCTCGTCCGCCACCCGTGGATGTCGCCGTGCGCGGGCCAGTACCTGAACATCGGGCCGCACGCGATCGCCGTCGGGGGGAAGATCCAGGAGACGATCCGGGACACCGGGCTGCCGACCGGCCGGCAGCCGAGCGCGATGTCGGCGGTCTTCCAGTTCGTGTACGGCTACGGGACCATCGAGGCGCAGTTCGCGCGGCGCGCGGTCGAGGCCGGGATGGACGCGGACGACTTCTACGGCCAGTCGATCAAGGCGTTCCGGGACGATCCCGCCTTCATGGAGACGCTGGAGCCGATGGCGGACCTCCTGGAGGAGCGGGCCTCGCACGGCTCGGTCAGCGACATCTGGGACCGCGACTTCGCCTTCGCCCTGGACCTCATGATCGCCGGGATCGAGGCGATGGTCGCCCGGGAGGCCCCCGGAACGTGACGGAGCGGCGGGCCGTCCCCTGCCCGCCGCTCCGTTCGTGCCCCGGCCGCGCCTCCGCTCGAAGCGCGGCCGGGAGTCTTTCTAGGCGTCCTCCGCCGTGACGGTGTTGCTCTTCAGCGCGACCTCCTTGATGAAGAGCGTCACCAGGAAGGCGAGCAGCGCGAAGGGCGCCGCGTAGAGGAAGACGTCGCCGACGCCGTGGCCGTACGCGCTCTCCATCACCGTGCGGATCGGGGCGGGCAGCTTGTCCATGTCGGGGATGGCACCGCCGGGGCCGCCCTGGCCCATGGCCGCCGCGGCCTTCGGGCCGAGCTCCGCCATGCCCTCCTTGACGTAGTCGGTGACCCGGTGGGCCATGACCGCGCCGAGCGCCGAGACGCCGATCGCGCCGCCGAGGGAGCGGAAGAAGGTGACGACGGAGGAGGCGGCGCCGAGGTCGGCGGGGGCCACCTGGTTCTGCGTGCAGAGCACCAGGTTCTGCATCATCATGCCGATGCCCAGGCCGAGGACCGCCATGAAGAGGGCGATGTGCCAGTACGGGGTGTCGTACCGCAGGGTGCCGAGGAGGCCGAGGCCCGCGGTGGCGAGCGCGCCGCCGCTGATCAGCCAGGCCTTCCAGCGGCCGGTCTTGGTGATGATCAGGCCGGAGGCCGTCGAGGAGACGAAGAGGCCGGCGATCATCGGGATGGTGAGGACGCCGGACATGGTCGGCGACTCGTTGCGGGCCAGCTGGAAGTACTGGCTGAAGAAGACCGTGCCGGCGAACATCGCGACGCCGACGAAGAGCGAGGCGAGCGAGGCCAGCGTGATGGTCCGGTTGCGGAAGAGGCGCAGCGGGATGATCGGCTCGGAGGCCTTGGACTCGACGAGCACGAAGACCGCGCCGAGCAGGACCGAACCGCCGACCATGGCGGCCGTCTGCCAGGACATCCAGTCGTACTTGTCACCGGCGAAGGTGACCCAGACGAGCAGCAGGGAGACGGCGGCGCTGATGAAGAAGGCGCCGGCCCAGTCGACCTTGACCTCGCGCTTCACGACGGGGAGCTTGAGGGTCTTCTGGAGGACGATCAGGGCGATGATCGCGAAGGGCACGCCGACGTAGAAGCACCAGCGCCAGCCGAGCCACTCGGTGTCGGTGATGACGCCGCCGAGCAGCGGGCCGCCGACGGTGGCGACGGCGAAGACCGCGCCGAGGTAGCCGCTGTACCGGCCGCGCTCACGGGGGGCGATCATCGCGGCGAGGATGATCTGGGAGAGGGCGGTGAGACCGCCGACGCCGATGCCCTGGACCACGCGGCAGGCGATGAGCATGCCGGTGGACTGGGAGAGGCCGGCGACGATCGAGCCCGCGACGTAGATCGTCAGGGCTATCTGGATGAGCAGCTTCTTGGAGAAGAGGTCGGCCAGCTTGCCCCAGAGCGGGGTGGTGGCGGTCATCGACAGCAGGGTCGCGGTGACGACCCAGGTGTAGGCGGACTGGCCGCCCTCCAGGTCGGTGATGATCTGGGGGAGGGCGTTGGAGACGATCGTCGAGGACAGGATGGCGACGAACATGCCGAGCAGCAGCCCGGAGAGCGCCTCCATGATCTGACGGTGCGTCATCGGAGCGGCGGAGTCTCCGGTTCCGGCCGGGGCGCTCCGCACACCGGTGTCGGGTGTGGTCGTAGCCATGAAGTGGGGTTCCTCTGGTTTCAAGCGAGTGCGGGCGAGTTCAGGCGTGGGTGGCCCGGCAGTCCCCGAAGGAGTCGCGGAGTCGGGCGAGCAGGGTGGTGAGCAGTGCGACGTCGTCGTCGGACCACTCCGCGAGGTGGTGGGTGAAGGATTCGGTCACCCGGCGGTCGAGTTCGGTGAGCATCGTGAAGCCGTCGGGGCTCAGCCGCAGGATGCGGGAGCGGCCGTCGTCGGGGTCGGGCAGTCGCTCGACCCAGCCGCGGGAGACGGCGTGCGCCACGTGGCGGCTGCACACCGACATGTCCACGGCCATGAGCTCGGCCAGCCGGCTCGTCCGCATGTCGCCGTGGTGCTTGAGCAGGGCGAGCACGGCGGCGGCGCCGCCCTGGCAGTCGCCCGGCAGGACGCGGGCGATCCCGCGCTTCACGGCGCCGAACGCGCTGATGGCGCGTGCCAGGTCCTCGTAGCGGTTGCTCGGTTCCACGAGGACCCCTTCCAACTTGTTGCTTAGGGCAACCATAGAGATGGATGGTTGCTCCAGGCAAACTAAATCGGTCAAACGGCGCTAAAGAATCGGCAAAGGGGAGGCGAGGGGGAGGCCTGGAGGAGGCCGGGACCCGGAGCTTGGGCCCCTCCCCCCGGTTTCGCTAGGGTCCTGGCCCATGGCACACAATCCGCAAGCACCGTACGGCCAGGGCGCCCAGGGCCCCGAGGGCTACGACCCCGCCGGCAGCACCCAGATGTTCCGCGCCTTCGTCGACGAGGGCACCCCGCAGCGTCAGCCGCAGCAGGCGGCCGCCGCCTCGGGCGGCCCGCGCCTCGGCGTCATCGCCGGCGTGATCGCCGCGATCGTGGTCGTGGCGGGAGTCGTCTGGCTCGCCGCCTTCTGATCCCCCGTTCCCGGAAGGGGCCGGATCCCGACGGATCCGGCCCCTTTTCCATGCCCCGACGGGGGAGCCCCCGCCGTGAGGGGAGACGATCCCCGCAGGTCGTCCCGGTCGTCCCGGTCGTCCCGGTCATCCCGGTCGTCCCGGTCATCCCGGTCGTCCGGTTATTCGGCGTCCAGGGCCGGGGCCAGCTGGGTGAAGGCGCGCACGATCAGGACGAGCGGGTCGGCGTCCCCGGCCCCGGCCCCAGCCGCGTCCCCGGCGTCCTCGCTCCAGCGCCGCAGCACCGTGTCGAAGGCGGTGAGCGCCATGCCCGCCGCGAGCCGGGGGTAGAGCGAGTCCGCCGGGTCGAGCCCGAGCCGGACGGCCAGCTCCCCGGCCAGCTCCTCGCGCCAGCCGGCCTCGTGCTCCAGGAAGCGGGCGAGCAGCGCGGGCGTCCGCAGGATCAGCCGGACGACGGGAAGGACCCGCTCGGCGTGGTCGCCGCAGGCGGCGAGCGGCACGGAGACGGCGTGCAGCAGCGCGGCCGAGGGCGGCTCGCCGGCCGGCCGGGCGGCCAGCTCCGTCCGCATGTCGGTGCCCATCCCGGCCAGGAACTGGACGACGACGTCCTCCTTGGACGCGAAGTACCGGAAGAAGGTCCGCTTGGAGACGCCGGCGGCGGTCGCGATCTCGTCGACCGTCACCGCCTCGAAGCCCTCGTGCGCGAAGAGCTGGAGCGCGGTCTCGGTCAGCTCGGTCGCGACCAGCTCCCGCTTGCGCTGGGCGAGCGTCATGGCGCGGGGGGCGGACCCGGGTGCGGCCGGCCCGGACCCGGGCGCGGCGGACGTGGGGCCGGTCGCGGCGGGCGCGGGCTCGGGCGCGGCGGGCTCGGGTGCGGTGCTCACGTGCCGATGCTAACGCGGTGGCATCGATGACATCCATCGACATGTTTGACACTAAGTGACACGAGCGGCAGTGTGTGTCGTATGAGTCGTACGCGCACCCAGCACTGGACCGCCGACGCCATCCCCGACCTCACCGGCCGGGTCCACGTCGTCACCGGAGCCACCGGCGGCCTCGGCCTCGCGACCACCCGCGCCCTCGCCCGGCGGGGCGGCCGGGTGGTCCTGGCCGTACGGGACGAGGCGAAGGGCCACCGGACCGTCGCCGCCCTCACCGCCGAGGGCATCGCCCCGGACCTCCTGACCGTCCGCCGGATCGACCTCGCCGACCTCGACTCGGTGCGCGCCTTCGCCGAGGCGGTGCGCGCCGACCACCCGCGGCTGGACGTCCTCGTCAACAACGCGGGCGTGATGGGCCCGCCCCGCACGCTCAGCGCCCAGGGCCACGAGCTGCAGTTCGCCGCCAACCACCTCGGCCACTTCGCCCTCACCGGCCTGCTCCTCGACCGGTTGCCGGACGGCGGCCGGGTCGTCACGGTCAGCTCGCTGATGCACCGGCAGGGCGACCTCCGCCTCGGCGACCCCGCCGCCCTCACGGGCGAGCGCGGCTACGCCCCGATGGCCTTCTACAGCCGCTCGAAGCTCGCCAACGCCGTCTTCGGCCACGAGCTGCACCGCCGGCTCTCCGCCGCCGGCCGCCCGGTCCGCAGCGTCCTCGCCCACCCCGGCTACACCGCGACCGGCCTCCAGACCCGTGACGTCACCGGCTTCACCCGCTTCTTCTACAGCCGGATCGGCAACCCGCTCCTCGCCCAGCGCCCGGAGCGCGGAGCCCTGCCCCAGCTGTACGCGGCGACCGCCCCGGAGGCGGCCGGCGGCGACTTCATCGGCCCGGACGGCCCCGGCGAACTCCGCGGCTCCCCGGTCCGGGTGAAGCCCTCGGCCGCCGCGGCCGACCCGGAGACGGGCCGCCGCCTCTGGGACCTCTCCGAGGAGCTGACGGGGGTGCGGTACGGGCTCACCGCCAGCTAGCGGTCACCTCGCGGGTGTCGACGCGCATGCCGAGCGGCACCCGCCAGGACTCCACGCACACCGTGTACGTCTGCTTCCGCGCCGCCCCGGCGGCGATCGGGGCCGGCAGCGGCTGGGTGGTGGTGACCGTGCCCCAGTCGAGGCCGAGCGCGCCGATGACGTGGGTGGCGAAGGTCGCGGTGCCGGAGGTCACGGGGGAGCCGCCGGTGTTCCGGAAGGTCACCGTGACCCGCTCGCACCAGCGGGTGTCGCCGTCCGCGGTGACGGGCGCGGAGACCGTGAGCACGGCCGGGCCGGGCGCGGGAGCCGGCGAGGACGGCCGCGGTGCCGTGGTGGTGGGCCGGGGTGCGGGGGCGGTGGTGCGGGGCGGCGCCGTGGTCGCGCCGGACGACGCGCCGCCGCCGGAGGACCCCCCGGGCGGCGCCCCCGGCTCCGTACGCCCTCCGGAACCGCCGCCGGGCCCCGTACCGGAGCCGGAGGAGCCCGGGCCGGCGCCGGAAGCCGCGCCCGTCCGCGTACCGGAACCGGGCTGCGCGCCGGAGCCGGAGCCGGAGTCCGCGCCCGTCCCCGTACCGGCGGAGGGCGAGGGGGACGCGCCCGGCGGTCGCGGGGACTGCGGGGCGACCGGGGGCGGGGAGGAGGTGCTGGAGGTGGTGCCGCTCGCCGTGGGGCTCTCCAGCGGAACCAGGGTGACCGCGCCCGAGGGGGCGACCGCGCCGCCGGGCGAGGGACCGGCGCCGACCGCCGTGAACCCCTCGCCGTCTCCTCCGCCTCCGCACGCGGTGAGCGCTCCGCCGAGGCAGAGCGCCACCGCCACGAGTACCGGCTGCTTCCTGCGCCTCATGCGCCCCAGTGTGGCTGACGGCACGTCAACAAGGGGCGGTTTCCGGGAAGTCGACCGCGATCCGGCCGGACGTCAGTCGGAGATCAGGCCCTCGCGGAGCTGGGCGAGCGTACGGGTGAGCAGCCGCGAGACGTGCATCTGCGAGATGCCGACCTCCTCGCCGATCTGCGACTGGGTCATGTTCGCGAAGAAGCGCAGCATGATGATCTGCCGCTCCCGGGGCGGGAGTTTGGCGAGCAGCGGCTTCAGGGACTCGCGGTACTCGACGCCCTCCAGGGCCGTGTCCTCGTAGCCGAGGCGGTCCGCGAGGGAGCCCTCGCCGCCGTCGTCCTCCGGGGAGGGCGAGTCGAGCGAGGAGGCGGTGTACGCGTTGCCCACCGCGAGGCCGTCGACGACGTCGTCCTCCGACACCCCGAGCACGGCGGCGAGTTCGGGCACGGTCGGCGAGCGGTCGAGCTTCTGGGCGAGCTCGTCGCTGGCCTTGGTGAGGGCGAGCCGCAGCTCCTGGAGCCGGCGCGGCACCCGCACCGACCACGAGGTGTCGCGGAAGAAGCGCTTGATCTCGCCGACGACCGTCGGCATCGCGAACGTCGGGAACTCCACGCCCCGTTCGCAGTCGAAGCGGTCGATCGCCTTGATCAGCCCGATGGTGCCGACCTGGACGATGTCCTCCATCGGCTCGTTGCGCGAGCGGAAGCGGGCCGCCGCGTACCGCACGAGCGGCAGGTTCAGCTCGATCAGGGTGTCGCGTACGTAGGTCCGCTCCGGGCTGTCGGCCGCGGCGCCCTCGGTGTCGAGCGCGCGCAGCCTCAGGAACAGGGACCGGGAGAGGGTGCGGGTGTCGAGCGCCTCCGGGGCGACGGCGGGCGGCGGCGGGGCCGGCAGCGCCCCGCTCTCGGCGGCGGTCGGCGCCGTCGTCTGCGTGGGCACGGGCTCGGACACGAGGACCGGAACGGGCGTGAGCGTGAGCACCTTCGAGCTGCCCTGATCTGCGGACATGCCACCCCCTAGAGGTCGCGGACGGTCGCGGTGGGCCGCGACCATCGGAGGAACGCAGCTTCCACCTGAATACCGGCCGTGGGGCTGCGGCAAACGCGTCCCCAGCAGAATGTCACATGTCGGCAACACGCTGTAGTGACTTGTCGACAAGGAGTGGGTGCATATCCGCAGGAAACAAGGGGTGTACGGCATGTGAGCCGGCGTCGGACCGCTCCGAACCGGTCTACCCGTTCCGGTTACGCCTCGATCCTGTTTGCGGACCTCAGCCGGGCGAAGCTCCGGGCGAGGAGCCTTGACACGTGCATCTGCGAGACCCCGAGCTCCTGGCTGATCTGAGACTGGGTCAGGTTGCTGTAGTAGCGCAGCATCAGGATCCGCTGCTCCCGCTCGGGGAGCTGGACGAGCAGGTGCCGGACCAGGTCGCGGTGCTCGACGCCGGCCAGCGCCGGGTCCTCGTAGCCGAGCCGGTCGAGCAGCCCGGGCAGCCCGTCGCCCTCCTGGGCCGCCTCCAGGGAGGTGGCGTGGTACGACCGTCCGGCCTCGATGCAGGCGAGCACCTCGTCCTCGCCGATCCGCAGCCGCTCGGCGATCTCGGCGGTGGTGGGGGAGCGGCCGTGGGCCGTCGTCAGGTCCTCGGTGGCGCCGTTCACCTGTACCCACAGCTCGTGCAGCCGGCGCGGCACGTGCACGGTGCGGACGTTGTCCCGGAAGTAGCGCTTGATCTCGCCGACCACGGTGGGCATGGCGAAGGTCGGGAACTGCACGCCGCGCTCCGGGTCGAAGCGGTCGATCGCGTTGATCAGGCCGATCGTGCCGACCTGGACGACGTCCTCCATCGGCTCGTTGCGCGAGCGGAAGCGGGCCGCCGCGTACCGCACGAGCGGCAGGTTGGCCTCGATCAGGGCCCCGCGCACCCGGTCGTGTTCGGGGCTTCCCGGCTCCAGGTCCTTGAGCTGCCCGAAGAGCACCTGGGTGAGCGCCCGGGTGTCGGCGCCGCGACTGCTCCGGGGGCGGGGGGTGTCCGCGGCTCCGGCTCCCTCGTGCTGGGGCGGGACCTGAGGCGCTGTACTGGCCGGCACGTTCACGCCACCCCTTTGGCTGGTGTAGCCGGCTGTGGGGCCGACTACGTACAAACGATCAATTCATCCATCAAAAGCGGTCATAGCATCACAAGACATGTCCACTGTGTGCAAGCACCGCATAACCACGTGTTGAAGGCATGGTGGACGAAAAAGCGGAGGCCAGAGGCGCGGGAGGCGGAAACGCGCGAGACCCCCCGCCCGTACGGCGGGGGGTCTCGGAGTCGCGGGAGGGCGAAGGGCCTAGAAGGGGTAGTCCGCGATCACCCAGGTGGAGAACTCGCGCCACAGCCCCACCCCGGCCTGGTGCGCCGGGTGGTCGAGGTAGCGCTGGAGCGCGTCCAGGTCCTCCACGGCCGAGTTGATCGCGAAGTCGTAGGCGATCGGCCGGTCCGACACGTTCCAGTCGCACTCCCAGAAGCGCAGCTCGGGGATCTGCCCGCCGAGCGCGCGGAACGCCTCGACGCCGGCGACGACGCGCGGCTCGTCGCGCTCGACGCCCTCGTTGAGCTTGAAGAGGACCAGATGGCGGATCACGGAGGGCTCCTAGTTGATGAGTTCGGTCATGAACTCGCCGACACCCTTGGCGGCGCTGGAAAGGCCCTCGAACCCTATCTGGACCAGCTCCGCGGAGCGGTCCGGGGCCGTGATGATCGCGTACAGGATGAAGACCCCGAACGCGTACACCGCGACCTTCCTCGCCTGGGACACCAGCCCCACCCCTCCCCGTACCGTCACCCCGCCTCGGCGGTGGCCCACTCTAACCGAGCCTTTATGGACCAAGGGCCCGGCGTTCGGGGTCTTTCGCCGTCCCCCGGACGGGCGAGAGGGGAGCAGGATGGATGTCGGGCCCGGCGGATCTGGCAGGAATCCGCGGGGCACACGGAACCGGCCCGCACTGCGGGGCCCGCGCCGCGAGCTTCCCCCCTGACTGCGGCGCAGGGCTTGCCGGACCGGTTCTCATCGGGGGGAGCGGCTTGTCCCCCCGATGCCGCTCCCCCCGTCCTCTTCCCCGGGCGGGACGCGAGCAGGAGACGAAGGGCCCCGGCGGTGCGCCGGGGCCCTTCGCCGTACGCGGGGACGCACCGGGCACACGGGGCAACGCGCGGGGAGCACACCGGGGAACGCCGAAGGCCCGATGCGATGCATCGGGCCTTCGTAGTGGCGGTAGCGGAGGGATTTGAACCCTCGGTGAGTTTCCCCACACTCGCTTTCGAGGCGAGCTCCTTCGGCCGCTCGGACACGCTACCGAGAGAGAGCTTAGCCCAAACCGGCCCGGTGAAGAAATCCGTGTCCCCGCGCAGGTCAGCGGGTGCGGAAGAAGGCGGTGAGCTGCTGCGCGCACTCCTCGCCGAGGACGCCCCGGACGACCTCCGGGCGGTGGTTGAGGCGCTGGTCGCGGACGAGGTCCCAGAGGGAGCCGGCGGCGCCCGCCTTCTCGTCGTCGGCGCCGTAGACGACGCGTTCGACGCGGGACTGGACCAGGGCGCCCGCGCACATCACGCAGGGCTCCAGGGTCACCACGAGGGTGCAGCCGGTCAGCCGCCACTCGCCGGTGGCGGCGGCGGCCCGGCGCAGCGCCAGGACCTCGGCGTGGGCGGTCGGATCGCCGGTCGCCTCCCGCTCGTTGCGGCCGAGGGAGAGGACCTCGCCGGCCGGCGAGAGCACGACCGCGCCGACCGGTACGTCACCGGCCGGCACGGCCGCGGCGGCCTCGGCGAGGGCGAGGCGCATGGCGTCCCGCCAGGGTTCCGGCACGGGGCCGGGCACTGCGGGCGGCACTAGCGGACGGCCTCCAGGATGTCGGAGGCGCCGATGGCGTCGGCGATCTCCCCGAGGGCGTCCTCGGTCAGGCCGAGCAGGGTCCGCTCCGGCATGCCGAGGTCGGCGAGGATCCGGCCGTCGCCGAGCGGGCCGGCCGGCGCGATGCCGGTGCTGCCGGCGGAGGCGTCGTCCTCCTCGCGGTCCTCGCCGGCCGCGCGCTCCGGTTCGCCGTCCTCGGTGCCGTCCAGGTCCGCGAGTTCGTCGAGCTCGCTGTCCAGGTCGTCGTCGCCGAGCAGTTCCGAGGTGAGGATCTCCCCGTACGAGGAGCGGGCCGCCGCCGCCGCGTGGGAGACGTAGACCCGGGGGTCGTCCTCTCCGTCGACGCGGACGACGCCGAACCACGCGTCCTCCTGCTCGATGAAGACGAGGACGGTCTCCCCCTCGTCGGCCGCCGCCTCACGGGCCAGATCGGCCAGGTCCGCCAGCGTCTCCACGTCGTCGAGCTCCGTATCGCTCGCTTCCCACCCGTCTTCGGTGCGCGCGAGCAGTGCGGCGAAGTACACCTGACTCTCCCACTGATCAGAGGTGTGATGATCCGGCGGCGCGCTCCTGAGCCCCGCCCAACCGGCATCGTGACAGAAACGGCGGCCTCAGGAGAGGTCTTCGGCTCTTGCGTCGTGCATCAGTCTGAACCACACCGCGTTCGGGTGGGCGTACGACCCCGGCGCACAGAGGGGGCGCACGGCGGGGCGCGGCCCGGGCGGCCGCGGCCCGGCCTCCGGCCGCGGCCGGAGGCCTCACCAGCGGAAGGTGCGCATGCGCATGGCCTGTCTCATCCGGGCCGCCCGGGCGCGCCGCGGCTGGACGCGGTCGCGCAGCGCCTTCGCCTCGCCGAGTTCGCGGAGGAACTGGGCGCGGCGCCTGCGGCGCTCCGCGTCGGTCTCCGGCTGTGTCTCCGGCGCCCGGGCCTCCGTGTCGGCCCCGGCCTGGCCGGATGTGTTCTTCGGGTCGGGCATCGGCCACACCACCCCATCGCTGGGTCCCTGTGCCCCCACCTTGCCGCAGGGGCCCGGGTCGGTGCCAGTGGTGCGTCGGTGCCGGTCGCGGCCGGTGCCGCGGTGGGCCGGTGGCGGGGCGGGGCGGGCTACTGTGGGGTCATGCGTCTCCACGTCGTCGATCACCCGCTGGTCGCCCACAAGCTCACCACCCTGCGCGACAAGCGCACGGACTCCCCGACCTTCCGCCGGCTCGCCGACGAGCTGGTCACCCTGCTCGCCTACGAGGCGACCAGGGACGTGCGGACCGAGCGGGTCGACATCGAGACCCCCGTGACGCCGACGACCGGCGTGAAGCTGTCGCACCCGCGTCCGCTGGTGGTCCCGATCCTGCGCGCCGGGCTCGGCATGCTGGACGGCATGGTGCGGCTGCTCCCGACGGCCGAGGTCGGCTTCCTGGGGATGATCCGCAACGAGGAGACGCTGGAGGCGTCGACGTACGCCACCCGGATGCCGGAGGACCTGTCCGGCCGCCAGGTGTACGTCCTCGACCCGATGCTGGCGACCGGCGGCACGCTGGTCGCGGCGATCCAGGAGCTGATCCGGCGCGGCGCGGACGACGTGACGGCCGTGGTGCTGCTGGCCGCCCCGGAGGGCGTCGAGGTCATGGAGCGCGAGCTGGCGGGCACGCCGGTGACGGTCGTGACGGCCTCGGTCGACGAGCGGCTCAACGAGCACGGCTACATCGTGCCGGGCCTCGGCGACGCCGGTGACCGCATGTACGGCACCGCCGAGTAGCGCCCGCTTCCCGGGCCCGGTGACGGGCCGGGCCCGGCGGCGGGCTCAGCAGCGGGCCGGTGCCGGCTTGGGCTTGTTGAGGGCCACGAGCGCCGCGTCCGCCGTCGCCTTGGGCGACAGGGCCTTGAAGGCCGTACCGATGATCAGGTCGACGTCCGCCGTGGTGCGGGCGTCGACCTTCGTCGTGGCGCCCGCGAGCTGGGTGCCGAGGACGGCGAAGGAGCCCTTGGCGGCGGTCGGGGCGCCGAGCAGCAGACCGGCGCCGGGGACCTTCTTGTCGTAGGCGGCGGGGGCGTTGCCGATCTTGCCGATGGCGAAGCCGCGCTTCTTCAGCTCGTCGGCGGTGGCCTTGGCGAGTCCCTTGCGCGGGGTCGCGTTGTAGACGTTCACCGTGACCTGGGCGGGCTTCGGCGGCTTGGCGGCGGCGGTGGCGCTCGGCGTGGGCGCGGGCTTGCAGTCGGCCTGCTTGCCCGCGGTGGTCTTCTTGGTGTCGTCGCCACCGGAGAAGACGTCGACGAGCTGGAGCGTGCCCCAGCCGGCCGCGCCGAGCACGACCACGGCGGCGGCGGAGGCCAGGACGATCCTGCGCCGGCGGTGGGGTCGGCGCATGCGCGGGTAGACATCCCCCGTGATGCGGTACTTTCCGCCCATGCCGGGGGGAGTGAGCATGCTCATGGGCGCAGCGTAATGCCGCCCGTCCGCGATGCCTACTTGATGATCATGTGATCGCGGCCGGATGGGCGCGAACTGCCCCCGAAAGGATCAGCACGCGGCGCCCTCCCGCGGGGCGTCAGTCCAGTTCCAGCACGCGCGCGTGGAGCACCTGGCGCTGCTGGAGGGCCGCGCGGACGGCGCGGTGCAGTCCGTCCTCGAGGTACAGGTCGCCCTGCCACTTCACGACGTGCGCGAAGAGGTCGCCGTAGAAGGTGGAGTCCTCGGCGAGCAGGGTCTCCAGGTCCAGCTGGCCCTTGGTGGTGACGAGCTGGTCGAGGCGGACCGGGCGCGGCGCGACGTCCGCCCACTGGCGGGTGCTTTCCCGGCCGTGGTCGGGATACGGCCTGCCGTTTCCGATGCGCTTGAAGATCACACGGAAAGCCTACCGGGCGAGCGGCTCCCGGCGCAGCCACGCGGAGCCGACGGGATGCCGGTGCAGACCCTGACATACACGACATTCGGGTGTCGCGCGAGTGGGCCGGTGCGGCGGCCGGCGGCCCCGGAACCGCCCGCCCCCGCCGCCGCGCCGGGGGCGGCGGCCGCGGGAACGGCACGAGCGAGGGCCCCGAAGGGGTGCCCTCGCTCGTCGGTCCGGCCGCTCCGCCGTGGTTACTCGGTGACCTCGTGGTGGTCGTCGTGCAGGCCGCCGCCGCTGCCCGCGTCGCCGGTGGTCGGGACGGAGACGACCGGCTTGCGCAGCGAGGAGATGTCGTGGGCGTAGGTGCCCACGGCGTTGGCGATGACGTCGATGTTGGCGTCGAACGCCTCGCGGTTGACGTTGTTGATGTCGTCGCCCTTGGCGTGGTAGTTCACGTCGTAGGCGACGCCGGCCTCGCCGCCGAACTTGGCGGCCTGCTCGGGGGTCTTGATGCCCTCGGCGCCGGTGAAGGTGCCGCCGGAGGGGATGCCGACCTCGATGAACGGGCCGTAGTCGGAGCGGCCGGTGAAGTCGGTGCCCTCGTGCGGGAGGCCCTGCTTGTCCAGGAAGTCGGTGATGTCGCGCTCCAGCTGCGCGGAGCCCTCCGGCCCGGCGCCCGCGCCGACGCCGTCCGAGTCGTCGCCGTCGTACACGAACAGGCCGTAGTTCGGCGAGGCGATCATGTCGAAGTTCAGGTAGAGCTTGATCTCCTTCTTGTCGAGCTCCGTCAGGTTGGCGACGTAGTGCTCGGAGCCGAGGAGGCCGTTCTCCTCCGCGGACCACCAGGCGAAGCGGACCTTGTTGCGGACCTTCTCCTTCGACGCGGCGAGCTCCAGGGCGGTCTGGAGGAGGCCGGCGGAGCCGGAGCCGTTGTCGTTGATGCCGGGGCCCGCGGTGACGGAGTCGAGGTGCGAGCCGAGCATCACGGTGTTGGCGGCGTTGCCGCCCTTGGTCTCCGCGATGACGTTGTTGGTCGAGCGCTTCTCGTTGAGCTGGCGGACCTCGAAGGAGAGGTTCACCTCGCCCTTGGCGAGGTCGGCGGCGAGCTGCTCCCCCTCGGCCTGGGACAGGCCGGCGGTCGGGATCCTGCCGGCGTCGGCGGCGCCGAGCGTGCCGGAGAGCAGGCCCGCGGTGTTGTTGTAGACGATCGCGCCGACGGCACCGGCCGCTGCGGCGTTCTCCTGCTTGACGGCGAAGGTGCAGCCGCCGCGCTTGATCAGGGCGATCTTGCCGGTGAAGGTGCCGGAGGCGAAGTCGCCCGGCTCGCAGCCGCTGGTGCCGTCGGCGTCGACCGGGGCCGCCGCCAGACCGGCGGTGATGCCGCCGACCGGGGTGGACTTGGTGTAGGTCATCGCGCGGATGTCGAGCGCGCGGGGAGAGGCGCCGACGACGGACGCCTTCTCGGCGAGGGTCTCGGTGTAGACGAAGTCGAACTTCTCGTACGAGACGTTGTAGCCGGCCTTCTTCAGCTGCGTGTACACGTACGCGGCCGAGGCGTCGTGGCCGAGCGAGCCGGCCGCGCGGTGGCCGCCGGCCGAGTCGGCTATCGCCTGGAACTTCTGCAGGTGCTTGAAGGCGTCCTGGCCGGTGGTCTCCCGGACCAGCTTCTTCGCCAGCTTCGCGGCGTCCCGGGCGGGCGCGGCGGCGGGGTCCTTCACGGCGGTGGCCGGGGATGCGAGGACCAGGGGAGTGGCGAGGGCGGCTGCGGCGAGGATGGCCGCGGCGCGACGCTGCGATGCGTTCACAGAAGTCCTTCCCGATGGGGACGAGGTTGAGGGGAAGTTAGCCACCGGGAGGGCTTTCTGTGAACACGTTCGGCGCAATTCATGTCACCTTGAACATGATTGACATCTGGAATTCTCAATTCCCGGATGATTTGCCGCCCTTGGCGGCTTTCGCGGCCCCGGCGGCCTTCGTCCCCCGCCGCCGGGCACCCTCCTCGCCGTACGCGCGTCCCCTGCCGGAGGCGTTCCACCCGCCGCACGCCCGCCCCTCGCCGTACGCGCCGGGTGCCTCCGGGGCTCTGGACGCTCTGGGTCCTCGCGGAGCTCATGCTTCGATGATCCCGCCGGGGGCGCGGGGGCGCCCGGTGGGATCAGCCGTCCGCGAAGCGCTCCAGGGCGTCGACGATCAGCCGGCGGGTCTCCCCGCCGCCGAGGTGGCCCGCCTGCTCCACCACGTGCAGCTCGGCGTCCGGCCAGGCGCGGGCCAGCTCCCAGGCGGTGGTGAGGGGCCCGCCCATGTCGAGCCGCCCGTGGACCAGCACGCCGGGGATGCCGGCGAGCCGGTGCGCGTCCCTGATCAGCGCGCCCTCCTCCAGGAAGGCGCCGTGCGCGAAGTAGTGGGAGCAGATCCGGACGAAGCCGAGCCGGGCGTCGTCGACGCGGTCGGTGTACGGGGTCCCCATGCCCTCCATCGACAGGACGGCGTCCTCCCAGGCGCACCAGTCGGCCGCCGCCTTCTCCCGGACGGCCCGGTCGGGGTGGTTCATCCGGGCCGCGTAGGCCCCCACCAGGTCCTCCGCGTGATCGGCGCCGGCCCGGAACCGCTCGTGCGCCTCGGGGAAGAAGCGGCCGACGCCCTCGTACAGCCAGGACGTCTCGGAGCGGCGGGTGGTGGTGACGGAGGCGATGACGATCTCGCTCACCCGCTCCGGGTGCGCCTGCGCGTACGCCAGGATCAGCGTCGAGCCCCAGGAGCCGCCGTACAGCAGCCAGCGGTCGATCCCCAGGTGGAGGCGGAGCCGCTCCATGTCGGCCACCAGGTGGGCGGTGGTGTTCACGGAGAGGTCGGCCGCGGGGTCGCTCGCGTGGGGGAGGGAGCGCCCGCAGCCGCGCTGGTCGAACAGGACGATCCGGTACTTCTCCGGGTCGAAGAGCCGGGGGGAACCGGGGGAGGACCCGGAGCCCGGCCCGCCGTGCACGACGAGCGCGGGCTTGCCGGCCGGGTTGCCGTGGACCTCGTAGTGGACGCGGTTGCCGTCGCCGACGTCGAGCAGGCCGGCGTCGTGCGGGGTGGTCTGGGGGCGCATCCGCCCGACGCTACTCGGCGCCGGTGATCCGGGTCTCCGGGTTTTCGCACCAGCGCAGGACGGCGGGCCAGGGCCCGAAGCCGCTGTCGGGGTTGAGGTGGCCGCCGCCGGGGACTAGGTCCGGGTCGAGGCCGAGCGGGGTGCCGTAGTGCAGGTCGGCGCCCTCGGGGCAGTACGCGTCCCCGTCCCCGTACACGAGCCGAGCCGTCACGCCCTCCTCGGCGAGGTCGAGGCCGTCGGCGAAGGCGGCGATCTCGGGGATGGAGGCGGTGACGGCGGGGGAGGGCGGGGCGACGAGCAGCACCCGGTCGGCCCCGGGCCTGCGCGCGCCCGCGCGCAGCCAGAGCAGCACGGACAGGCTGTGCGCGAGGACGACGAACTCGCCCTCCTCCGGCCGCTCGCCGTGCTCCTCCAGGGCCGCCAGCCAGTCGCCGAGGACGGGCGCGTCCGGCTCCGGCAGCTGCGGGTAGCGGACCTCGTGCCCGCGGGCGCGCAGCTCGCCGGCGAGCCAGTGCTGCCAGTGGCCGGCGGGCCGGTGGTTCTGGAAGCCGTGGAGGACGAGGAAGGTCTTGGGCGCGGTGGTCATGCCGTGATCGTGAGCGCTGCCCGACGGCCCGGTCCAGGCCGTTCCGAAGAATGGACGCGCCCGGGGCCCGGTCCAGGCCCCGCCCCCGGCTCCGGGGCCCGGCCTCCGGCCTTCCCGGGCGCCCCCAAAGGCTCCCGGCAGCGCCCGGAGCCCCGAGTCCTCTGCCCCCGCCCTGCCCCGGTCCCGTACCGGCCCTTGGTCCCGTACCGGGCTTCTGGTTCCGTACCGGGCTTCTGGTCCCGCATCGGGCCTCCGGTTCCGCACCGGGCCTCTGGGTCCCCCGCCGGCCTCCGGGGCCCGTACCGGGGCGCCCGGGCCCGGCCCCCGGCCTCGCTCGCCTACGCCCGGAGCGCGAGCAGCTCTCGTACCCCCGCCTTGACCCGTTCGGCGGGCAGCGCCTGCTCCACCGTGAGGTGGTGCATGAGGTCGGGGGAGAAGGGGCCCAGGAGGAGGTGGGCGAGCAGGGCGGAGTCGGAGCCGGGCCGGAGCCGGGACAGCAGCATCGCCACGTGCGTGTGCATGACCTGGTAGGCGCCGCTGTGGTAGCGGGCGCGGGGCGCGGCGGAGTGCGCGGCGAGCAGGATGGCGCGCTGCTCGGCGACCCGGTCGACGAGCGCGTCGAGGAAGGCGTCGAGCCGTTCGCCGGCCGGGGCGCCGGGGCCGAGCGGCGGCGGGCCGCTCATGTACGCCTCCTGGAACTGGCGCTCGCGGTCGTCGAGGAGCGCCCACAGCAGCTGGGAGACGTCGCCGAAGCGGCGGTAGACGGTGCCGACGCCGATGCCGCTGGCGTGGGCGACCTGGTTCATGGTGACGGCGTCGGGGCCCTTCTCGGCGACGATCCGGGCGGCGGCGTCGAGGATCTTGCGCCGGTTGCGGGCGGCGTCGGCGCGCTCGGTGGCGGGGCCTGCGGCGGCGCCCGGGCCGGTGCCGGGCGCCGCCGGCAGCACGGTGAGCAGCTGCGCGGGCCCGTCGCCGGCCCCCGGTGTGCCCGGTGTTCTCGTGCTCATCGGCCCGTTCCTGCCCTTCGTCGCGCCCCCGTCGTCGGTGTCCCCGTCCTTCGAGCATACCCGTCCCGCTTGCGATCCGGATTGCTATCCGTTTAGTCTCGGGACAGCTAACCGGAAAACGATCCGCTTGAGTGTCGTCCGCAGCGAGGAGCCCGTCATGTCCGTCAAGGTCGCCGTCATCTACTACTCGTCCACCGGAGCCGTGCACCAGCTCGCCCAGGCCGTCGCCGAGGGCGCGGAGAAGGCCGGCGCCGAGGTGCGGCTGCGCCGGGTGCCCGAGCTGGCCCCGGACGCCGCGATCGACGCCAACCCGGCCTGGCGCGCCCACGTCGACGCCACCGCGGGGGTCGAGCTCGCCACCCTGGAGGACCTGGAGTGGGCGGACGCGTACGCGCTCGGCTCGCCGACCCGCTTCGGCAACGTGGCGGCCCAGCTCAAGCAGTACGTCGACACCACCGGCGGCCTGTGGCAGCGCGGCGTCATGGCGGACAAGCCCGCCACCGCCTTCACCAGCGCCCACAACCTCCACGGCGGCAACGAGTCCACGCTGCTCGCCCTCTACAACACCTTCCACCACTGGGGCTCGGTCATCGTCTCGCCCGGCTTCACGGACCCCGCCGTCTACGCGGCCGGCGGCAACCCGTACGGCACCGCCCACCCCGCAGCCAACGGCGCCCCCGCCGAGAACGTCCTGGCCGCCGCCCGCTACCAGGGCACCCGCCTCACGACGATCGCCAAGCGCCTGAAGGGCCTCCCGGTCGACTGACCCGCCCCGCACGCACGCGCACCCCCGGCGGAAGCCCTTCCGCCGGGGGTGCGCGCGTGCCCGCCGGTACGCGGGGGGCTCAGGCGAGCGACAGGAACAGCTTCTCCAGCCGGGCCCGCATCTTGTCCGGGTCCTCGCCGTCCCGCTTGCCGCTCTCCATCTCCGTCAGGCACTGCTGGAGCCCGGTCGCGATGATCGCGAACCCGGCCCGGTCCAGCGCCCGCGAGGCGGCGGCCAGCTGGGTCACGACCTCCTCGCAGTCGCGCCCCTCCTCGATCATCCGGATCACGCCGGAGATCTGGCCCTGCGCCCGGCGCAGCCGGTTCAGCACGGCCTTGAGCTCCGCGCCCGCGAGATCGAGTTCCACAACCACTCCTCCAGCAGATACCCCAGGGGGCAGTTCAACCCCCGCAGCGGGGATCCGTCGAGTTCCAAGGATGACACCCGCCCGGGTGATTCCCGGCGCCCCGATCAGGACCCTGATCAGGACCCTGATCAGGACCCCGAGCCGGAGCGTTGCCGGAGCGGTGCCGGGCACCCGGGGCGGGGGCGGGGGTCACCCGCCGGCTCAGCCGACCTCGACGACCTCGGAGGAGGTCTTGGACCGCGACGGCCGTCGCTGCTCGAACGAGCCGATGTGAGCGACGACGGAGCTGTAGAACCGGTCGACGGCGTCGTCGACGCTCCGGATGAAGCCGGACTCGGCGGCACCGCGGGTGTTGCCCATGCCCTTGAAGAGGGAGAGCCGGAAGCCGGTCATGGCCGTGCCGTCCTTGGGCAGCAGGTCGGCCGGCTCGGGCCGCAGGCGCTCCAGCGTCCCGCGGGGGCCCTTCCCGCCTTCCACGAGCGTCTCCACATGGAGATCGGCCGGCGCGGCGTCCAGGACGCGGACGAGCCGCTTCGCGACCGACAGGGGATAGCCCCCGCCGGGGGCGGGAACGTCGATCGACGTCCGGATCTTGCCCGTTCGGAGATCCGCCGTGATCGCCAGGACGGTCTGCGTTCCGTCGATGCGCAGCTCCGCGATGAGCTTGCCCTCTTCGCAGAGCCGGTCGGCAAGTGCCGCACGCCGCGACTTCGGGTCCGAGCCCCGCTGCGCCCGCTGCACCGGAAGGGCCTTCTGGCCGAGTTCGCCACCGAGGCGCAGGCAGACCTGCCGGATCAGCCGCTCCCAGCTCTCCACCACGTCCACGGCACGGGGGTCGCCCTGGCCGAGGGTCTCGTCGTCGATGCCGTTGCGGACGGGGACCCAGGAGGCTCCCATGTTCTGGAACCCGTGGCAGCCCGAGTTCTCGTGCTGGAGGTAGTGGAGCAGTTCCTGGAGGAGCCAGACGTGCGCCGCGTTGCCCACCCCCTCGTGCCGGATCAGCATCTGGGCCTGGTGGGCCACCTCGGCCCAGGAGAGGTGCCAGAGCGAGACCTTGTGCTTGCGGCGGCCGTCCGTCTTCACCTCGACGAGCGGGGTCCCTTCCAGCGCCACGTCGTTCGAGAGGGTGATGACCGCCTCGTATCCACGCCGGGCCGCGATGTCCATGTAGTTCTGGACCTGCTCGGACTTCAGGGGGTTGCCGTTGGTCTTCGTCTCGACGAGCGCTGTCCAGAGCTTGCCCGCCCGCTCCACCCGGATGACGCCGTCCGGTCGCTTCGGCGTGTCACCGTGCGGCAGGGACACCTCGGTGAAGGTCTGCATCCGGCCTGCCGGAGCGCCGAACCCGGCGGTCAGGCGGCGGCCGAACTCCGGGACCTCGGCCATCACGGAGAGCAGTACCGACGTCGCCCGTACCTCGCGCTCGCGGTCGCTCTTGTAGGAGGGCACGGGGAAGAGCCGTGCGGGCTTCCAGGACTCGTTCTCCGCCAGGGACTTCTTCGCCGTCCGCGGCAGCGTGACCTTCTTCTTGGCCGTCCTCGTCCCGCGGCGCCGGGCTGCCGCGGGCTGCTCGCCGGAGGACTCCGGCCGAGTCGGTGTCTCCGCCGGTCCCGGAGACACCGGAGGGGCGGAGGGGGAGTGCGCCGAGGCGGTGGGCTGGGTGGGGATCCCCCCGACGACGCCCTGCGGGGGAAACGGGTCGCCTCCGCTCCGTTCCTCCCCCGCAGCCCTCCCGGCAGGCGTGCCCGACGCCTCGCTCCCGGCCTCCCCGCCGTTCGCCCCGCCCTCTTCGTCCTCGGCGATGTCGATGCCGAAATCGGTGGCCAGCCCCGAGAGCCCCGTCTCGTACCCCTGCCCGACCGCCCGGAACTTCCACTCGTCGTTGCGCCGGTAGAGCTCCCCGAAGATGAACGCGGTCTCCACGGTGGCGTCCGTGATCGAGAAGCCGAGCAGTGCCTCGCCCGACCGGTCCGCCAGGGAGAGCCGCAGGTCGTTCAAGTCGCCGAAGGACGAGCCGCCGTACTGGCTGGCCGCCACCAGGATCCGTTCGATTTCCGTGGGGATCGCGGTGAGATCCAGGCTGATCCGGTCCTCACTGCCGTCTTCCGTCGGGACCTTGCCGAGCAGCTGGACACTGCCGTCCTCCGCGGCGGGGTGGTTGTAGAAGTAGAAGTCCGCTTCGCTGCGCACCTTGCCGCTGCTGTCGAGCAGGAGGACCGAGACGTCCGCGTCGCCGTCTCCCGTCGTGCTGCTCCAGCTCAGCCCGACGATCACCGCCCCCGTGTCCTCGCTCAGTGAGGCGAGGCCGATGTTGGCTCCCTTGGGCAGCTCGTGCATGCGTCCCCCCGGACTCTGCGAAGTGATGTAGGTAGCAGGGAACCGTAGCGTCCGTATCAGGAGGGTGGGGAGGGAATGTGAAAATCGGACGATCTCGCGGGCCCCTGTCCCGGCGTCCGGGCATGCGTGTGCGGCGATGGCGGTGATTCCGGAAGGGACGATCCGGCACCGCGCCCTCGGACGGATCCTGCCTCTGCCGCGGCCCAGCCTCTCGGACGCCACCCCGGCCCGGCTTCGCCCCCGGTTCCCCGGCTTCGCCCGGCCCGGATCGGTCCCGCTCCGGATCGGTCCCGCGCCGGTCCCGTCTCGTCGATGCGGCGGATCACCACCGGGTGGGACGGGGCGCCGGGAGGCTGGGGGCGGCGGGCCACGCGGGCCGCGATCTCCGTCACGCGGTCCAGGCTCGCGCACTCCAGGACCCAGTGGCCGGCCATGACCTCCTTGGTCTCGGCGTACGGCTCGTCCGTCACCACCGGGCCACCCTCCGCGTCCGCCGACGCCGGCCGGGTCTCGCCCGGGTCGGCCAGGCCCCGGCCGTCGAGCATCTCGCCGCTCGCGGCCGGCTCCTCGTTGAGCGTGTTCATGAAGTCGACCATCGCGGTCAGGGGCCCCTCGTCCCAGGCCGGGCCCTGTGCCGAGCCGCGCCCGGCCATCGCCTCGTGGTCGGCGTGCGCCCCCTGCACCCTCACCGGGTGCTTCATGACGTCCTCCGTATCGGGTGCCGCGCGACCCCCTCCCGAAGGGGGGCCGGAACCGGCCCCCGGCTCTCGACACCGCCCGAGCGGAATGCCGAAATCCGTTCCGAAACGCCCGACCGTCCCATGATGTCCGCTGTGAACCCCTTCAGCTTCTCCGCCGCGTTCATCACCTTCTTCTCGGTCGTCGGCCCGCCGAAGGTGCTCCTCTCCTTCGCCGGCCTCGCCCAGGTCCACCCGGCACGGGAACTCCGCTCCATCGCCCTGATCTCCTCCGGCGCGGCGGTCCTCGTCGGCGTGATCACCGGCAGCACGGCGCCGTGGCTGCTCGACCTCTTCCACATCAGCACCCCCGCCCTGCGGCTCGCGGGCGGCGTCATCTTCTTCATCTACGCCGTGGGGCTCGTCCTCGGCCTGCACCTCGGCTCCGACGGGCCGCACGCGGACACGCCCGACGTCCTCAGCGGCGTCCGCGAACTCCTCATGCCGTACGTCGTCAGCCCCCTCGCCATGACCGCCCTGCTCATCGAGGGCGTCGCCCGCTACTCGGTCGGCTGGCGCTCGACCGTCGTCGGGGCCTACGTGGCGGTCATCGCGCTCGACCTCGTCTGCGTCCTGCTGCTCGCCCGCGTCCTGCGCCGCACCCACCACGCCACCATCGAACTCCTCGGCCGGCTCCTCGGCCTGCTGCTCGCCGCGGTCGGCGTGGACCTCGTCCTCGACGGCCTCTCGGACCTGGGCGTCCCGGGCCTGGACCGGCACGAGTGACCCGGCGGGCGCGGCCGTCCACCGGCGCCGGAGCGGTGCCCCGGGGCGCAGCGCCCGGACGCCCACGCCCGGACGCCCACGCCCGGACGCCCACACCCAGGCCCACGCCCAGGTCCGGGCCGAGGGCGACGCCCGCACCCGGCCCGCCCGGCCCGCCCGGCCCGCGTACCCCCCTCGCCCTCCTCAGGACCCGGCGGCGGCCCGCTCCGCCAACGGCCGCCTCCGCAGCGCAGGTTCGGTGAGGGACGGCGGCCGCCAGACGCCGTCGGCCCGGTAGAGGTCCGTCCCCGGCGGCACGATCGCGTCGATGCGGTCGAGCACGTCGTCGTCCAGGACGAGCGAGGCGCCCTTCAGCAGCCCGTCCAGCTGCTCCCCCGTCCGCGGCCCGAGGATCACCGAGGTGACGGCGGGGTGCGCGGCGGCGAAGGCGACGGCGAGTTCGGGCAGCGAGCAGCCGATCTCCTCGGCCAGCAGGGCGAGTCGCTCGACGGCGTCGAGCTTCACCGCGTTCTCGGGCAGGGCCGGGTCGAAGCGGTGCGGGGTGATCGCCGCCCGCCCGCGCGTCAGATCGACCCCGCGCCCCTTCCGGTACGCCCCCGACAGATACCCGGAGGCGAGCGGCGCCCACGTCAGCACGCCCATCCCGTACCGCTGCGCCACCGGCAGCACCGCCGTCTCCACCCCGCGCGCGAGCAGCGAGTACGGCGGCTGCTCGGTGCGGAAGCGGCGCAGCCCGCGCCGCTCGGCGACCGCGTGCGCCTCGACGATCAGCTCGGCGGGGAAGGCGGAGCACCCGAAGGCCCGGATCTTCCCCTGGGAGACGAGGTCCCCCAGGACGTCCAGGGTCTCCTCGATGTCGGTCCTGTGGTCGGGCCGGTGCACCTGGTAGAGGTCGATCCGGTCCGTGCCGAGCCGCGCCAGGCTGGCCTCGACGGCCCGGACGATCCACCGCCGGGACAGCCCGCCCCGCGCGGGCCCGTCCCCGCCGACGGGGAAGTACACCTTGCTCGCGAGCACGGTCTCGTCCCGGCGGCGCGGATCGCGCAGCGCCTTCCCGACGATCTCCTCGGACTCGCCCGCCGAGTACATGTCGGCGGTGTCGACGAAGTTGACGCCCCGGTCGAGGGCGGAGTGGATGATCCGTACGGCGTCCCGGTGGTCGGGGTTGCCGACCGACCCGAACATCATGGTGCCGAGGCAGTAGGTGCTGACTTCGATCCCGGTCCCACCGAGTATCCGATAGCGCATGCGCCGCACCCTAGGGCCTGGAGCGGACTCCAGGGCAAGCCCCCGCCCCGGCGGCGAGGCCTTGCCGGCCGCCGCCGAGGACCTCCCGGAGGAACGCCGCCACGGCCCCGTACACCTCGTCGGGCCGCTCCAGGTGCACGTCGTGCCCGGCCCCCGGCAGGCAGACCCCGCGCAGCCCCGGCTGCCGCCGCGCCATCCCGTCCCACTGCTCCGCGTCGATGATCCCGTGCTGCCCGAGGACCGCGAGGAGCGGCACGTCGACGGCGTCCCACTCCTCCCACCAGGAGCGGACGGCGTTCTCGTCGAGGGAGGCGGCGAGGACGCCGGCGTCGAACCGCGGCCACCACCCGCCGTCCCGCTCGTCGAGCCCGTCGGCCCACCCCTCGCCGACGCAGCCGCCCCCGAAGTACGCGACGGCCGCCTCCCGGCTCGCGAAGGGCACCGGCCACCCCCTCAGCCACCCGGCGACCCCCGCCACCTCCTCGGGCGTGGACCCCGCGGGCCCCGCCTCGACCAGTACGGCCCCGGCCACCCGGGGATCCCGCCGCGCGGCGGCGAGCAGCGCGGCGTGCCCGCCGTAGGACTGCCCGACGAGCACGAAGGGCCGCCGCACGGAGCCCCCGAACTCCTCCACGACCCCCAGCACATCGTCCACGTACGCCGCCCGGGAGACGTCCCCCGGCGCCCGCTCGCTCCTCCCGTGCCCGCGCTGGTCGAGGGCGAGCACCCGGTACCCGTCCCTCCGCAGCGCCCGGGCGAGCCCGTCCCACTCCCCGCAGTGCCCGGCGAGCCCGTGCAGCAACAACACCCCGCCGCGCTCCCCGGCGCCCCCCTCTCCACCCTCGCCCTCGTCCCCGCCCCAGTCGCGCAGCGAAAGGACGACCCCCGCCCGCACGAACTCCCGAGTGACGTAGCTCACGTCCCTCTCCCCCTTCTCCCCGTCACAACCGCTCCCCGTCCTCCGTCACCCCATTGAAAGCGCACGGAGACCCCGGAACCACCCGGGCCCCCACCCCGCCCCACCCCCTCACCCACGGAGGAACCCATGGACGCCCGCCTCAGCCTCTTCGCCAGCCCCGTCGCCGCCAAGGTCGTCAAGCACCTCGCCTCGGCCGGCTTCGGCATCCCGGACGCGGTCCTCCCGCACAGCACCCAGGAACTGGTGAAGATCCGCGCGAGCCAGATCAACGGCTGCGGCTTCTGCCTCGACATGCACACCAAGGACGCGGCCGCGGCCGGCGAGACCGCCCTCCGCCTCCACCTGGTGTCCGCCTGGCGCGAGGCCAAGGTCTACACGGAGGCAGAGCGAGCCGCCCTCGAACTCGCCGAGCAGGGCACCCGTCTCGCCGACCACCACACCGGCGTCACCGACGAGGCCTGGGCGAACGCCGCCAAGCACTACGACGAGGAGCAGCTCGCCGCGCTGGTCTCCCTCATCGCCCTCATCAACGCCTTCAACCGCCTCAACGTCATGACCCAGCAGCCGGCCGGCGACTACGTCCCGGGCCAGTTCGCCTGACCGCCCACCGGCCGCCCCCGGCCCGGACGGCCGCCACGAGCGTGCCCGTGCCCGAGCCCGCACTCGGCCTTCAGCCAGGCGACGAACTCCACGCGCCCGGCGAGCGGCGAGGAACGGACGATGCCGAACCACTCGGACACGGGCCGCCCGTACTTCCTTCTCCTCCTCCCGATCCCTCAATCCCGCCGGATGTGCTCCGGATCCACGTGCCGCCGCACCATCGGCACGGAAGCGAACCCGGCCACCACCAGCACCCCCACCGCGCTCCCCACCAGCACCGGCAGCCCCTCCCAGTCCCAGTGCACGGCACCGCCCCCGGTGATCAGATAACTGGCCTCGGCCAGCCACCCCGCCACCACGGCACCGCCCAGCCCCACCCCCAGCGGCACCACCACCTGCACCACCTGCACCCCCCGCAAGGTCCCCGCCCGAGCCCCCAGCAACCCCAGAGCAGCCACCTGCCCCCGCCGCTCCAAAGCCCGATCAGCCACAGAGACAACGAACGCCGCCACCCCCACGACAAGCCCGAGCACCATCCCCACGACCAGCAGACTCCGGATGACGGTCAGCTGCGCCAGCGCCTGGACGACGATTCCCACGGGTTCCACTGCTGCGGTCGGCGCCACCGCCCCTACCCCGTCGAGCATGGTCCGAACGGTGCCGGCGTCAGCCCCGGACACCAAGGTCAGTGTTCCGGTTCGGGGCGCCAGCCCGGCAGGCATGAGGGCGGGCGGGACGAACAGGGCGCCGGACCGCAGCACGGAAGGCTGGTGGGCACGCATGACGATGTGAGCATCGGGGACGGTGAGGCTGACCTTCCGGCCGTCTTGCAGAGCGAACGGAAAGCGTTCCCCCGGCCGCGCATCGTCCTCGTGAGGTGCGTTCTCGTCGCGCAGCTGCGCGATCCTGCCATCCACGCAACCGTGCACCGAGACGACGGTGGCGGCAAGCTGCTCGCAGGTGCCCACCACCAGTTCGATGGAATCCCTGTACGTCTCGCCGGGCGGGGTCCACGAGTCGTAGGAGACGAAGCGCGCCCGTACGTCGGGGAGTTGTTCCACCTGTCTCTGCTGCGCAAGGGTGAGGCCGTCCAGGCCGATCGCATATTCCTGCGTCGGGGCCGTACGCCGGCTCACCTGATCCAGTTCGATCAGCACGCCCTGCGTGAGCGAGGCACCGAACACCAGGAGCACGAGTCCGGTGACGACGCGGAGCGAGGAGCCCGGATCCACTTCCGTACGCCGCATGGCCAGGGTCACCGGCAAGGACTTGGCGACTCCGGCGAGCCGCCGCGCGAGCCAGGCCGTGATGGGGGGCAGACCGAAGACGAGCCCGACTCCGGTGAGCAGCACGGCACCGGGCACGAGCAGGGAGCTCGCGGATCCTCCTGAAGGATCCCGCCCCATCACGCTCATCGCGCAGTAACCGAGGATCACCCCCATCCCGGGAACCAGCAGCAGCGTCCCGGCCTTCCGCGGTGGCCTACGGTCCGAGGTCCGGCGCACCGAGATCGGCGAAAGGGCGGCCCTTCGGGCGCTGAACAGCCCGACGGCCCACGCGAGCGCGGGGCATCCGACCAGGCACACCGCCACGGTCGACCACTCTGGCCGGCCGTCCGCCGGGTACCAGTGGAGCCCGGGAAGCCCGACCCGCGCCATGATCTCGTTGACCCCGAGGTAGCCGACGAGTCCGAGCACGGCCCCGAGGAAGGCCGCCGCGACGCTCTCCGCGGCATTGACCCGCACGGTGTCTTTGATGCTGAGACCTACCAACCGCAGCGCCGCCAGCCGTCGGGCCCGCGATTCCCCGGACAGTCGCGCGCAGACGGAGAGGAAGACCGCGAGAGGCAGCAGCACGATGCAGCCGAGGGTGAACTGGAGAATGTCCAGGGTGTCGGGGTCGATCACCTCGGTGGCGTACGGGGAGCCGAATCGGCCGAGCGGCACCGGCTCGGAAAGCCGGCTGGGAGTGGTGCCGATGTAGGCGTAGAGGTCGTCCGGGCCACCGAGCCCCTCGGGGGTGACAAGGCCGGTCACACGGCCCGGTACGAGGCCCGCGGCGTCGGGGTGCCGTTTCAGGATCTCGTGCAGCGCCGGTGAGACGACGGCCTCTCCTGGACCAGGGAGTGCTGTGAGGCCTGGCGGACGCGGGGCGGGCCCCGGTCCCGTACGGGCCAGGAACACTCGTTGAAGCGGTCGTGATCCGTACGGATCGAGAAACTCTTGGTAGACGACACTGCTCTGCTTGGCCGGCCGGGGGTCACGAGCCGCCGTCCGAGCGTCATGTGCGCCAAGGATCGTGGGAATCGTCAGCACTGCCGCGAGACAGGCCACCCCGAGCCCCGTCCCGGCCGCCATCAGGAGAAAGCGCGTACGTCCTCGGCGCCCGGTGCCCCACAGCAGGCGAAGCCCCAGAAGGAAGGGATTCACACCGACACTCGCTGGGTGAGGACGCCGTCCGCCATCGTGTACTGGGCGTCCGCACGCGCGGCGACGTCCGGATCGTGCGTCACGATGACCACTGCGGTGTCCTGGCCTCTCGCGAGTTGCAGGAATTCGTCGAGGACGGCAGAGGCATTGGCGCTGTCGAGCGCACCGGTCGGCTCGTCGGCGAACACCACGTCCGGTTGGTGGGCGAGGGCCCGTGCGACGGCCACCCGCTGGCTCTGGCCTCCCGACAGGTTCGATGCCCTGCGTCGCAGCAGGTCGCCCATGCCCAGCCTGTCGAGAACACGTCCGGCTGCCGCGTTCGCACGATCCTTGGCGACGCCGGCCAGGCGCAGCGGGAGGGCTGCGTTCTCCTCGACGGTCAGCTCGGGAAGTAGTTCTCCGTACTGGAAGACGAAGCCGATCCGCTCTCGCCGTAACGCGCTCAACTCCGCGTCGGGCAAAGACGACAGGTCCACGCCGTCGAAGGTGACCGTGCCCTTGGCAGGCGGGAGGACCCCGGCGAGGCAGTACAACAGGGAGGACTTCCCCGAGCCACTGGTCCCCATGATGGCGGCCACCTCGCCCCGCATCAGTTTGAAATCCGCTTGGCGGACTGCGTGTTGCTCGCCGTAGAAGAAGTCCACGCTTTCGGCGCGAAGGATGACATTCATGTTGCCGGCACTCCTGTAAAGAAAAGGGGAGCCGCTGGGTTGCGGCTCCCCTTGGCGGACGAAGGTCAGCGGCGCTTGAACGCTCGGGCCGGAGAGCAGTTGTCGGGCCTCAGCGAGCCGCGGTCCCGGCACGCCTGGATCCAGGCTTTTCCGGTCTCGAGGACCGCGCCGTCGAAGAAGACGTGGTCGACGTCGACCGACCGCTTCTGGACCCCCTTGACGCGAGTCCAGTCGTAGGCTTCGACGCGGGCACGCAGATAGACGTTGTGCCCGTCGTCAAGGCTGACGTCCTGCAACTTGCCCTTCACGTGGAACCCGCCACGGTGCACGAACTTGGGCTCCCACTTGTACGTGCCCTTGAAGAACACACCCGTCGAGCGCATCTCCAGCCCGTGCCAGGAGTCCGCAACCGCGACCCCCGCCCCGCCGAAGAACAGCCCCGCGACGACCGCGGCGGTCATCGACTTCCGCAACTTGCCCATGAATTGCTCCTGTTCGCTTGAAGAGCCGACCGGTCGTCACAGAAAGTATCGGCTTCGCTACGGGCTGATGCGCGCAGGAACGTAAATCCCATCAAATCACCCCCCGATCCGGTGAACGGAACGTCGAAAAAGAATCTCTTCGCTGCCTCCCAGGGCCTGGCTGTGCAGCCGCCCGAGGGGGGCGAAAGGCCAGGTCAGAGGCGCTGGGCGTGAGCGGGGAGCGGGGTGGGACCCGTAGGGGTGGTGTGCCTCTGGGAAGTGACCGGGGGTGCGGCGCCGGTCGGCGGGGGCGGCGGGGACGGACGGGCCCGTGGTATTCGCCGCCGGAGTGGCCGCCGCCGACGGTCCCCGTACCCGCGTACGTGCCGGCGCCCAGGCCTTGGCCGGCCGCCTCTGTCGTGGTTCGGCGAGGTCGTGGGTCCACGCCGGCATGACGCCGTGGATGCGGGGAGGGTGAAGAGGCGTTCGTCTTCTCGCAGGTGGCACCAGGCTTCGAGGTGGGGTGGGGCGAGTTCGACCGTGATGTCCTCGGAGGGGCGCCCGGTGAACACCGGCGGCGCCTTGAGGATGCGCGGGCGATGTCCCGTTTCCCGCCACCCCCGGAAGGAAGCGGCCCGGAAGATCGGCGCGGCGATCCGGGCGGCGAGGGCGGCCGCGGCTGGGCGCCGGACGGGGAGGGCGGCTGGATCTGCCGCAACGGCACGGCCCGTATGCAGCCCCTGTGGGGGAGGGGTGGGGGCGCCCGCGAAGATCGCCCCCGGAAACGACCGTTGTGGACAAAGGCCGGGACGACGGGAGCCGAGGAACGTTGAAGGGCCCCACCGCGAACGGTGGGGCCCTTCAACAACATGCCTTGTCAGGCACTGGCGGAGGATACGAGATTCGAACTCGTGAGGGGTTGCCCCCAACACGCTTTCCAAGCGTGCGCCCTAGGCCTCTAGGCGAATCCTCCGTGGAGAACATTACATGACCGCGGAGGGTGCTCGCGAACGTGATCCACGAGGTCGGGGTGGGGAGGGGGACGAGGGAGGGGGGAACGGGGGAGGAGGGGAGGGAGTGGGGAGGGAGTGGCGATGAGTCGGGCGAGACGAGGCGGGGTGAAGCGGACCGGGGTGGGGCCGGGAGGGGTCGGGGCGGGGTCGGGGTGGGCTGGGTTCGGTGGGGGGTTGGGATCGGGTAGGCTGGGCGGAGCCCCTCACGCGGCGCTATCTGACTGAACTCCCCCAGGGCCGGAAGGCAGCAAGGGTAGGTCGGCTCTGGCGGGTGCGTGGGGGGCGCTTGCGTTTCCGGACAGGCTTCCGGGCGGGGCCGAGCGGGGCGGGGCAGTACCCGGCCAGTGCGATGCGGTGCGAGGCGGCCCGGCACGAGGCAGCCCGGTGCGAGGTGGGGCGGGGAGTGCCTGACCCCGGGGGAGGGGGCGCGGGTTTTCCCGGGTTGTCGGCGGGCGCCTATAACCTCGTATACGTGTCGTCTCTCGCGCTGTACCGCCGCTACCGCCCCGAGTCCTTCGCCGAGGTCATCGGGCAGGAGCATGTCACCGACCCGTTGCAGCAGGCCCTGCGGAACAACCGGGTCAATCACGCGTACCTGTTCAGCGGGCCGCGCGGCTGCGGCAAGACGACCAGCGCGCGGATCCTGGCCCGCTGCCTGAACTGTGAGCAGGGTCCCACGCCGACGCCCTGCGGTGAGTGCCAGTCCTGCCGGGACCTCGCGCGCAACGGGCCGGGGTCCATCGACGTCATCGAGATCGACGCCGCCTCGCACGGTGGCGTGGACGACGCCCGTGACCTGCGGGAGAAGGCGTTCTTCGGGCCCGCGTCCAGCCGGTACAAGATCTACATCATCGACGAGGCCCACATGGTCACCCCGGCGGGCTTCAACGCCCTGCTGAAGGTGGTCGAGGAGCCGCCCGAGCACCTCAAGTTCATCTTCGCCACGACCGAGCCCGAGAAGGTCATCGGGACCATCCGGTCGCGGACCCACCACTACCCCTTCCGGCTGGTGCCGCCGGGGACGCTGCGGGACTACCTCGGCGACGTGTGCGGGCGGGAGGGGATCCCCGTCGACGACGGCGTGCTGCCGCTGGTCGTGCGCGCCGGGGCCGGGTCCGTGCGTGACTCGATGTCCGTGATGGACCAGCTCCTCGCCGGCGCCGGCGAGGAGGGTGTGACGTACGCCATGGCGACCTCGCTCCTCGGATACACGGACAGCTCGCTGCTCGACTCCGTCGTGGACGCCTTCGCCTCGGGCGACGGCGCCGCCGCCTTCGAGGTCGTCGACCGGATCATCGAGGGCGGGAACGACCCGCGGCGGTTCGTCGCCGACCTGCTGGAGCGGCTGCGCGACCTCGTGATCCTGGCCGCCGTGCCCGACGCCGCGGAGAAGGGCCTCATCGACGCGCCCGCCGACGTGGTGGAGCGCATGCAGGCGCAGGCGTCCGTGTTCGGCGCCGCCGAGCTGAGCCGCGCCGCCGACCTCGTCAACGAGGGGCTGACCGAGATGCGCGGCGCCACCTCGCCGCGCCTCCAGCTGGAGCTGATCTGCGCGCGGGTGCTGCTGCCCGCCGCCTTCGACGACGAGCGCTCGCTGCTCGCGCGCCTCGACCGCCTGGAGCGCGGGGCCGCCGCCGCGCCGCCGGCCGCCGCTGCCGCGGTCTTCACGCCGGCCCCGCCCGCCGGGCCGCCGATGGGGTACGTCCCCGGCCCCGAGGCCCACACGCCGCTGGCCCCGCCGCCCCCGCCCGCGCCCGCCCCCCCGCAGGCGCAGCCCCCGGCCCAGCCGCCGCAGCAGGACGCCGCGCGGCCCGGTGCCTGGCCCGGGGCCGCCCGCCCCGGCGGGTGGCCGACGGCCGCGCCCGCGCCCGCTCCCGTACAGCCGCAGGCGGCGGCCCCGCAGGCGCAGCCCGCCGCGCAGGCTCCGGCCGGGGACATGGCGGCCGGCGCCGCCCAGGTGCGGAACATGTGGCCGTCGATCCTGGAGGCGGTCAAGAACCGCCGCCGCTTCACCTGGATCCTGCTGAGTCAGAACGCGCAGGTGGCCGGCTTCGACGGCACCACCCTCCAGCTCGGCTTCCTCAACGCCGGCGCGCGGGACAACTTCGCGAGCAGCGGCAGCGAGGACGTCCTCAGGGCCGCGCTCGCCGAGCAGTTCAACGTGCACTGGAAGGTCGAGGCGATCGTCGACCCGTCGGGCGGCTCCGCGCCCCCGCCGGGTGCCGGGGGCTTCTCCGGGGGAGGCGGCGGCTTCGGTGGTGGAGGCGGTGGCTTCGGCGGAGGCGGCGGCCGGCCGTCCGCCGCGCCCGCTCCCTCCCCGGCGCCCGCGCCCGCCCCCATGTCCGCGCCCGCGCCCGTACAGGCCCCGCCCGTCGCGCAGGCCCCCGCGCAGCGGCCGCCGCAGCAGTCGCAGCCGCCGCAGCAGGTCCAGCCCCAGCCCGTGGCGCCCGAGGACGACATTCCGGAGGAGGACGATCCGGACCTCGTGGAGTCGGCGCTCTCCGGGCACGAGCTGATCGTGCGCGAGCTCGGCGCCACCGTTGTGGAGGAATACACGAACGACTAGGGCCGTCTCGCTCGGTGGCCCGCACAAGGGCCTTGCCGGCCGTCGGGCTACCCTGGCTGGCGTGAAGGTCCTCGTCATCGGCGGCGGCGCCCGCGAACACGCCCTGTGCCGCTCTCTCTCCCTCGATCCCGACGTCACCGCTCTGCACTGCGCGCCCGGCAACGCCGGAATCGCCGAGGTCGCCGAGCTGCACCCCGTCGACCAGCTGGACGGCGGGGCGGTCGCCGCGCTCGCCACGGAGCTCGGCGCCGACCTGGTCGTCGTCGGCCCGGAGGCCCCGCTCGTCGCCGGCGTCGCCGACGCCGTGCGCGCCGTCGGCATCCCGGTCTTCGGCCCCTCGGGCGAGGCGGCGCTGCTGGAGGGCTCCAAGGCGTTCGCCAAGGACGTCATGGCCGGCGCCGGCGTGCCGACCGCCCGCAGCTACGTCTGCACCACCCCCGCCGAGATCGACGAGGCCCTCGACGCCTTCGGCGCGCCGTACGTCGTCAAGGACGACGGCCTCGCGGCCGGCAAGGGCGTCGTCGTCACCGACGACGTCGAGGCGGCCCGCGCCCACGCGCTCGCCTGCGACCGCGTGGTCATCGAGGAGTACCTGGACGGCCCCGAGGTCTCCCTCTTCGCGATCTGCGACGGCACCACCGTCCTCCCGCTCCAGCCCGCGCAGGACTTCAAGCGCGCGCTCGACGGCGACGAGGGCCCCAACACCGGCGGCATGGGCGCCTACTCGCCGCTGCCGTGGGCCGACCCGAAGCTGGTCGACGAGGTCCTGGAGACCGTCCTCCAGCCGACCGTCGACGAGCTGCGCCGCCGCGGCACCCCCTTCTCCGGCCTCCTCTACGCCGGTCTCGCGCTCACCGGCCGCGGCGTGCGGGTCATCGAGTTCAACGCCCGCTTCGGCGACCCCGAGACGCAGGTCGTCCTCGCCCGCCTGAAGACCCCGCTCGCGGGCGTGCTGCTGCGCTCCGCCAACGGCACCCTCGCCGACCAGGCCCCGCTGGCCTGGCGCGACGAGGCCGCCGTCACCGTGGTCGTCGCCTCCCACAACTACCCGGACACGCCGCGCACCGGCGACCCCATCGAGGGCCTCGCCGAGGTCGCGGAGCGGGACGCGCCCCACGCGTACGTGCTCCACGCGGGAACGAAGCGGGACGGCGAGGCGATCGTGAGCGCCGGCGGGCGGGTCCTCTCCGTCACCGCCACCGGTTCGGACCTGGCCCAGGCCCGCGACCGCGCCTACGCGGCAGTCGGCCGCATCCGCCTTGACGGCTCCCAGCACCGTACGGACATCGCGCTCAAGGCCGCCGGGGCCTGACCCGGAACGGGAGTACGGGCGCGGCCGCGCAGTCAAGCGCACGGCCGCGCCACCGGCACCACCTTTACCCAAAGCCATTCGATCGAGTGACGGCTCGGCCATCTGGATGACTGCCGCCGAAGCCCCAACTAGGGTGCGGCGCAGGCGTTCCGGCACTTGGCCCACCGGCATTGCGATGTCGGTGACGGGTGCCACAGTGGGGGAGTGAGCAACACCACCACGGGTAGTCCCGTCCGAGACGGGGAGAGGGGGTGAGGTACGGCGTGTCCGGCAGCGGCTTCGGAAACGGCGGCAGCGACGGCGGCCTCGGCGAGCAGTGGGGCGTGCGGGCCGCGCGCTCCCGCGCCCTGGCCGTCCTCCGCGTCCGCGGACGGGCGCTCGGCGCCGCCATCCTCCCCGCCGCCGTCGCCGTCGTGCTGTACGCGGGCGAGGTCACCGGCCACTTCACGGGTACGGGATGGGCCACCGCCCGCTGGATCACGACCGTCCTCGCGGTCGTCGTCCTGCTCGCCTCCGCGGCCGTCGCCCTCGTCGTCGCCCGCGCCCGCCCGGCCGTGACGCCGACGGTGGAGCTCACCGAGACCGCCGCCCCCGACCTCCACCGCCTGGTGCGGGACCTGGCCGACCGGCTCGACGTGCCCGCGCCCTCCGCGATAGCCCTGACCCCGGACTGCGACAGCTGGCTGGAGGACCGCTCCCACCCGGCGCACGGCCGGGCGGCCGTCCCCGCCGCCGGAGGCCCCGGCCCCGTCCTCGTCATAGGCTCCCCGTTCCTGTGGTGGATGCGGGTCGCCGAGCTGCGGGCGGTCCTCGCCCCGGTCGTCGCCGGCACCGGCCCGGCCGCCGACCCCGACATAGCCGCCGCCCGCCGCTTCGTGCGCGGGCTCGACGCGGCCGTCGCCGTCCCGGACGAGCCCGGCCTCGGCCCGCTGCGCCGGCTCGGCGCCCGGGGCGTCGGACGGGTGGCCCGGCTGCTGCTGCGGGCCTGCGGCACGCACGCCGCCGAGATGGAGCGCGGGGTCGCCGCCGCCGGCTCCGAGCGGGCCCAGGCCGTGGACCAGGGGACCCGGATCGTCGCCCAGGAGCAGGTCGGCCTCGCCTACGCGGGCTGGGACCGGCTCCTCACCCGGGTCGCGCTGCCCGCCTGGCGGATGGGCCGCTGGCCCTCCCGGCTGGACGCGGGCGTCGTCTCCGCCCTCACCGAACTGTCCCGCCGCGACCGGCTCGCGGAGGGCTTCTCCTCCCGCCTCGGCGAGCGCCCGGCCTGCGACCTCCTGGAGGAGCCGGGGGCCGTGGACGAGGCCGCCTCGCTGCTCGCCGCCCGGCTCTTCCACGGCGGACCCGCCGAGGCCGGCCCCGACTGGGCGCCGGTCGAGTGGAGCCGCTACCCGGAAGAGGTCGTCGACCGGAAGTGGCGCGCCGACGCGGCCCGCCTCCACGACGTCCTCGACCTCCTGTCGGCGGCCGCCGGGCCCGAGGCCCCCGAGGCCCCGACCCTCACCCGTGTCCTCGCTCACCTGACGGTCCCGCGGGACGGGACGTCCGAGCCCCTCGCGCCGGCGGAGGACGACGACCTCCCCGTCGTACCGCCCGGAGCCGAGGCCGCCGAGGACGCCGAGAGAGGCATCGGGGCCGCGGACGCCGAGGCCGCGGCCGACGAAGACGTCGAAGCCGACGAAGACATCGAGATCGACGAAGACGTCGAGGCCGAGGTCCGCAACCCCGCCGCCGACGCCCTCGCCGCCGCCCTCAGCGCCCGGGTGGCCCGCGAGGACGCCGAGCGCGAGGCGCGGATCGCGTCCGGCGCCGCGTCCGGCGCCGCCGGGTTCACCGGCCCCGACGGCCCCTGGCCGCTCGCTCCGCTGCTCCCGCCCCGCACCGGCCGGGACCTGCTCGCCGACCACGTGACCGCGCTGGTCTGCTGCGCCGCCGTCGACACCACCGGGGCCGCGCCCGGCCTGGACTGGCTCGACGGGCCCGCGCTCCTGGTCGGCGGCGAGCGGGCCGCCGACCTCGGGCCGCGCGTGCTCGCCCTGGTCGAGGAGGGCGACCCGGCCCCGCTGCGCGCCTGGCTCGGCGCCACCGGCGTCCGCCCCGAGAAGCCCGTCCGCCTGCTCTGACGCACCACCGGGCCGCGGGGCCCGCACCACCGGGCCGCGGGGCCCGAGCTGACGGGGCCCCGTCGGCGTCCCGGCCGGCCCGTCGTACCGGAGGGTCGTGTTCCATCTTCGTCGATTCGCGACGAACGGTGACGGACCGCGTGCGTGATGTGATGTGCTGGAGACCGGCACTGACAGGGGCACCATCCGCGGGCAGGAGCCGGCGGCACTGACCGGGGGAGTCGAAGGAGGGGCGCGGCCATGGGGGCGGAGCAGATCAGGCGCTGGGAGTCGGGTGCGCTCGCGCACGCGGTCTCCGATCCCTTCGGCCAGGGCCCGCTGCCCTGGCTGCGCGGCTCGGAGAACTACTTCGACGACACGGGGCAGATGGTCCCCTGGTACGCGGACGAGACCCTGGCCGGCGGCTTCGGCGGCGGCCCCCGCACCGCCGACGACGTGCGCCGCCAGATCAAGGGCTTCGCCTCCGGCGGAGCCGTGGCGCCCGGCGAGTCGATCGACTTCCACGTCACGGTGGACCCGCCGCAGCAGTTCTCGGTCGACGTCTACCGGATCGGCCACTACGGCGGGGCCGGCGCCGCGAAGATCACCACGAGTCCGCGGCTCTCCGGGATCGTGCAGCCCGCCCCGCTCACCGCCGACCGCACGGTCTCCTGCCACCACTGGTGGCAGTCCTGGCGGCTCCAGGTCCCGAGCTACTGGTCGATCGGCGCGTACGTCGCCGTCCTCACCACCGCCGACGGCTACCGCTCCCACATCCCCTTCACGGTCCGCGACTCCCACCCGGCGGACCTCCTCCTGGTCCTCCCGGACGTGACCTGGCAGGCGTACAACCTCTACCCGGAGGACGGGCACACCGGCGCCAGCCTCTACCACGCGTGGGACGAGGAGGGCCGGCTGCTCGGCGAGGAGGAGGCGGCGATCACCGTCTCCTTCGACCGGCCGTACGCGGGCGCAGGCCTGCCCCTGCACGTCGGCCACGCCTACGACTTCATCCGCTGGGCGGAGCGGTACGGCTACGACCTCGCCTACGCGGAGACCCGCGACCTGCACGCGGGCCGGGTCGACCCCGCCCGCTACCGGGGCCTGGTCTTCCCCGGACACGACGAGTACTGGTCGGCCCCCATGCGCCGGGCCGCCGAGCGGGCCCGCGACCAGGGCACCTCGCTGGTCTTCCTCTCCGCCAACACCATGTACTGGCAGGTGGAGTTGGGGCCCTCGCCGTCCGGCGTGCCGGACCGGCTGCTCACCTGCCGCAAGCGCCGCGGCCCCGGCCGCCCCGCCCTCTGGCGCGAGGTCGACCGCCCCGAGCAGCAGCTCCTCGGCATCCAGTACGCGGGCCGGGTGCCCGAACCGCACCCGCTCGTCGTGCGGAACGCCGGGCACTGGCTCTGGGAGGCGACCGGCGCGGGCGACGGCGACGAGCTGCCCGGCCTGGTCGCCGGCGAGGCGGACCGCTACTTCCCGCGCACCCCGCTGCCCGACCACGACAGCCGCATCCTGCTCGCCCACTCGCCCTACCGGGACGGCGACGGGGCGCTGCGCCACCAGGAGACCAGCCTCTACCGGGCGCCCTCCGGGGCGTGGGTCTTCGCCGCCGGCACCTTCGCCTGGTCGCCCGCGCTGGACCGGCCGGGCCATGTCGACGCCCGGGTCCAGCGCGCCACCGCCAACCTCCTCGACCGGATCTGTAAGAGGGACTGACCGGGCGAGCCGCCCCGGTCGGCGGGCCCGGTCGCACGTGCGAGAGAATCGGACCGTTCCTGGATCAACCTACGCGGAGGAACCGTGTCCGGATTCGTAGAAAAGCCCGAGCCCGTCGAGGTCCCGGGCCTGACCCACCTGCACACGGGCAAGGTGCGCGACCTGTACCGGAACGGGGCCGGCGAGCTCGTGATGGTGGCGAGCGACCGCATGTCCGCGTACGACTGGGTGCTGCCCACCGAGATCCCCGACAAGGGCCGCGTCCTCACCCAGCTCTCCCTGTGGTGGTTCGACCAGCTCTCCGACCTGGTCCCGCACCACGTCCTGTCCACCGAGCTGCCGGAGGGCGCCCCCGCCGACTGGGCGGGCCGCACCCTGATCTGCAAGCCCCTGGACATGGTCCCGGTCGAGTGCGTCGCCCGCGGCTACCTCGCCGGCTCCGGCCTGGTCGAGTACGACGAGTCCCGCACGGTCTGCGGCCTCGCGCTCCCCGAGGGGCTGACCGACGGCTCCGAGCTGCCCGCGCCGATCTTCACCCCGGCGACCAAGGCCGCCGTCGGCGACCACGACGAGAACGTGTCGTACGAGGAGGTCGCCCGCCAGGTCGGCGCCGAGACCGCCGCCCTGCTCCGCCAGACCACCCTCGCCGTCTACGGCCGGGCCCGGGACATCGCCCGCGAGCGGGGCATCGTCCTCGCCGACACCAAGTTCGAGTTCGGCTTCGACGGCGAGACCCTGGTCCTCGCCGACGAGGTGCTGACCCCGGACTCCTCCCGCTTCTGGCCGGCCGACCAGTGGCAGCCGGGCCGCGCCCAGCCCTCGTACGACAAGCAGTTCGTGCGGAACTGGCTGACCTCCCCGGCCTCGGGCTGGGACCGCAAGAGCGAGCAGCCGCCGCCGCCCCTCCCGCAGGAGGTCGTGGACGCCACCCGCGCCAAGTACCTGGAGGCGTACGAGCTGCTTACCGGCAAGTCCTGGTCCGACAGCTTCTGACGGAACGGCCGTACGGGTCTCCTCGCGGGGCCCGTACGGCGTCTCGGCCGCCGTGCGCGGACACGACGAAGGCCCCGGTTCGATGAACCGGGGCCTTCACGCTGAGCGGACGACGAGATTCGAACTCGCGACCCTCACCTTGGCAAGGTGATGCTCTACCAACTGAGCCACGTCCGCATGCGCCGTAGCGCGCTGCTAACTATACCCAACCTTTCGACCGCGCGAGACGCACCGCCGCGTGACGGTTCTCCGCGCCGAGCTTCGCGGCGGCCGAGGAGAGGTAGTTGCGGACCGTGCCGGGGGAGAGCGCGGCCCGCCGGGCGATCTCCGCGACGGAGGCCCCGTCGGCGGCGAGTTCGAGTACCTCGGCCTCGCGGGCGGTCAGCGGCGAGTCCCCGGCGGCGATCGCGTCGGCCGCCAACTCCGGGTCCACGTAACGGTTTCCGGCGTGCACGGTACGGATCAGCTCGGCCAGCCGCTGGGCGCTGACGGTCTTCGGCGCGAAGCCCCGGACGCCCGCCGCGAGGGCCCGCTTGAGGTGGCCGGGCCGGCCGTGACTGGTCACGATCATCGTGCGGCAGTCCGGGAGTTCGTCCCGGATCGATGTGGCCACCGTCACACCGTCCGCCCCGGGCATCTGGAGGTCGAGGACGGCGACGTCGGGCCGGTGGGCGCGGGCCATGGCGAGCGCCTCGGGCCCGGTCGCGGCCTCCGCGACGACGATCAGGTCGTCCTCCAGGGCGAGCAGGGCGGCCAGCGCGCCCCGGATCAGATGCTCGTCGTCGGCGAGCAGGACGCGTACGGGCTCGGTCACGCGACCGTCTCCTTCTTCTCCTGGTGTGCGGGGCGCGGGGCGGCCGTCCCGGGCAGCGGCACCCGGGCGGTGACGAGGAAGGAGTGCGGCTCCGCCGGCCCGGCCTCCAGGGTGCCGTCCACCGCGCGGAGCCGTTCCCGCAGCCCGGCGAGGCCGGAGCCGGTCCGGCCCGGGGCGCCGGCCCCGTCGGGGACCGCCGCGCCGTCGTTCTCCACGGTCAGCACGGCCTCTCCGTCGCCGGCGCGCAGGGTGATCGCGCAGCGCCGGGCGTCGCCGTGCCGCAGCACGTTGGTGGTGGTCTCGCGGACCACCCAGCCGAGCGCGGACTGCACCCCGGCGGGCAGGTCGAGGGCGGGGGCGTCGACGGCGCAGTCGATGCCGGCGGCGTCGAGGACCCCGCGGGCGCCCTCCAGCTCGACCCGCAGGTCGGCCTCGCGGTAGCCGCGGACGACCTCCCGGACCTCCCGCTGGGACTCCTGGGCGATCCGCTGGACCTCGACCATCTGGTCCACGCCCTCGGGGCGGCCGCGCCGGGCGAGCTGGACGGCCAGCTCGCTCTTGAGCGCGATCACCGAGAGGTTGCGGCCCATGACGTCGTGCAGGTCGCGGCCGAAGCGGAGCCGTTCCTCGGCGACGGCGAGCCGGGCCTTGAGGTCGCGGGAGCGCTCCAGCTCCTGGACGACGCGGAGCAGCCAGGAGGAGAAGCCGCAGGCGGAGGCGTAGGCACCGCCGCCGACGAGGACGGCGGCCAGGGTGATCAGTCCTTCCGGGACGTGGCCGAGGGTGATCACGGGCAGGGCGGCGGCGAGGGCGGTGCCGCCGACCGCGTACGCCATGTGCCGCACCCGGTCCAGGCAGAGGACGAGCGCGCCGGCGGTGAAGACCGAGGTGACGACGAGCACGCTCGCGACGAGCGACTCGTCGGGCAGCACCCCGCCCGCCCACAGTCCGGCGACGGCGAGGTCGGTGAGGAGGGTGAAGGCGGCGAGGGCGACGGCGGGCCGGACGGGACGCGCCCGCCGGTCGGTGGTGTGGTCGAGGGCGCGGGAGGAGACCGCCCAGCAGAGCGCGGAGTGGGCCAGGACCCACAGGATCAGCCCGATCGCCGGTCCCGTGCCGGTCTCGCTCCGCCCCCCGCCGGAGCTCAGCAGGGGGCCGCCGAGCGCGACCAGTTCGACCGGGGCCATGAGGTGGAAGGTCCAGCGGGTGTACAGCTCGACCTTCCCGGCGGCGCTGCGCCGTGTCCACCATCCCGTCATCGCGGACATCCCGTCCCGTCTCCCCTCCGGTCCCGCCCTAGCGCCGGGGCTCCCAGCGGAACCAGCGGCGGACCGCCCACCCCGTCAGGACGCCCCAGGCCACTGTATTGAGCGCGGCGGTGAGCAGGCTGCCCGCGTGGGCGGTGCCGAGCCAGCCGGCCCGGACGAACTCCATGACGCCGCTGAGCGGGAGGAGCTGGGCGAGGTCGGCGGCGAGGCCGGGCAGGGCGTCGCGGGGGACGAAGAGGCCGGAGCCGAAGGAGGAGACGAGGAAGAGCGGCAGGGTGGTGAGGCCGGCGCTCTCGACGGTGCGGGTGATCGTGGTGGTGACGGCGGCGAGCCCGGCGAGCAGCACGATCGCGGCGGCGAGGCCGAGGACGAGCAGGTCGGGGCGGGCCGGGGCGTCGGCGCCGAGGAGGGTGAAGCCGCCGACGGTGAGGATCGCGGCCTGGACGAGGGCGATGGCGGTGGCGGGCAGCGCGGCGCCGGCGAGGATCTCGGTGTCGGTGGCCTCGCCGGTGCGCAGCCGCTTGAGGACGAGTTCCTCGCGGCGGGCGACGAGGCTGGAGGTGAGGCTCATGTAGACGACGAGCAGCAGGACCATGCCGGTGCCGCCGATGAGGGTGGCGGCGCCCAGCGAGATGCCGAGGGTGGCCTCGTCGACGCCCTTGAGCGAGGACCGCAGCAGGAAGATCATCAGCAGCGGCATGGCGGCGGCGATGAAGAGGTTGTTGCGGTTGCGGCCGAGGAGGGTGAGTTCGGCCCGGCCGAGGGCGGCGAGGCGGGTGGGGGTGGTGGAGGGCCGGCCTGTGGTGGTGGGTGCGGTCGCGCTCATCGGGTCACGGTCTCCTTCGGGCCGGCGGGGATGTCCTCCGTGCGGGAGGCGATGTCGAGGAAGGCCTCTTCGAGGGAGGCGGAGCGGGCGTCGAGCCCGTCGAGGCGGACGCCCTGGTCGCGGGCCCAGCCGAGGAGTTCGGTGAGGTCGTCCTGGAGGGCGTGGGTGCGGATCTCGATGCGGTCGCCGTCCTCGGCGGCCTTCAGCCCGAGCGGCAGCCGGGCCGCGGGCACCCCGGCGGGGAGCGCGAAGCGGATCCTGGCGGGCTGGGCGGCGGTGACCTCGGCGGGGGTTCCGGAGAGCACGATCCGGCCCTTGTGCATGATCGCGAGCCGGTCGGCGAGCGATTCGGCCTCCTCCAGGTAGTGCGTGGTGAGGAGGACGGTGGTGCCCTGGGCGCGCAGGGAGCGGACGAGTTCCCAGGTGTCGCGGCGGCCCTCGGCGTCGAGGCCGGTGGTGGGCTCGTCGAGGAAGAGGACCTCGGGGCGGCCGAGGAGGGCGCAGGCGAGGTCGAGGCGGCGGCGCTCGCCGCCGGACAGCTGCTTGATCCGCACCTTCTCGCGGCCGGTCAGGCCGACCGCGGCGAGCGCCTCGCCGGCGGGCCGGGCGCCGCTGGTGACGCCGGCCCACATGCGTACGGTCTCGGCCACCGTCAGGTCGGAGGGGAAGCCGCCCTCCTGGAGCATCACGCCGATGCGCGGGCGGACGGCCGCGCGCTCCCGGTACGGGTCGTGGCCGAGGACGCGGGCGGTGCCGCCGGTCGGGGCGGCGAGGCCCTCCAGGAGTTCGACGGTGGAGGTCTTGCCGGCGCCGTTGGTGCCGAGGAGGGCGAAGACCTCCCCCCGGGGCACGGAGAGGGAGATGCCGCGCACCGCCTCGAAGCCGCCGTCGTAGCTGCGGCTCAGGTCGGTCGCCTCGATGGCCGGTGTCAGGGCTTCTGCTGTCATGGCTCCAGCCTGCCGTCCGGCCGGGGCGGAGGGCAGTGCGCGGTGTCATCGCCCGTACTGACAAATGTCATGGGGGCGGTCCGAGTTCCGGAGCCGGAGCGTCCGTAAAAGCAGAAGGACCCGGTTCCTGAGAACCGGGTCCTTCACCCTGAGCGGACGACGAGATTCGAACTCGCGACCCTCACCTTGGCAAGGTGATGCTCTACCAACTGAGCCACGTCCGCATTGCTCCCGACCGGCTTTCACCGGGCGGTGCGAGCACCACTCTACCTGATCCACCGGAGTGGTCGGTAACCGTGATGCAGAGCGGGTGACAGGGATCGCACACTGCGCCTTCCCCCTGGAAGGGGGATGTTCTACTACTGAACTACACCCGCACGCTGCTTCGGGCCCGGCTTTTCGGCCTTGCCCTTCGGCGTGATCCAGACTCTAGCCGATCAAGGGGGGTGGAACGCAAATCCGTTCCGCCGCACCCTCCGGCGGCCTGGTCACCGCCCCCTCCGGTGGTCGGGCCGCCGGTCTCTCCGGCGGTCGTTCCGCCGCCGCCTCCGGTGGTCGGGCCGCCGGTCTCTCCGGGGCTTCCGGCCGGCGCCGGACCGCCGGGCCCGGCCCGCCGGTCCCCGTCCGGCGTCAGCTCGCCTCGCGGAAGGCCTCGTAGACCCGCTTGGGGATGCGCCCCCGGGCCGGCACGTCCATCTTGTTGGACTGGGCCCAGGCGCGGACCGCCGCCGGGTCGGGGGCGAGGGCGGTGTGCTTGTACGCGACGGTGGTTCCGGTCACACCGGCCGCCGCCTTGCCGGTCCGCTTCCGCCCGGCCGCCAGGTAGGGCGCGAGGGCCTTGCGGAGTTTCTTTGCATTGGCAGCATTCAGGTCGATCTCGTACATCTTCCCGTCGAGACCGAACGCGACCGTTTCCGCCGCTTCTCCGCCGTCGATGTCATCGGAGAGGGTGACCACCACTCGCTGCGCCACGGATATCGGTCCTTTCCTGTGGCCCGCCACCTGTCAAAGGGTAGGGGTGTGCCTCTGACGTGCGGTGACACCAGGCCTCTGGCTGCCCGGGGACAATGCTGTTTTTCTCTGGATTCCTTTGTACAGCGCAGGGCGTCGCATTGTGAAGCCCTGTCAATTGTCTCAGCGTGTCCCGGGGCAATGGGCGGCGCAATATTTCACTCGCATTTCATGTGCGGAGGGGTGTGGGGGGTTTGGTGTGGATCTTCGCCGCAGGCGCCTTCCGGCCTGGGTATTTGTAGGATCCTTCAGATCTCTACCCGCGTAGAATTTGGAGGCAGGTACGCTGAGGGAACCGCCCACGCAACACACCACCGGGAGTGCCAGTGGCACGCGTCGTAGTCGACGTCATGCTCAAGCCGGAGATCCTCGACCCGCAGGGACAGGCGGTGCAGCGTGCACTGCCCCGCCTCGGGTTCGCCGGAATCGCCGACGTCCGTCAGGGGAAGCGCTTCGAGCTGGAGGTGGAGGGGCCGGTCGACGACGCCGCCCTCGCCCGCATCCATGAGATGGCCGAAACCTTCCTTGCCAACACCGTGATCGAAGACTTTGTCGTGAAGGTCGAGTCGTGACCGCTCGCATCGGCGTCGTCACCTTCCCCGGCACGCTCGACGACCAGGACGCGCTGCGCGCCGCCCGCCTCGCGGGCGCCGAGCCGGTCTCGCTGTGGCACCGCGACAAGGACCTCAAGCAGGTCGACGCCGTGGTCCTCGCCGGCGGCTTCTCCTACGGCGACTACCTGCGGGCCGGCGCCATCTCGCGCTTCTCGCCGGTGATGGAGACCATCATCGAGCAGGCGAAGGCCGGCATGCCGGTCCTCGGCATCTGCAACGGCTTCCAGATCCTCACCGAGGCCCACCTGCTGCCGGGCGCGATGCTCCGCAACAACCACCTCCACTTCATCTGCCGCGACCAGAAGCTGCGGGTGGAGAACGCGGAGACCGCCTGGACCTCGGACTACTCCGCGGGCCAGGAGATCGAGGTCCCGCTCAAGAACATGGACGGCCGGTACGTCGCCGACGAGCGCGTGCTCGACGAGCTGGAGGCCGAGGGACGGGTGGCCTTCCGCTACCTGGACGTCAACCCCAACGGCTCGCTCCGCGACATCGCCGGCATCACGAACGCGGCGGGCAACGTCGTCGGTCTGATGCCGCACCCCGAGCACGCCGTCGAGCCGCTGATCGGCACCGGCAAGACGGACGGTCTCGGTTTCTTCACCTCGATCCTCAAGAAGCTGGTCAACGCCTGATGAGCCTCGACACCGTCAAGCACGCGAGCGAGACGCCGGACAGCGAGCAGCCCTGGAAGGAGCTCGGCCTCAAGGAGGACGAGTACGCGCGCATCCGCGAGATCCTCGGCCGCCGTCCCACCGGCGCCGAGCTCGCCATGTACTCCGTCATGTGGTCCGAGCACTGCTCCTACAAGAGCAGCAAGGTCCACCTGAAGCAGTTCGGCGAGAAGACCCCGCAGAACGACGCCATGCTCGTCGGCATCGGCGAGAACGCCGGCGTCGTCGACGTGGGCCAGGGGTATGCGGTCACCTTCAAGGTCGAGTCGCACAACCACCCCTCGTACATCGAGCCCTACCAGGGCGCGGCCACCGGCGTCGGCGGCATCGTCCGCGACATCCTCGCCATGGGCGCCCGTCCGGTCGCGGTCGTCGACCCGCTGCGCTTCGGCGCGGCCGACCACCCCGACACCAAGCGCGTGCTGCCCGGTGTCGTCGCCGGCATCGGCGGCTACGGCAACTGCCTGGGCCTGCCCAACATCGGCGGCGAGGTCGTCTTCGACTCCTGCTACCAGGGCAACCCGCTGGTCAACGCCGGCTGCATCGGCGTGATGAAGCACGAGGACATCCACCTCGCCAAGGCCTCCGGCCCCGGCAACAAGGTCATCCTCTACGGCGCCCGCACGGGCGGCGACGGCATCGGCGGCGTCTCGGTCCTCGCGTCCGAGACCTTCGACGACACCAAGCCGGCCAAGCGCCCGGCCGTCCAGGTCGGCGACCCGTTCCAGGAGAAGCTCCTCATCGAGTGCACCCTGGAGATCTTCCAGGAGAAGCTGGTCGCGGGCATCCAGGACCTCGGCGGCGCCGGTCTCTCCTGCGCCACCTCCGAGCTGGCCTCGGCCGGTTCCGGCGGCATGCGCGTGGACCTCGACAAGGTGCACCTGCGCGACGCCACGCTCTCTCCTGAGGAGATCCTCATGAGCGAGTCGCAGGAGCGCATGTGCGCGATCGTCGAGCCGCAGCACGTCGACCGCTTCCTGGAGATCTGCGAGAAGTGGGACGTCATCGCGGTCGTCATCGGTGAGGTCACCGAGGGCGAGCGGCTGGAGATCTTCTGGCACGGCGAGCAGATCGTCGACGTGCCGCCGCGCTCCGTCGCCCACGAGGGCCCGACCTACCACCGGCCGTTCGCGCGCCCGGAGTGGCAGGACGCGCTCCAGGCCGACGACGCCGGCAAGCTGCCCCGCCCGCAGGACGGCGCCGAGCTCAGGGACCAGGTCCTCAAGCTCGTCTCCTCCCCGAACCAGGCCTCGAAGTCCTGGATCACGGACCAGTACGACCGGTTCGTGCAGGGCAACACGGTCCTGGCGCAGCCCGAGGACGCCGGCATGGTCCGCATCGACGAGGAGACCAACCTCGGCGTGGCCATGGCGACCGACGGCAACGGCCGGTACGCCAAGCTCGACCCGTACACCGGCGCGCAGCTCGCCCTCGCGGAGGCGTACCGCAACGTCGCCGCCTCCGGCGCCAAGCCGCTCGCCATCTCGGACTGCCTGAACTTCGGCTCCCCCGAGGACCCGGCCGTCATGTGGCAGTTCGCCGAGGCCACCCGCGGTCTCGCGGACGGCTGCTTCCAGCTGGGCACCCCGGTCACCGGCGGCAACGTCTCGCTGTACAACCAGACCGGTGAGGTCGCCATCCACCCGACGCCCGTCGTGGCCGTCCTCGGTGTGATCGACGACGTCACCCGCCGCACCCCGATCGCCTTCGCGGAAGAGGGCCAGCTCCTCTACCTGCTGGGCGACACCAAGGAGGAGTTCGGCGGTTCGGCCTGGTCCGAGGTGATCCACCAGCACCTCGGCGGCATGCCGCCGGCCGTGGACCTCGACCGGGAGAAGCTGCTCGGCGAGATCCTGATCTCGGGCTCCCGCGACGGCATGATCGACGCGGCGCACGACCTCTCCGACGGCGGTCTCGTCCAGGCGGTCGTCGAGTCCTGCCTGCGCGGCGGGAACGGCGCGCGCCTGGTCGTCCCGGAGGGCCTGGACGCCTTCACGTTCCTCTTCTCGGAGTCGGCGGGCCGCGCGGTCGTCGCCGTCCCGCGCAGCGAGGAGCTCCGCTTCACCGACATGTGCGGCGCCCGCGGCCTGCCGGCGACCCGCATCGGCGTCGTCGACGGCGACGCGGTCGACGTCCAGGGCGAGTTCAGCCTCTCCCTGGAGGAGCTGCGCACCGCGCACGAGGCGACCATCCCGGGCCTGCTGGCCTGACGTTTCACGTGAAACGGCCCCCGGTCCGAAGAGACGGACCGGGGGCCGTTTCGCGTTCACTCCGCAGCGCCCCAGAAGCCGTCGGACTCGGTGATGTCCGCGACGCACTCGTCGATGTCGGTGATCTTGCCGCCCATCATCGTGAACCAGAGGCCGCCGTCCATCTCGATGCCCCGGTCGCCCCGGTCTCCGTGCCACCGGTGGACGGACATGGCGTGGCCCCGGCCGTCCGCGTAGATGCCCTTGAGCTCCACGCGGAAGGTGCCGTCGGTCAGCTCCATGAGCTTTCCGTAGTGGGCCAGGATGTTGTCGCGGCCCTTGAAGTGCCCGGACATCTGGCTCTCGCCGGGCGAGTGGTGCGTGCAGTCGCCGGTCATGAGGGAGGCGAGCGTCTCCATGTCGCCGGCGGTGAACGCCTCGTACCCGCGGCGCACCAGAGCCGCGTCGGGGTGCTCGTGATGGGTCATGGTCCCGGCACCGCCTTCCGTGAGGAGTCGTCCCCCTCCTCAAGTCTCGGCGCTAGCCTCTGCCCATGCCACCCGCCAGGAAACGCACCCGCAGCTACGACCCCGCCAAGACCCGCGCCGCCGTCTCCGCCCAGTTCGGGCACGTACGGGACGCGGTGCTCGCCCTGCCGCCGGAGGCGCTCGACGGGCCGACGCGGCTGGGCACCTGGACGGTACGGGAGCTGGCCGCGCACCTCACGATGGCGCTCGGCGCGGTCGTGCGGGGGCTCGCCGCGCCCGAGCCGGCCGCGCGGGAACTCGCCCTCCTGGACTGGCCCCTGGCCACCGCGAGCGGTGCCGCCGGGATCGACGAGGACGTCCGGGCGCTCGACGCCGCCGACCTGCCGGGGCTGTACGCGCGCGTGGCCGGGGAATTCGAGGGCGCGCTGGCCGGCGCGGACGGGGAGAGGCTCCTGCCGACCCGCTTCGGCGCGATGACGCTCGACGACTACCTCGTCACCCGGACCGTCGAACTCGTGGTCCACACCGACGACCTCGCCGCCGCGACCGGCACGGAGATCCCCTACGACCGGCAGGCGCTCGCCGCCTGCACCCGGCTGCTCGCCGACGCCCTCGCGGCGAAGGCCCCCGGCGGCGCGGTGGAGGTCAGGATCCCGCCGTACGCGGTGGTGCAGTGCGTGGAGGGCCCCCGGCACACCCGGGGCACCCCGCCGAACGTCGTCGAGACGGACCCGCTCACCTGGATCCGCTTGGCCACCGGGCGCACCGCCTGGGCGGCCGAGCTCGACGCGGCCCGGATCGCCGCCAGCGGCGAGCGGGCGGATCTGGAGCGGCTGCTCCCCCTGATGGGCTGAGCCGGGGAACCCGGCGGGGGCGCGCCGCGTCCCACCGGCATGCCGAAGCCGCGCAGCACCCTCGCCGCCGTCCTGCTCGTCACGCTCGCCCCCCTCACCGCCTGCGGAGGGGCCGGGGCCGGGGCCGCGGGCGACCCCGACCTCCCGCTCGCCGGCACCCACTGGACGGTGGGCGCGGTGACCGTCGACGGCAGCCGCTCGAAGGCTCCCGAGGGCGCCCGCGTCGACTTCGCCGGGGAGGGGCGGGCCCGGGGCAGCACCGGCTGCAACCACTTCGGCGCGGGCGTCGCCGTGGCCGGTGCCACCGTCACCGTCTCCCCGGACGAGGTCACCGAGAGGGGCTGCCCCGACGACCGGCAGCGCTTCGAGACCGCCTTCCTCGCCGCCTTCACCGGCCCGCTGGAGGGGACGCTGGAGGACGGCGCGCTCACCCTCGCCTCCTCGGACGGCACGAAGCGGGTGGAGCTGGCCGCCGAGGCGTCCGCTCCGCTGCGCGGCACCTCCTGGCAGGTCGACGGCCTGGTCTCCGGGGACACGGCGTCCTCCCTGCCGGCCGGGAGCGGGGAGAAGGCCCGCTTCGTCGTCGGCGCCGACGGCCGGATCACCGGGAACCTCGGCTGCAACGGCTTCTCCGCGACCGCGAAGCTCGACGAGCGGGCCCGTACCCTCACCGTCGAGGGCCCGGCCGCCACCACCCGCATGATGTGCACGGGCCCCCAGATGGCCCTGGAGACGAAGCTCTACGAACTCCTCGACGGCCCCCTCTCCTACCGCCTGGACCACCGCGCCCTGACCCTCACCGACGGCTCGGGCGAGGGGCTGACGGCGGTAGCCGCCACGGCTCAGTAGCGCAGCAGCCCCGCGTCGATCCGCTCCCAGGCGGCCCGCAGCTCGGCCAGCCGCGCCTGCTCGAAGGGCGCCCGGTCGGCCTGCTCGCGGGTGTCCTCGGAGAGGTGGAAGAGCTGGTCGCGGCCGTTCTTGCCGCGGTAGTACTTCCAGTCGCCGCGGCGCAGCGCCCGCTCGCCCCTGACCCGCCAGAAGAGGTCCCGCTCGGGCACGTCCTCGCCGCGCAGCAGGTGCCCGGCGAGGCTGGTGCCGTCGAGGGGGTACGCGGGGTGGGGCCGGGCCCCGGCGACGTCGAGGAGGGTGGCCGTCCAGTCGGGCGTGAACACGGGCAGGTCGCTGACCTGGCCGCCGTCGATCCGGGCGGGCCAGCGCAGGACCGAGGGGACGCGGATGCCGCCCTCCTGGAGGGAGCCCTTGTTGCCGGCGAGGGGCCAGTTGTAGGAGAAGCGCTCGCCGCCGTTGTCGCTGGCGAAGAAGACGAGGGTGTCCTGCTCCTGGCCGGAGCGCTTCAGCGCCTTGAGGACCTGGCCGACGGAGCGGTCGAGGTCCTCGACCATCTCCTTGTACTTCTCGACCGAGCCGCCGTCCTGGTGCCAGAGGGCGGAGCGGTCGCCGGCCTTGATGCGGCGGACGATCTCGGCGCTCGCCTCCTCGTCGCCGTCGGCGATCCACGGCCAGTGCGGGGTGGTGAAGTTGAGGTTGAGCAGCCACGGCTTCTCGTGGTCGCGGCTCACGTACTCGCTCGCCCGCTCGGTGAGGATCCGCGTGTAGTAGCGGAGGTCCTTGTACTCGGCGTCGCCCTCGTAGAGGTCGTACTCGCCGCCGAGGCCCAGCTTGGAGTAGTACTCCAGGGCGCCGCCGAAGTTGCCGAAGAACTCGTCCCAGCCGGACTTGGTGGGGGAGTAGTCGGGGAGGTAGCCGCAGTGCCACTTGCCGATGAGGGCGGTGGCGTAGCCGGAGTCGCGCAGCAGCGAGGCGAGCGTGGGGTGGGTGGGCTCCAGTCCGGCGGACTTGTCGGCGATCGGCTCGGCGAGGCCGCCCTTGGTACGGCCCGGGTAGCGGCCGGTGTAGAGGCTGAAGCGGGTGGGGGAGCAGGTCGCGGAGCCGGAGTAGGCGTCGGTGAAGCGGACGCCGTCGCGGGCGAGCCGGTCGAGGTGCGGGGTGCGGATGTGCGGGGCGCCGTACGAGGAGAGGTCGGCCCAGCCCAGGTCGTCGCCCAGGATGAAGAGGATGTTCGGCCGCCGGGAGTGGCGGCGCGGGTGCGCGGCCCGGAAGGGGCGCTCCGCGGTGGGCGCGGCGGCGGGGCCGGCGGCCGGGGCGGGCGCCGCGTGGGCGGGGGCGGCGGCGCCGACGGCGGCCACCGCCGCGGCACCGGCGGCGGCACCGCCGAAGGCGCGGCGGGACAGGGGCGAGGACATGGCGGATCTCCAGAGGACGTACGGGTGTGCCTCCGTGCCCGGCGTGCGGGGGACGGCGCCGCGGGCGGGGCGGGACGGAGGGAGACGCGGGGCGGGGCGGAGGGAGAGAGGGGTGGCGTGCGTTCAGGCGCGCCGACAGCCGGCGCTCGCGACACGGACGAGGTCCACGTGCCGGCGCTGGACGAGGGTGACCGAGCGGTCACGCGGGGGCTGCATGGGCCAGGAGCCTGGTCGAGCGGGGCGGGCGCGTCAACGCCGGAAGGCCGGGTCGACGCGCGTAGTTCGCGTGATCGAAACGCCGGTGAAACCCTCGGTGCGTGCGTTCTGCGTCACATCGCGGGCCGGTGGAGGAGGGGGGTGCGAGCGTCCGGGCGGAGCGGCCCGGCGGCGGGAACCCTTCCCGCGCCTGCCTTGTAGGGCCCTCCAAGTTCGCGACGATCTCTTGGTGCGATCCTATGGGGGGCGGGTCGGGCCCCGTTCGCCAATTCGGACCAGTGGTCGAGGTCCCCTAGACTCGAAGACGTGCCACGCGGAGACGGTCGACTCAATCACGATCTGCTCCCCGGGGAGAAAGGCCCCCAGGACGCTTGCGGCGTCTTCGGTGTCTGGGCTCCGGGTGAAGAGGTCGCAAAGCTCACGTACTTCGGGCTCTACGCCCTCCAGCATCGGGGTCAGGAATCCGCGGGAATCGCGGTCAGCAACGGCTCCCAGATCCTCGTCTTCAAGGACATGGGCCTCGTGTCCCAGGTCTTCGACGAGACCTCTCTCGGTTCCCTCCAGGGTCATATCGCGGTCGGTCACGCCCGCTACTCGACCACCGGAGCCTCCGTGTGGGAGAACGCCCAGCCGACCTTCCGGGCCACCGCCCACGGGTCCCTGGCGCTCGGCCACAACGGCAACCTGGTGAACACCGCGCAGCTGGCCGAGATGGTCGCCGACCTTCCCAAGAAGGACGGCCGCGCCACCCAGGTCGCCGCCACCAACGACACCGACCTGGTCACCGCGCTCCTCGCGGGCCAGGTGGACGAGGACGGCAAGCCGCTCACCATCGAGCAGGCCGCCGCGAAGGTCCTCCCCGAGGTCCGGGGCGCCTTCTCCCTCGTCTTCATGGATGAGCACACCCTCTACGCGGCCCGCGACCCGCAGGGCATCCGCCCGCTGGTCCTCGGCCGCCTGGAGCGCGGCTGGGTCGTCGCCTCGGAGTCCGCCGCCCTCGACATCTGCGGCGCCAGCTTCGTCCGCGAGGTCGAGCCGGGCGAGCTGATCGCGATCGACGAGAACGGCATCCGCACCTCCCGCTTCGCGGAAGCGAAGCCCAAGGGCTGCGTCTTCGAGTACGTGTACCTGGCCCGTCCCGACACGGACATCGCCGGCCGGAACGTGTACCTCTCCCGCGTCGAGATGGGCCGCCGCCTCGCGAAGGAGGCGCCCGTCGAGGCCGACCTGGTGATAGCGACCCCGGAGTCGGGCACCCCGGCCGCCATCGGCTACGCCGAGGCCTCCGGCATCCCCTTCGGCGCCGGCCTGGTGAAGAACGCCTACGTCGGGCGCACCTTCATCCAGCCCTCGCAGACCATCCGCCAGCTCGGCATCCGCCTCAAGCTGAACCCCCTCAAGGAAGTCATCAAGGGGAAGAAGCTCGTGGTCGTGGACGACTCGATCGTCCGCGGCAACACCCAGCGCGCCCTGGTCCGGATGCTCCGCGAGGCCGGTGCGGCCGAGGTCCACATCCGGATCTCCTCGCCGCCGGTCAAGTGGCCCTGCTTCTTCGGCATCGACTTCGCCACCCGCGCGGAGCTGATCGCCAACGGCATGTCCGTCGACGAGATCGGCAAGTCGCTCGGCGCGGACTCGCTCTCCTACATCTCCCTGGAGGGGATGGTCGAGGCGACCACCATCGCCAAGCCGAACCTCTGCCGCGCCTGCTTCGACGGCGAGTACCCGATGGAGCTGCCCGACCCCGAGCTGCTCGGCAAGCAGCTTCTGGAGACGGAGCTGGCCGCCGGCCCCGCCGCGACCGCGGCCGCCGACGCCCTGCGCCGTCCGTGAGACCCCGCTGCACACCCGCAGTGAAGCAGTGACGACACGAAAGTTCTCAACCCATGTCTGAGATCGCCAGTGCCGCAGGCGGCGCCAGCTATGCCTCTGCGGGCGTCGACATCGAGGCGGGCGACCGCGCCGTCGAGCTCATGAAGGAGTGGGTGAAGAAGACGCAGCGCCCCGAGGTCCTCGGTGGCCTCGGCGGTTTCGCCGGCCTCTTCGACGCCTCCGCCCTCAAGCGCTACGAGCGTCCGCTGCTCGCCTCGGCGACCGACGGCGTCGGCACGAAGGTCGACATCGCCCGCCAGATGGGCGTGTACGACACCATCGGCCACGACCTGGTCGCCATGGTCATGGACGACATCGTCGTCTGCGGCGCCGAGCCGCTCTTCATGACCGACTACATCTGCGTGGGCAAGGTCCACCCGGAGCGGGTCGCCGCCATCGTCAAGGGCATCGCCGAGGGCTGCGTCCTCGCCGGCTGCGCCCTGGTCGGCGGCGAGACGGCGGAGCACCCGGGCCTCCTCGGCCCGGACGACTTCGACGTGGCCGGCGCCGGCACCGGTGTGGTCGAGCACGACCGCCTGCTCGGCGCCGACCGCATCCGTACGGGGGACGCGGTCATCGCCATGGCCTCCTCCGGGCTTCACTCCAACGGGTACTCGCTCGTCCGGCACGTGGTCTTCGACCGCGCCGGCATGAGCCTCGACCAGCGGGTCGACGAGCTGGGCCGCACCCTCGGCGAGGAGCTCCTGGAGCCCACGCGGATCTACTCGCTGGACTGCCTGGCGCTCACCCGGACCACCGAGGTGCACGCCTTCAGCCACATCACCGGCGGCGGCCTCGCGGCCAACCTCGCCCGGGTCGTCCCGGACGGGCTGCACGCCACCGTGGACCGCTCCACGTGGACCCCGGGCGCGATCTTCGACCTCGTCGGCACCGCCGGCCGGGTGGAGCGCCTGGAGCTGGAGAAGACCCTCAACATGGGCGTCGGCATGATGGCCGTCGTCCCCGCCGAGTCGGTCGACGCCGCCCTCACCACGCTGGCCGACCGCGGGCTCGACGCCTGGGTGGCCGGCGAGATCACCGAGCGCGGCGACAAGGCCTCCGGCGCGGAGCTGGTCGGCGACTACGCGAAGTAGTCGGAACCCGAGCGAACGAAGGAAGGGGCACCCCGCCGGGCGGGGTGCCCCTTCCTCATGTGTCCGGTGGTCTCCGGGCCGCCCGCACCGCCCCTGAGCAGCACGAAAACTCGGTCCGGGAGATCCTGGACCGAGTTTCGGCGTTCAGAAGGTCAAGCGCGACGCTGGGACGACTGCGGACCGGACTCGTCGTCCTCGTCCTCGTCGTCGGTGTTGTAGAGATCCGCGTACTGAGCGTACGGGTCGTCTTCCTCGTCGTCGTCCTCGAACGGCTCGCCATTCGGCGGCTGGCTCGAAGTCGAAGCGCCCAGCTCATTGGCCAGACGCGACAGGTCAGTCCCGCCGCTGCTGTACTTCAGCTGGCGGGCGACCTTGGTCTGCTTGGCCTTTGCCCGGCCGCGCCCCATGGCTCGACCCCCTCGGTGACGGGGCTCGCTGGCCCCAGAGTCTTGACACGCGTTCATGATGCGAAACGGGCTCTCGGTGGAGAGACCGGTCCGTAGGGCTTCAACGGTACCTGTTTCCTCGGGTCTACGGTACGCCGCGCGCATCACATACCCCGGTACAGAACCATCGAGGTGCCCTTTCCTCGCTGGTCAATCGCGATTTTAACCTCTTCTGGGGGGTCGACCCGCCGACCGGCGTGAGCGAAGTCTCGCGGGCGGCGGGCCGGTCACTCCCCGTGACCGGGACGGCTCAGCCGCGCCGGGCCTCCGCCATCCGCTGCTCGGCGATCCGGTCGGCGGCCGCGGCCGGCGGAATGCCGTCCGCCTTCGCACGTGCGAAGATCTCCAGGGTGGTGTCGAAGATCTTCACCGCCTTCGCCTTGCAGCGGTCGAAGTCGAAGCCGTGCAGCTCGTCGGCGACCTGGATCACGCCGCCGGCGTTCACCACGTAGTCGGGGGCGTAGAGGATGCCGCGCTCGACGAGGTCCTTCTCGATCCCCGGGTGGGCGAGCTGGTTGTTCGCCGCGCCGCAGACGATCCGCGCGGTGAGGAACGGAACCGTCTCCTCGTTGAGCGCGCCGCCCAGCGCGCAGGGCGCGTAGACGTCCAGGCCCTCGACGCGGATCAGGGCCTCGGTGTCGGCGACCACGGTCACCTGCGGGAACTTCTCGGTGATCCGGCGCACCGACTCCTCGCGGACGTCGGTGACGAAGACCTCGGCCCCGTCGGAGACCAGGTGCTCGACGAGGTAGTGGCCGACCTTGCCGACGCCGGCGACGCCGACCTTCCGGCCGCGCAGGGTCGGGTCGCCCCACAGGTGCTGGGCGGAGGCGCGCATGCCCTGGAAGACGCCGAAGGCGGTCAGGACGGAGGAGTCGCCGGCGCCGCCGTTCTCGGGGGAGCGGCCGGTGGTCCACCGGTTGGTGCGGGCCACGACGTCCATGTCGGCCACGTAGGTGCCGACGTCGCAGGCGGTGACGTAGCGCCCGCCGAGCGAGGCGACGAAGCGGCCGTAGGCGAGGAGCAGTTCCTCGGTCTTGATCTGCTCGGGGTCGCCGATGATCACGGCCTTGCCGCCGCCGTGGTCGAGCCCGGCCATGGCGTTCTTGTACGACATGCCGCGCGCGAGGTTGAGGGCGTCGGCGACGGCCTCGGCCTCGGTCGCGTACGGGTAGAAGCGGGTGCCGCCGAGGGCGGGGCCCAGCGCGGTGTTGTGCAGGGCGATGACGGCCTTGAGGCCGGTGGCACGGTCCTGGCAGAGCACGACTTGCTCGTGTCCGCCCTGCTCCGAGTGGAACAGGGTGTGCAGGACGCCGTCGGATACAGCGGTCACGGTGGTGACTCCCAAGTACGAAGCGGCGGAATGTCCCCCCTGCGGGTGGGGGAGGACACATTGCGCCACGAGATTAAGTCCTACCTGGGCGTAGGAGAGGCGGAGTGGGCCGGATCACCCCCTCGCGGAGTACCCGCGTGGAAGGATCGGGACATGTCGGTCGACTCCCCGCTGCTCGTCCCGTACGCCTCCTATCTGCGGGTGTACGAGCCACTGGCCGCGTTCCCCGAGCCGGAGCGGACCCACTGGTCGCGGTACGTCCGCAGGCCGTGCGTCCCGGGGGCCCAGGACGAGCTGCGGCGCTCGCTGGCGGACCTGGTGCCGGTGCCGCCGGTTCCGGTGCCGGTGCACGAGAGCGGCGAGGCCTTCGTGGCGCACCTGGACGGCGTGGTGGTCGTCTGCCCGTGGCGGACCCGGCTGCGGGGCTGGCTGGCGCTGCGGGAGCTGGTGACGGAGAGCGGGCTGCCGGGGCCGGTCCTCGACGCCATGCTGCCGCCGGTCGTGCGGGCCCAGGTGGAGGCGGACCACGAGCGGTGGCTGGAGCGGAACCCGGACGCGCGGCCGTGGATCCGGACGGCGGTGTGGCAGGTGCCGCTGCGCTGGTTCGCGCTCTTCGGGGACGAGGAGCGGGTGTACGAGCCGGGGGACCGGGCGGCCGGCCGGGCGCCGGTGCTGCGCTACCGGACGACGATGGCGCAGGCGCGGCGGCGGCTCGCGCGGGCGCTGCGCGCGCTGCGGGACTCGCTGGACGAGGGGTCGATGACGCGGGGCCTGGTCGAGGTGGGCCGCTGGCTGGAGGAGTTCCATCCGCGGGCGCTCGTGGAGCTGGACTACGGCGGGCTGGTGCACGCGGTGGCCCAGGAGCGGCTGGCGGCCGACCGGTCGGCGGCGGACGTGGCGGCGGGGCTCGCGGCGCTGCGGTCGGGGGACGACGAGGCGGCGGGCGAGGTGTACGCGCGGCTCGCGGAGCGCTGGCGGTCCGTCAGGGACCTGCGCCACGCGAATTGACATAGGTCGGGCATCTTCGTCAGGTGTGCATGGACAAGACATGTCCCGGCGGGGTAAATGATCTTCATGGCATCTGGCCGGATCGATCTGTCCGGATCCTGCGGGACGTTGGTCCTGAACCGGGCCTTTGACTCAAGCGTGACGGACAGCACTAAACGCACCCTTGCGTCGATCACCCACCCTCGTGCCAAAATAGGACAAGGAGTCCGGGGAGGGTTCCTTCCGCCCAACTTTGGGCGGAACGCTCAGCATTGCACTCTATGGGGGGTCTGAGGACTCCTGATCGCTCTGTGACTGATCGTCACAGTGGTGTGACTGTCCGCTATGGCATGGTCAGTCGACTTCCGCCGCTGATGAACACCTGCGAGGGCAATTCCATCGGTTTGGCCGACGCGGCTGGACGGATGGTGTAGTTGTAGTGCCGAGGACAAGCCGTTCGTCCTATAACCGACTCGACCCGCTTCTGCCATTTCGGGCAAGGCGGGTCAAGGTGCAGAATTTAGAGGAAAGAACCGAGAAGGTTCGGTTCTCCCGAGGAGGCCGCTCATGACCGCTCGCACCCCTGATGCCGAGCCGCTGCTGACCCCTGCCGAGGTCGCCACGATGTTCCGCGTGGACCCGAAGACGGTGACTCGCTGGGCCAAGGCCGGCAAGCTCACGTCCATCCGCACCCTGGGTGGGCACCGCCGGTACCGCGAGGCCGAGGTTCGCGCTCTGCTGGCGGGCATTCCGCAGCAGCGCAGCGAGGCCTGAGGCTTCGGCAGCACACGCAGCACCCCGTAACACCGGGCGCGTCCGGGTCCCCCAATCCGGTCGCCCACCCCACAGCTCTGCCGGCGGCCCTGCCCCAACAGGTCACCGTCACCGATCGCGCTGGACTCCGCCGGGTCCAGCGCGATCGTCTTTTTGTGCCCGGGGTCATCCGTCGAACGTGGGTGCAATTGCACGTATTAAATCGAGCCGTTGTAGGGACGGTGTAAATGAGGGGGCCCTGAAGGGACTTCAAGTGACTCCCGTCACACCGCCGAAGGCTTGCCACCGACCAGCCTGCCACCCGGAGAACGCCCGCCGGCCCGCCGTTGGTCACCGGCCCGCAGGACCAAGGTCCCCCGTTCGGGTGGAGTCGGAACCCGTGCGCCGCCAGCACGAAGAAGGCCCGCATCGAGACGATGCGGGCCTTCTTCGAACGCGATCCTGACGGGACTTGAACCCGCGACCTCCACCTTGACAGGGTGGCGAGCTAACCAACTGCTCCACAGGACCCTCGCAACCGGTTGTGCGTGGCTGCGAGAAGAACTGTACAGCAGGTCAGCGGTCTGGTCGAACTCACCACCGGCGGGCGGCCCGCCGGCGGAACGCCTACCGCGCCGGGCCCGGCACCGCGGCGTCGATGGCCTTCACGATCCGCTTGTCCGACACCGGATGGGCGGTGCCCAGCGCGTGCGCGAAGTAGCTCACCCGCAGCTCCTCGATCATCCAGCGGATGTCCGTGACCTCCGCCGGCACCGGCCGGCCCTTCGGGAGCTGCTCCAGGAGCCACGCGTACTCGTCGAGCATCTCGTGGACCTTCTCCATCCGGGTGGTGTCCCGCTGCACCCCGGTCGGCATCTGCTGGAGCCGCCGGTCCACCGCCACCAGGTAGCGCATCAGGTCCGGCAGCCGCTTGAGGCCCGTACGGGTCACGAAACCGGCCGGAACGAGCCAGTCCAGCTGCTTCCGCACGTCCTGGAGGTTCGGCAGCAGCGCGGGGCTCGTGGTGGCCTTCAGGCGCCGCTCGCATGCCTGCCAGGCCGCCAGGACCTGCTGGACCTGGCCCACCGTGCGGACGGTCAGCTCCACCAGGTCGGCGCGGACCTTGTCGTACAGCTTCCGGAAGGACTCCTCGTCCCACGCCGGGCCGCCGTGCTCCGCGATCAGCCGGTCGGCGGCGGCGGTGGCGCAGTCGTCGAAGAGCGCCTGGATCGAGCCGTGCGGGTTGGCCGACAGGGCCAGCTTCTGCTGGTTGGTCAGCTTGTCGGAGGCGAACTTCGCCGGGTTCACCGGGATGTTCAGCATGATCAGCTTCCGGGTGCCCCGCCACATCGCCTGCGCCTGCTCGGCCTCCGAGTCGAAGAGCCGTACGGCGACGGTGTCGCCCTCGTCGACCAGCGCCGGGTAGGCCTTCACCGGCTGGCCGCCCCGCTTGGTCTCGAAGACCTTGGTGAGCGTGCCGATCGTCCACTCCCTGAGCCCCGCGCGCTCCAGAGAGGGGCCGGAGCCGTCCGGGCCCGCCGTGGCCGCCTGGGCGGCCTTGGAGAGCGCCTGGCGGGCCTTGGGGCGCAGCTTGAGGCGCAGCGTCTCCAGGTCCTTGTCCTCGGCCAGCTTGCGGCGTCGCTCGTCGACGATCCGGAAGGTGATCTTGAGGTGCTCGGGGACCTTCGCCCAGTCGAAGTCCTCCGGGGTCAGCGGGACGCCGACCATCCGCTGGAGCTCGCGGGCCAGCGCCGTCGTCAGCGGCTCCTGCACGGGCACGACCGCGTCCAGGAACCGGCCGGCGTAGTTCGGCGCGGGCACGTAGTGGCGGCGGATCGGCTTCGGCAGCGAGCGGATCAGCTCGGTGACGACCTCCTCGCGCAGGCCCGGGATCTGCCAGTCGAAGCCCTCGTCCGTCACCTGGTTCAGCACCTGGAGCGGCACGTGAACGGTCACGCCGTCCGCGTCCGCGCCCGGCTCGAACTGGTACGTCACCCGGAACTTCAGCGCGCCCTGCCGCCACGAGTCCGGGTAGTCGTCCTTGGTGACGGCCCCGGCCTTCTCGTTGATGAGCATCTCGCGCTCGAAGTCGAGGAACTCCGGCTCCTCGCGGCGCTTGTGCTTCCACCACGAGTCGAAGTGGGCTCCGGACACGACGTGTTCGGGGACCCGCTTGTCGTAGAAGTCGAAGAGCGTCTCGTCGTCGACGAGGATGTCCCGGCGCCGGGCCCGGTGCTCCAGCTCCTCGACCTCGGTGAGCAGCTTGCGGTTGTCGGCGAAGAACTTGTGGTGGGTGCGCCAGTCGCCCTCCACCAGGGCGTTGCGGATGAACAGCTCGCGGGAGACCTCGGGGTCGATCCGGCCGTAGTTCACCTTGCGGTCGGCGACGATCGGGACGCCGTACAGCGTCACCTTCTCGAAGGCCATCACGGCCGCCTGGTCCTTCTCCCAGTGCGGCTCGCTGTACGTCTTCTTCACCAGGTGCTGGGCGAGCGGCTCGATCCACTCGGGCTCGATCCGGGCGTTCACCCGCGCCCAGAGCCGCGAGGTCTCCACCAGCTCGGCGGACATCACCATCCGCGGGGGCTTCTTGAAGAGCGCGGAGCCCGGGAAGATCGCGAACTTGGCGTTGCGCGCGCCCAGGTACTCGTTCCGGGTGCCCTCCCGCTTCTGGTCCCGGCCCTCCTTGGACTCCTTCACGTCCTTGAGGCCGACGTGGGAGAGGAGCCCGGAGAGGAGGGAGACGTGGATGGCCTGCTCGGGGAAGGACTCGTCGTCCCGGGGCTCGGTGAGGTGGATCCCCATCTGCTTGGCGACCGTGCGCAGCTGGGCGTAGATGTCCTGCCACTCGCGGATGCGCAGGAAGTTCAGGTACTCCTGCTTGCACATGCGGCGGAAGGACGAGGAGCCGCGCTCCTTCTGCTGCTCGCGGACGTACCGCCACAGGTTGAGGAAGGCGAGGAAGTCGCTGGTCTCGTCCTTGAAGCGGGCGTGCTGCTGGTCGGCCTGGGCCTGCTTCTCGGAGGGCCGCTCGCGCGGGTCCTGGATGGAGAGCGCGGCCGCGATCACCATGACCTCGCGGGCGCAGCCGTTCTTGTCGGCCTCCAGGACCATCCGGGCGAGCCGGGGGTCGACGGGGAGCTGGGAGAGCTTCCGGCCGAGCTGGGTGAGCCGCTTCTTCGGGTCCTTCTCGGCGGGGTCGAGGGCGCCGAGCTCCTGGAGGAGCTGGACGCCGTCCCGGATGTTGCGGTGGTCCGGCGGGTCGATGAAGGGGAACTTCTCGATCTCGCCGAGGCCGGCGGCGGTCATCTGGAGGATGACGGAGGCCAGGTTGGTGCGGAGGATCTCGGCGTCGGTGAACTCCGGCCGGGTGAGGAAGTCGTCCTCGGAGTACAGCCGGATGCAGATGCCGTCCGACGTACGGCCGCAGCGGCCCTTGCGCTGGTTGGCGCTGGCCTGCGAGATCGCCTCGATGGGGAGGCGCTGGACCTTGGTGCGGTGGGAGTAGCGCGAGATGCGGGCGGTGCCCGGGTCGATCACGTACTTGATGCCGGGGACGGTCAGCGAGGTCTCGGCGACGTTGGTGGCGAGGACGATCCGGCGGCCGGAGTGCGCCTGGAAGACCCGGTGCTGCTCGGCGTGGGAGAGCCGGGCGTAGAGCGGGAGGATCTCCGTGTCGGAGAGCTTCTTCTTCGTCAGCGCGTCCGCCGTGTCGCGGATCTCCCGCTCGCCGGAGAGGAAGACCAGGATGTCGCCGGGGCCCTCCTTCCGCAGCTCGTCGACGGCGTCGCAGATGGCGGTGATCTGGTCCCGGTCGGACTCGTCGGAGTCCTCCTCCAGGAGCGGCCGGTAGCGGACCTCGACCGGGTACGTGCGTCCGCTGACCTCGACGATCGGGGCGTCGCCGAAGTGGCGGGAGAAGCGCTCCGGGTCGATGGTCGCGGAGGTGATCACGACCTTGAGGTCGGGGCGGCGGGGGAGCAGCTGGGCGAGGTAGCCGAGCAGGAAGTCGATGTTGAGGGACCGCTCGTGGGCCTCGTCGATGATGATCGTGTCGTACGCGCGCAGCTCGCGGTCCGTCTGGATCTCGGCGAGCAGGATGCCGTCCGTCATCAGCTTCACGAAGGTGGCGTCCGGGTTCACCTGGTCGGTGAAGCGGACCTTCCAGCCGACGGCCTCGCCGAGCGGGGTCCTCAGCTCCTCGGCGACCCGCTCGGCGACCGTGCGGGCGGCGATCCGTCGGGGCTGGGTGTGCCCGATCATGCCCCGGACGCCCCGGCCCAGCTCCAGGCAGATCTTCGGGATCTGGGTGGTCTTGCCGGAGCCGGTCTCACCGGCGACGATCACGACCTGGTGGTCGCGTATCGCCTCCAGGATCTCGTCCTTCTTCTGCGAGACCGGGAGCTGCTCGGGGTAGGTGACGGCGGGCACGCGGGCGGCCCGCCCGTCGACGCGCTCCTTGGCCTTGGCCGCCTCTGCGGCGATCTCGTCCAGGACGGCCTCGCGGGCCTCGGGCTTGCGGATGCGGCGGGCGCCTTCGAGACGACGGCCGAGCCGGTGGGAGTCCCGCAGCGAGACCCCGGCCAGGACGGACTGGAGGGCGGCGAAGGAAGTAGACATACGGAATCCAGGATCGCACCTGCGGCCGAGAAGCGGCGAACCGATTTACGAGCGTCGTCGTGGCCGAATTGCGGTGGCTTGAACCCCTTGCTCACGGAGTGTTCCGGGGCCGTGTCTAGAGTGCATGCCATGTCCAGCCCCCAGTCCCCCTCCAAGACCCGTCCCGTCCTGATCGTCGCGGGCGTGGCCGTCGCCGCCACGCTGCTCGGTCTCGTCTCGTACACCGCCACCAAGCCGGCCGACCCGTCCGCCTCCGGTTCCTCCTCGGCCGCGGAGGTCTCCGCGGCCGAGGAGGCCGGGGTGTACGAGGAGCTGGAGAAGTACGCCCGCCGGGACGCGTCCGACGGGCTCGCCCTGGGCCGCGCGGACGCCCCGGTCGTGCTGATCGAGTACGCCGACTTCAAGTGCGGCTACTGCGGGCAGTTCGCCCGGGACACCGAGCCCGCCCTGGTGGAGAAGTACGTCGAGAACGGCACCCTGCGCATCGAGTGGCGGAACTTCCCGATCTTCGGCGAGGAGTCCGAGGCCGTGGCCCGCGCCTCCTGGGCCGCCGGGCGGCAGGGCCGCTTCTGGCAGTTCCACAAGGCGGCGTACGCGGAGGGGGCCAAGGAGAAGGGCTTCGGCGCGGAGCGGCTGCGCGCCCTCGCGGCCGAGGCCGGCGTGCCCGACCTGGCGCGGTTCGGGAAGGACGCCGAGAGCGCGGCGGCCCGCGAGGCCGTGCGGAAGGACCAGGAGCAGGGGTACGCCCTCGGCGCCTCCTCCACCCCGTCCTTCCTTGTCAACGGCCGGCCGATCGCCGGCGCCCAGCCCCTGGAGACCTTCACGGAGGCCATCGAGGCGGCGGCTTCGAGGGCCCGTACGTCCGCGAAGGGCTCCCGGTGACCTCGGGGATCGGCTACTTCGCCGCCTTCCTCGGCGGTCTCCTCGCGCTCCTCAGCCCGTGCAGCGCCCTGCTGCTGCCGGCCTTCTTCGCGTACTCGATCGAGAACCGGGCGAAGCTGGTGGCGCGGACCGCGATCCTCTACGCGGGCCTCGCCACCACCCTCGTGCCGCTGGGCGCGGCGGGCTCGCTCGCGGGCCGCTTCTTCTACGGCCACCGGGACCTGCTGGTGGCCGCGGGCGGCTGGCTGATCATCGGTCTCGGCGTCCTCCAGATCCTGGGCCTGGGCTTCGCCTCCCGCCGGATGTCGGAGGCGAGCGGCCGCATCCGGCCGACCTCGGCGGTCTCGGTCTACGCCCTCGGCCTGGTCTACGGCCTGGCCGGCTTCTGCGCGGGTCCGATCCTCGGCAGCGTCCTGACGGTGGCGGCGCTGAGCGGCAGCCCGGCGTACGGCGGCCTGCTGCTCGCGGTGTACGCGCTCGGCATGGCGGTGCCGCTGTTCGTGCTGGCGCTGCTGTGGGAGCGGTACGACCTGGGGCGGCGGCGCTGGCTGCGCGGCCGGCCGCTGCGGCTCGGGCGCTTCGAGGTCCACTCGACCTCGCTGGCGTCGGGCCTGTTCTTCGTGGCGCTCGGGGCGCTGTTCCTGGTCTTCGACGGGACGACGGCGCTGCCGGGGCTGCTCCCGGTGGAGGACTCCTTCGCCGTGGAGCGGCGGGTGGCCGAATGGGGCCGGGCGGTCCCGGACTGGGCGCTGCTGGTCGCGGTCGTCGCGGTCGCCGGCCTGGTGGCGGCGGTGCGGAGCCGCGGCCGGGGCCGCGCGCGGCAGACGGAATGACGGGGGCCGCGCGCGGCGGGAGGCGGCGGAGGGCCGCGCGCGGCAGGGGTAACGACGAAGGCGCGCAGCAGAGGGGAATGACGAAGGGCCCCGTTCGTGAGAACGGGGCCCTTCCTTTGTGGCTGGGGCCGGGGTCGAACCGGCGACCTATCGCTTTTCAGGCGATCGCTCGTACCAACTGAGCTACCCAGCCACGAGGTCATTGCTGACCTCAGCGATCCTGACGGGACTTGAACCCGCGACCTCCACCTTGACAGGGTGGCGAGCTAACCAACTGCTCCACAGGACCATCTGGTGTTGCTGTGTGTGAGACATGGTCTCACACGGGTGTTGCGTGCCCCCAACGGGATTCGAACCCGTGCTACCGCCTTGAAAGGGCGGCGTCCTGGGCCACTAGACGATGAGGGCTAACGGCCCCACCTGGGCGCTTCTCAGCGCGTCGGGGACGTGAGAAGCATATGGGATGGCGGGCGGTATCGCCAAAACGGTTTCCGCGAGGGGGAGAATGGGCCCGTGCTGGAGATGACGCGCGAGGAGTTCGAGGAGCTTGTCGCCGAGGCCCTGGACCGGATCCCGCCGGAGCTGACGCGGCTGATGGACAACGTGGCGGTGTTCGTGGAGGACGAGCCCTCTCCGGACGACCCCGAGCTGCTCGGGCTCTACGAGGGGACGCCGCTGACCGAGCGGGGCGAGTGGTACGCGGGCGTGCTGCCCGACCGGATCACGGTCTACCGGGGGCCGACGCTGCGGATGTGCGAGTCCCGCGAGGACGTGGTGGCCGAGACCGAGATCACCGTGGTCCACGAGATCGCCCACCACTTCGGCATCGACGACGAGCGGCTGCACGCGCTCGGCTACGGCTGAGCCCGCCGCCCGCCGCCTCGGGCTTCTCGCGCGGCGGGCCGGGGCCGGGGGCCGGGCGGAGGGAACTCGAACAGGGGGCCGTCGCGCCGTGTCCCTTGCGGCGCCTGGGGAGTTGGGCAGGGGGACGCGTTCCTTCCCCGCCCTTATGTGTCCTGGAGGTGCCTCCGTGCGCCATTTCCCCACCCGCGTTCGATGGGCCGCCGCCGCCCTCGCGGTCGCCGCGTGCGCCGGTCTGAGCGGCTGTATGAGTGTCGGCGACGAGAGCGCCCGGCCGGCGCCGGGGGCGAGCGGGGGGAAGCCGGGGGCCTCGGCCGAGCCGGACGGCGGCGGCACCGGGGAGCCGGACGGCGGCGGGGGCGTCTACGGCGGCGGGCACGGTGAGCGGCCCGGCGGCCCCGACGCGGCCGGCGGGGGCGGGAAGTCCCCGGTGCCGAGCGGCACGCCCTCCGCCTCCGCCTCGCCCTCCGCGGGCGCGAGGACCCCGGCCGCCGGAGACCCCGGCGGGTCCGTGCCGTCCAGGACGCCGCCCGCGGGCGGCGCGGCCGCCGGCGGTCACGCCGGGACGGGCGGCGCGGACGGGGGAGCGGCGGGCGGCGGGGACGCGGGCGGGAACGGCGGCAGCGGGGGGAGCGGCGGGGACGGCGGTACGGGCGGGACCGGCGGCGAGGCGGGAGGCGCGCCGGGCGGCGGCGGGGGCACCCCCTCCCCGGAGCCCACGGCGGAGCCGACCCCCAGCCCGGAGCCGACCCAGGAGCCGACGCCGGAGCCCACGCCCGAGCCGACCTCGAACCCGACCGATCAGCCGAGCGAGGGGCCCTCGACCCAGCTGGGCGGTCTGCGGGCGGCCGGAGCGGCCACCGAACCGGCGGCATCTCCGCAGGTCAGCCCGGCATGAGACGTACGTCACGCTGATCGGTTTGCCAGCGGTGGGGGTGAGTGCGTATGGTGGTAGATCGTTTGATCCCATTTGCCCGGCGCCACCATCGAAGAGCGCCGTGACTGGCGCGTACTCTCCCTTGCCGTGGCTGACCGCATTGAGGCGGTCTTTAAGGCGAAACACGGAGTTGACGGGCGCGTGCCGAGACTCCGGAAGGTTTCGCATTTCGCATGTCCATTTCCAGTTCTGACCACACCGTCATGCCCGAGAACGACGAGATCACCGAGATCGTCGAGCTGGCCGACGACGCGGAGATCACCGACGAGGCCGCCGAGGCCCTCGACTTCTCCGACGAGGCCGACGACACCGACTCCGACGCGGCCCCCGAGATCACCTTCGGTGACCTGGGCCTGCCCGAGGGCGTCGTCCGCAAGCTCGCGCAGAACGGCGTGACCACCCCCTTCCCGATCCAGGCCGCGACCATCCCGGACGCCCTGGCCGGCAAGGACATCCTGGGCCGCGGCCGCACCGGCTCCGGCAAGACCCTCTCCTTCGGCCTCCCGCTGCTCGCCACCCTGGCCGGCGGCGAGACGGAGAAGAAGAAGCCCCGCGGCGTCATCCTCACCCCGACCCGTGAGCTCGCGATGCAGGTCGCGGACGCCCTCCAGCCCTACGGCGACGTGCTCGGCCTGCGCATGAAGGTCGTCTGCGGCGGCACGTCGATGGGCAACCAGATCTACGCCCTGGAGCGCGGCGTCGACATCCTCGTCGCCACCCCGGGCCGTCTGCGCGACATCATCAACCGCGGCGCCTGCTCCCTGGAGCAGGTCCAGATCGCCGTCCTCGACGAGGCCGACCAGATGGCCGACCTGGGCTTCCTGCCCGAGGTCACCGAGCTGCTCGACCAGGTCCCGGCCGGCGGCCAGCGCCTCCTCTTCTCCGCCACCCTGGAGAACGAGATCGACAGCCTGGTCAAGCGCTACCTGGTGAACCCGGTCACCCACGAGGTCGACCCGTCGGCCGGCGCCGTGACGACCATGACCCACCACGTCCTCGTCGTGAAGCCGAAGGACAAGGCCCCGGTCACCGCGGCCATCGCCGCCCGCAAGGGCCGCACCATCATCTTCGTCCGCACCCAGCTGGGCGCCGACCGCATCGCGGAGCAGCTGCGCGACGCCGGCGTGAAGGCCGACGCCCTGCACGGCGGCATGACCCAGGGCGCCCGCACCCGCACCCTGGCGGACTTCAAGGACGGCTACGTCAACGCGCTCGTCGCCACCGACGTCGCCGCCCGCGGCATCCACGTCGACGGCATCGACCTGGTCCTCAACGTGGACCCGGCCGGCGACCACAAGGACTACCTGCACCGCTCGGGCCGCACCGCCCGTGCCGGCCGCTCCGGCGTCGTGGTCTCCCTGGCCCTGCCGCACCAGCGCCGCCAGATCTTCCGCCTGATGGAGGACGCGGGCGTCGACGCCACGCGCCACATCGTCGGCGGCGCCGGCGCCTTCGACCCCGAGGTCGCCGAGATCACCGGCGCCCGTTCGCTGACCGAGGTCCAGGCCGACTCCGCGAACAACTCGGCCAAGCAGGCCGAGCGCGAGGTCGTCGACCTGACCAAGCAGCTGGAGCGCCTCCAGCGCCGCGCCGTCGAGCTCCGCGAGGAGGCCGACCGCCTCGTCGCGCAGGCCGCCCGCGAGCGCGGCGAGGACCCGGAGACCGCCGTCGCCGCCGTCGTCGAGGCCGCCGAGGCCGAGGTCGCCGAGGCCGCCGCCGAGGCCGAGCGCGCCGCCCGCGAGGAGCAGCGCCGCGAGGAGCGCCCGGCCCGTGACGAGCGGGGCAACTACGAGCGCCGCGACCGCGGTGGCTTCAACCGCGACGACCGCGGTGACCGCGGCGGCTTCCGCGGTGGCGACCGGGGCGGTGACCGTGGTGGCTTCCGCCGTGACGACCGTCCGTCGGGTGGTTTCCGCCGGGACAACGACCGTCCGTCGTTCCGCGACCGTGACGACCGGGGCGGTGACCGTGGTGGCTTCCGCCGTGACGACCGTCCGTCGGGTGGTTTCCGCCGGGACAACGACCGTCCGTCGTTCCGCGACCGTG
>NZ_JBHYPS010000002.1:37849-38003 GCF_042746075.1 Streptomyces sp. NPDC058758 | reverse complement strand
CGTGACGACCGGGGTGGCGACCGTGGTGGCTTCCGCCGTGACGACCGTCCGTCGGGCGGTTTCCGCCGGGACAACGACCGTCCGTCGTTCCGCGACCGTGACGACCGGGGTGGCGACCGTGGTGGCTTCCGCCGTGACGACCGTCCGTCGGGCG
>NZ_JBHYPS010000002.1:0-37751 GCF_042746075.1 Streptomyces sp. NPDC058758 | reverse complement strand
CGGCTTCCGCCGGGACAACGACCGTCCCTCCGGCGGCTTCCGCCGTGACGACCGTCCGTCGGGTGGCTTCCGCCGCGACAACGACCGTCCGTTCAACCGCGACCGCCGCGACGACCGCCCCTCCGGCGGCTTCCGCCGCGACGACCGCCCGTCCGGTGGCTTCCGCCGCGACGACCACCGCCCGTCCGGCTCCTCTTCCTCCTTCGGAGGCGGCCGCCGCGACGACAAGCCCCGCTGGAAGCGCAACGGCTGAGCCCCGGCCCGCGTGACCTGACGCACCGACGAACCCCCGTGACACCCGATGTCACGGGGGTTCGTCGCGTCCGGCGTACAACCATCGGGGCGGCGAGCCCGTCTCGTACAGAGAGGCGGGTGGTGCGCGTGTGTCCGGCCACCCGTCACGGCGCTGGATCACCCCCGGGGAGGGGCCCTCTTGTCTCGTACCGCACCCACGCGGCGGACCCGCACGCGTGCCGTCCTGCTCGCCGCCGTCATGGCCGCCACCGGCGCGGGGCTCGTGCCCGGCGCGGTCGCCGCGCCCGGCGCGCCCGTGGTCGGCATCGACCAGCTCGACGTCGACCCCACCTGGCGCACCGCGCCCCGCGCGGAGACGGTCGTCGCCGTCGGCGCGGGCGGGTACGCGCACCGGGCGGAAGACTCCGACCGCTCGTCCGGCGAACGCATGGAGTGGACGGACTTCGCGACCGGCACGAGCCGGTCCCTGGGATACGGAGACGGCAACGACGCGTTCGCGGAGTTCGGCACCGGCGGCCGGTACGTCCACGTGGACGGCGGCTCCGGCTCCTCCCTCCTCGACCTGGAGACGGGCTCGGCGACGGCCCTGACCGTCCCCGAGGACAGCACCTACGAGGGGCTGGTCGGCGACCGGCTGATCTTCCGGGAGTACGAGCCCGGAACCTCCCGGGACACCGTCCGCGGATACGCCGTCCGTGCCGCGAACGCGCCCGACGGCCCTTCGGTCGCCGTCACCGGCTGGCCGGACGGGACGAACCTCCGCACGGCACGACTCGTGGCCGGGGCGCCGGGCGTCGCCGTCTTCCGCTTCACCCGGGGCGAGTCGGGCATGAACCGCGACTTCCTCCTCGGGATCGTCGACCTGACGACCGGGCGGGTGCGGGTACTGGAGGCGCCGACCGTCACGGACGGCTCCTCCGCCGCCGGGGTCACCGTCACCGCCGAACGCATCGCCTGGGTGGACCCCGACCGGACCGTCCACATCCGCGCGCGCGCCGACCTCACAGGACCGGAGATCTCCTACCCGCTGCCGGAGGGGCTGAGCACCACCCGGATCGGCCTCGTCGGCGACTGGCTCCTGACCACGGCCGACACCGGCTCGACACTGGAGGACCTCACCCGCCGGCTGGTCGCCGTCAGTCCCGCCGGGGAGCAGCGGACGCTCCTCGCCGGGGCGGAGGAGCGGATCACCCAGTTCGGCGACGGCTCCGGCACGGCGGCCGTCACCGGCGGCACGTCCGCGACCGACTGGGCCGTCCTCAAGGCCGTCCCCGGCAAGGGCGGTGGCGCCCCGGTGCTGGAGAAGCTGCGCAAGGTGGCGCCGCTGCCGGTCGACGTGGTGGGCCTCGCGCTGGGCATGGGCCGGCTCACCACACTGGAGCAGGACAGCGGCAAGGAGGCGGGCTTCCAGACCCGTACGCTCCCGGTCGGCCCGCTCCACACCGGCCAGTCCGCGCCCGTGCCCGCCGGGACGGAGGCGGGCGCGCAGTGGTACGAGACCCCGCTCTTCGACGCCGGCGACGGCCGGACGGTCTCCTCGCCGAGGATCACGTACACCCCCCGCGCGGTCGTCTCCCGCAAGGCCGACGGCCGGACCACCCGGGTGCGAGTGGACCAGAACGGCCAGATCGGCGAGGTCGCCGACGCCTTCGGCCGGTGGGCGGTCTACCAGACCGGCGAGCCGGGCTGGTACGGCGAACTCGTCGCCGACGGCGAGACCCTCGTCCTGGACATGGACGGGCAGAAGATCGTCTCCCGCCAGAAGCAGGTCGCGGCCGCCCTCTGGGGCGACACCCTCTTCACCGGCACGAGCACCACGGGCCAGGTCGCCCGCAAGGACCTCGCCACCGGCAGGACCCTCGGCACGCTCGCGACCGGATCCGGCTGCCCGCTGACCGAGCTCCAGGCGGCCGGCCGCTGGCTCTACTGGTCGTGCGCCGGGTACGAGAAGCAGGGCGTCCTCGACCTCAAGCCGTCCACGCCCGTCTCCATCTCCCTGCCCAGGGGTTCGTACCGGGGCGGCCTCCTCGGCGACGGCTACTTCGTCGACGAGGGCGCCTCGTCCCTGCGCGTCACCCCCTTCCACAGCGGAAGGGCCGCAGCCGCCTACGACCTGACCCGTGCCGAGCCGGTCTCCGGCGTGCGCCGCACCACCTGGACCGTCGACCGGTTCGGCGGCGCCGTGGCCTACCGCGGCGCCGACCAGCGGGTGCACGCGGTGTGGACCGACACGCCCACCTCGGACCTGACCGCCGCCTCCTCCTCCGTCCCGGCGAGCCTGCGGCTGCCCGGCACCTGGAAGGGGTCCTGGACCCTGTCCAAGCCGGCCGCTTCGTACGAGGTGAACATCCGGGACGCGTACAGCCTGAAGGCCGTCCGCACGGTCCGGGCGAACGAGACCCGCGGCCGGATCGACGTCACCTGGGACGGCCGGAACGCGGCGGGCCTGCCGGCGCCCAACGGGCCGTACGTCTGGGAACTGCGCGCCACCACCGCCGACGGCAAGGGCCGCGACCTGGTGGCCAGTGGCCGCTTCCCCGTCTCCGGCAGCCGGCCCGCCTTCCGCGACCTCGCCGGGAACGACGCCCAGGGCGACCTCCTCGCCGTGGACACGGCCGGCGCCGTCTCGCTCTACCGCGGCAACGGCCTCGGCAGGCTCTCCGCCCGCACCACCGCCTCCGGCGCGGCCTTCCCGGCCGGCTCCCTCCTCGTCCCCTTCGGCGACGTGAACGCGGACGGCTGCGCCGACGTCCTCGGCCGCGTCGGGAACGAACTGCGCGCCTACCGGCAGGGCTGCGGCAAGGTCGTGACGGCCTCCTCGCCGTACACCGCCATCGGCTCCGGGTGGGCCCAGTACGACGTGCTGACCTCGCCCGGCGACGTCAACGGCGACGGACACGACGACCTGATCGCGCGCCAGGCCTCCACCGGCGACGTGTACTTCTACGCCGGCACCGCCGACCACCACCTCGCGTCCCGCCTCCGGATCGGCGTCGACTGGAGGCTCTACAAGCGGATCACCGGCGCGGGCGACCTCGACGGCGACGGCCGCGGCGACCTCCTCGGCGTCGACGCCGCCGGCGTCCTCTGGTCCTACTACGGCACCCCGTCCGGCGGCGTCACCGCGCGCGTGCGGGTCGGCGGCGGCTGGCAGGCGTACACCGCCCTCCAGGGCACCGGCGACCTCGACGGCGACGGGGACGGCGACCTCGTCGCCCGCGACGCCTCCGGCCGTCTCTACGCCTACTACAGCTACGGCCAGGGCCGCACCACGGCCCCCTACGCCCCCCGCGAGCTCATCGGAACCGGCGGCTGGAACACCTTCCGCGCCCTCTTCTGACCGCCCCGCGCCGCGCCCCGGCCCGGGGCGCGGCGCGGCGGGACCCGATACCCGATCGGTTCCCCGGGCCCGTCCCGCTATGCTGCACGGAGTACTCGCACACGGGCCGTTAGCTCAATTGGCAGAGCAGTGGACTTTTAATCCATTGGTTGTGGGTTCGAGTCCCACACGGCCTACCGACACCCGAAGCGCCCCGCCCGCATTTCCGGCCGGGGCGCTTCGCCGTGTCCGGGTGGGGGCGGCCCCGGGGCTGACGCCGGGTCACCGAGGTGATGATCTTCCGTCGAACGGCTGCTTCCGTGGGGTGGGGCGGGGCAGCCTGGGGGAGTCTGGGAAAGGTGGAGGTGGGGTCGGTGAGCGGGGACACGCGGTGGTGGGACGACGGTTCGGGTGCGGGGGCCCGGGCGGTTGCGGGCACGGCGCGGGATCTGGCGCGGTGGGCGCTGGCCGCGGCCGGGGCGGCGGTGGTCGTGCTGCTGTCGGCGCTGAGGGGCGGCGGGCTGCTGGTGCTGCTCAGCGGGGTGGTGGGGCTGGTGGCGGGGGCCGTGGGGCTGTGGTGGTTCGTGGCGCACCGGGGGCCGTTGCGGGTCGCGGGGGCGGCGCTGCTGGTGGGGGCGCCGGTCGCGGTGCTCGTGCTGTACGTGGTCGGCGGCCTGTGGGTGTTCGCGCTGACCGCGCTCGGGCTGTGGGGGGTCGCCCTCGGGTGCGCGCGGGCCGCGCTGCGCAGGCCGGGCGAGGTGCTCGACGCGCCCGCGCCCGCCGTGGCCGCAGCCCGGCCCCGGAACGCCGTGCTGATCATGAACCCGAAGTCCGGCGGCGGGAAGGTCGAGAAGTTCGGGCTCGTCGGCAAGGCCGAACGGCTGGGCGCCCGGGTCGTGCTGCTCGACCCGTCCGCGTCCGCCGACGTCACGGCGCTGGCCCGGAAGGCCGTCGCGGACGGCGCGGACCTGCTCGGGGTCGCCGGCGGCGACGGCACCCAGGCGCTGGTCGCGGCGGTCGCCGCCGAGCACGACCTGCCGTTCCTGGTGATCTCCGCCGGCACCCGCAACCACTTCGCGATGGACCTCGGGCTGGACCGGAACGACCCGGCGGCCTGCCTGGAGGCGCTCACCGACGGCGAGGAGCTCCGCGTCGACCTCGGCACGGTCTCCGGCCGGCCGTTCGTCAACACCGTCTCCTTCGGGGTGTACGCGGACGTGGTGCAGCGGCCCGAGTACCGCGACGCCAAGGCGGAGACCGCGTTCGAGGCGCTGCCCGACCTGCTCCGGGGCGGCCTCGGCGACCGGCTCGACGCGACCGCCGACGCCACCCGGCTGCCGGGCCAGCAGGCGATCCTGGTCAGCAACAACCCGTACGCCGCGCCCGATCCGTTCGGCGCGGGCGCCGGGCACCGCACCCGCCTGGACAGCGGCAGGCTCGGGGTCGTCGGCGTCCGGGTGGACGGTGCGGCGCACGCCGCCGAACTGGCCGTGCTCGGCACCCAGTCCACCGCGCTCAACGTCCTGACCGCGCGGCGCGTCGAAGTCCACGGAGGGGTCACCAACGCCGGCGTGCCGAAGGCGGAGGGGACCGTGCCGGTGGCCGTGGACGGGGAGGCGCTCGTCCTGCCCACCCCGGTCGTGTGCGAACTGCGGCCGGGCGCCCTGCGGGTGCTGGTTCCGCGCGCCCGGCCGGGAGTGGTTCCGCCGCCCCCGCCGTTGGACTGGCGGCGGATCATCCGGATCGCCTTCCCGGACCCGTACGGTTCCGGCCCTTCGAACCGTACGGGGACCCCGTCCGACGACCCCTACAGGAGTGGCGCATGAGCGACGAGAGCACGTACGAGGCCGGGCCCGGTCCCGGCGAGGGACGGCGGGACCCGTCCACGGCCCCGGCGGCCGGACCGGTGCGGCTGCGGGACCGGCCGCGGGCCGCGCTGCTGGCCGGCCGGGCCGCGCTGCACGACCTGCGGGCCGTGGACGGCGCCCTGTACGCGGCGGTGGCCGCCACGCCGACGCCCGCCCTGGACGTGGGCCTGCGCCGGCTGTCGAACGCCGCGGACCACTCCAAGATCTCCTTCGCCGTCGCCGCCGCCCTCGCCCTCTTCCCGGGCCGGCCGCGCCGCGCGGCGCTCGCGGGCGTCGGCGCGATCGCGATCGCCTCGGCGTCGGCGAACATCCTCGGCAAGCGGCTGGTCCGCCGGCCGCGCCCGGACCGGGAGGCGGCGCGGGTGGTCGTCGGCCGGCACGTCCCGATGCCGGAGTCGGCCTCCTTCCCTTCGGGCCACACCGCCTCGGCGGTCGCCTTCGCCACCGCCGCGGGCGTGGCGCTGCCGCCCGTGGCGGTGCCGCTGGGGCTGCTGGCCTCGGCGGTCGGCTACTCCCGCGTCCACACGGGGGTCCACTACCCCGGCGACGTGGCCGCCGGCGCCGTCCTCGGCCTCGCCAGCGGCGCCGCCTCCCTGGCCGTCGGTTCGTCCCTGACGAAGCGCCGCGCGGCCTCCGTCTGAGGCCGCAGCGGGAGCCCCGGCCGGGGTCGGGTCCGGACCGCTCCGGGGCCGCTCCGGGTCCGGGGCGGGTCGGGGTCGGGTCCGCTCCGGGGCGGGTCCGCTCCGGGTCCGGATCGGTTCCGGGGCGGGTCCGGGGCACCCTCGGGTCGCCCCGGGGCGGGTCCCGGGTCAGTCCGGGTAGACGGCGCGGTCCAGGGCCTCCTGGGGGATGCCCAGGGCGGCGATGCGCTCCGGGTCGGCCAGGACGTGCAGCTGGACGATGCGGTCGCCGGCGATCGTGAAGGCCATGAGCGCGGTCGGCCTGCCGTCGACGACCGACAGGACGGCCGGCAGGCCGTTGGCGACGATCGGCAGCGAGGCCTTGCGGAAGCTCGCGTACATGACGGCCTGCCGGATGATCGCCTCGGCGCCGTGGACCAGCTTGGAGGTGCCGGCGAGGAGCACCCCGCCGTCGGCGCGGAGCACCGCGTCCGGGTCGAGGACGGCGAGCAGGCCCTCGAAGTCGCCGCCCTGGGAGGCGGCGAGGAAGGCGTCGGCGATCTCCCGCTGGCGGCGCGCGTCGGGGCCGGGCCCCGGGTCGGCGTCCTGGACGCGGCGCCGCGCCCGGCTGGCCAGCTGCCGGGTCGCCGCCGGCGTGCGGTCCACGATCCGCGCGATCTCGTCGAAGGGGACGGCGAACATGTCGTGCAGCACGAAGGCGAGCCGCTCGGCCGGCGCGAGGGTCTCCAGGACGACGAGGAGCGCGAGGCCGACCGACTCGGTCAGCTCGGCGGCGTGCTCCGGGTCGCCGGCGCCGGGGACGTGCACGACCGGGTCGGGGACGAAGTGGTCGAGCGGGTCCTCGCGGCGGGAGCCGCGCGAGCGCAGCATGTCCAGGCAGACCCGGCCGATGACCGTGGTGAGCCAGCCGGTGAGGTTGGCGACCCCGCTCACGTCGGTGCGGCTGAGCTTGAACCAGGTCTCCTGGACCGCGTCCTCCGCCTCGCCGAGCGAGCCGAGCATGCGGTAGGCGACGGCCCGCAGGTGCCCGCGGTCGGCGTCGAAGCGGCGCGCCAGCGCGTCCGTGCCGGGCCCGCCGCCTCCGGTCCGCTCCACCGTGCTGTCGTCCATCCGTCGTTCTCCCCCTTCGCGTCCCGTCATGCCTCCATGACGGATCGGAACCCATGGATGTGACGGCGGGAGGACGGCGGCACGCGCGCGCGTGGCCACGCCGTACGGCTCCTGCCTCCCCCGGCCGGTCTCGGCCCGTGAGATCCACGCCGCCCGGCGGCCCCTGCCCGGGTTTCCCCGGCCGAAGGCCGCCAGTGCCGTGGAACACCACTTCAGCGCGGTGATCATCATCCGTAGATTGATCACCATGACGACGACAGGAACCCCGGTCAACCCCGTGCTGCGCACCCCGCCGGCCTCGCCCGCCGCCGCGGCCGCCTACTTCTCCGCCAGCCTCGCCTTCCACGCCGACGTCTCCGACGTGGCCTCCGCCCTGGCCGACGCCCGGGCCACCGGGACCGACCCGGGCTTCGTGGTGATCGACACCCGCTCGACCGCCTCCTGGGACCAGGGGCACGTCCCCGGGGCCGTCCACCTCCCCACCGCGCTCATCCCCGAGCAGGCCGAGCGGCTCCTGGACCGGTCCGTGCCGGTCGTCACGTACTGCTGGGGCCCCGGCTGCAACGGCGCCACGCGCGCGGCGCTCGCCCTCGCCGAGCTGGGCTTCCGCGTGAAGGAGATGCTCGGCGGCTTCGAGTACTGGGCGCGCGAGGGCTTCGCGTACGAGACCTGGGAAGGCCCGGCGCGGCAGGCCGCGGACCCGCTGACGGCCCCGGTCGACGCCGAGGACTGCGGCTGCTGAGGAATCGATTTCGCTTTCCACCGCCCATGCCGTAAGGTCGTATTCACCGACGCGGGGTGGAGCAGCTCGGTAGCTCGCTGGGCTCATAACCCAGAGGTCGCAGGTTCAAATCCTGTCCCCGCTACTCAGTAGCCCGAAGGCCCGGATCCGGAAGCGGATCCGGGCCTTCGGCGTTCCACGGACCCGTCGGCTTCCGGCTTGACCTTTACGCAACGTCAAGTTCTACCGTTCTCGGCATGGAGTGGTCGATCCAGGAGATCGCCAGGAAGGCCGGCACCACCAGCCGCACGCTCCGCCACTACGGCGAGCTGGGGCTGCTGGAGCCGAGCCGGATCGGCGCGAACGGTTACCGGTACTACGACCAGGCGGCGCTCGTCCGGCTGCAGCGGATCCTGCTGCTGCGCGAAATCGGGCTCTCGCTGCCCGCCATCGCCGAGGTCCTCGAAGGCCAGCGGGACACCTCGGCCGCCCTGCGCACGCACCTGGCCCTCCTCCAGCAGGAGCGCGAGCGCATCGGCCGGCAGATCGAGGCCGTACGGACCACTCTCCACAAGACCGAGAGAGGAGAACGGCTCATGGCCGAGGAAGTCTTCGACGGCTTCGACCACACGGCGTACGAGGCGGAGGTCACCGAACGGTGGGGCCGCGAGGCGTACGAGAAGGGCGACCGCTGGTGGCGGTCGCTCGGCGAGGCCGAGAAGAAGGAGTTCATGGAGACGCAGGCCGCCATCGCCCGCGACTTCGGCGCGGCGGCCGCCGCCGGCCTCGCGCCGGACGGCGACGAGGTGCAGGCCCTGGCCCGCCGCCAGTACGAGTGGCTGTCGGTCACCACCACGCCGACCAAGGAGTACCTGATCGGGCTCGGCCGGATGTACGTGGACGACCCGAGGTTCACCAAGAACTACGACAAGCACGGCGAGGGCACCGCGGTCCTGGTGCGGGACGCCCTGACGGTGTGGGCCGAGCGGAACCTGTGAGGCCCGCGCCGCCCCGGCGTCCGAAGTAAACGGCGGCCGAAACCGCACCGGTCCGCGCCCGCCTCTTTGCGCCGGCGCGAACGCGGAACGTAACGTCGTGACCGCCATGGGTGACGAGAGTGTGACGGTCGGGCGAGGAGCAGCAGGAGGACGGGCGCCCGTCCTCCTGCTGCTCCTCGCGCTCCTCGCGCTGTTCGCGGGGCTCTGCCACGGCGCCGCCGGCCACGAGGGGCCCACCCTGCCGGGGCACCCGCCGACCGGCGCGGCCGTCGCCGTCGTCGGTCCCGCCCACGGGCCCGGCCCGCACGGCTGCGGGCAGGACGGCGGGGGACACTCCGCCGAGCTGCCGCTCTCCGCCCAGACGGCCGCCGCCCCGCAGCTCGACCCGCCGGGCCCCGGCACGGTCGTCACCGTCGGCCGCGCCACCCCGCTGCCCGCGGCGGCGGAGCTCCGGCACGCGCGCACCCGGGCGGGGCCCTGCCCCGAGCCCGGACGGCTGCTCGTCTCCCTCGGAGTGGACCGGAACTGAGACCGCCCCCGTCGCCCCCGCGACGGCCCGGCCCTCTCTTCCCTCCCGCGCACCACCACTCCGAGGACACCGCCATGCCACCGCAGACCCCCCTGCTCTCCCCCGCGCACCCCACCGTCGGCAACACGCCCGTGCTGTGGACCGACGACGGCTACTGGGCCAAGCTCGAAGGCTTCAACGCCGGCGGCATCAAGGACCGGCCGGCGCTCCACATGGTCGAGGAGGCCCGCCGCCGGGGCGACCTGCGGCCCGGCGCCCCGATCGTCGAGTCGACCTCCGGCACCCTCGGCCTCGGCCTCGCCCTCGCCGGAGTGCTCCACGGGCACCCCGTGCACGTCGTCACCGACCCCGGCCTGGAGCCGATCGTCGAGCGGATGCTCGTCGCCCACGGCGCCACCGTCCACGTCGTCACCGAGCCGCACCCGCACGGCGGCTGGCAGCAGGCCCGCAAGGACCGGGTCGCCGAACTCCTCGCCCTCCTCGACGGCGCCTGGTGGCCCGACCAGTACGGCAACCCCGACAACCCCGCCGCCTACGCCGGGCTCGCCGCCGAACTCTCCGGACAGCTCGACCGGATCGACGTCCTCGTCTGCGCGGTCGGCACCGGCGGCCACTCGGCCGGCATCGCCCGCGCCCTGCGCGCCACCAGCAGTCCCGCCCTGGAGCTCGTCGGCGTCGACTCGATCCGCTCCACCGTCTTCGGACTGCCCGCAGGAGAGCGGCTGATGCGCGGCCTCGGCTCCTCCATCCACCCGGCCAACGTCGACCACGCGGCCTTCGACGAGGTCCACTGGGTGGCACCCGCCGAGGCGGTCCGCTCCGCGCGGCGGCTCGCCGCCCGCCAGTACGCCACCGGCGGCTGGAGCGTCGGAGCGGTCGCCCTCGTGGCCGGCTGGCTGGCCCGCACCCGCCCCCGGGGCACCCGGATCGCCGCCGTCTTCCCCGACGGGCCGCAGCGCTACTTCGACACCGTCTTCAACGACGCGTACTGCGCCGCCCACGGCCTCCTCGACGGTCCCGTGCGCGACGAACCGGCCGACTACACGGGGCCGGAGGGCGTCGAGTGCTGGACCCGCAGGGTCCTGGACCGCACGGCGGCCGACCGGTGGGCGGGGGCGGCGCGTTGAGCACCACCACGGGCACCACGACCGGCGCCGTCCCGCCGTCCGGCGGTCTGTGGAAGCGGAGCCGCAGCTTCGACCCGGCCGTCCGGCTCCTCTTCCTCAACCAGCTGACCATCAACCTCGGCTTCTACATGCTGATGCCCTACCTGGCCGCCCACCTGGCCGACGGGCTCGGCATGGCGGCCTGGGCGGTCGGGCTCGTCCTCGGCGTCCGCAACCTCTCCCAGCAGGGCATGTTCCTCGTCGGCGGGGCGCTCGCCGACCGGCTCGGCTTCAAGCCGCTCATCGTGGCGGGCTGCGCGCTGCGGACCGTCGGCTTCGGCGCGCTCGCCTTCGCCCAGTCGCTGCCGTTCCTGATCGCCGCCTCGCTCGCCACCGGCCTCGCGGGCGCGCTCTTCAACCCGGCCGTCCGCGCGTGCCTGGCGGCGGAGGCGGGGGAGGAGCGCCGGGTGGAGGCCTTCGCGCTCTTCAACGCCCACTACCAGGCGGGCATCCTGCTCGGCCCGCTGGTCGGGGTGGCGCTCACCGGGGTGTCGTTCCGGCTGACGTGCCTGGTCGCGGCCCTGCTCTTCCTGGGGCTGACCCTGGTCCAGCTGCGGCACCTGCCCGTCTCGGCGGGCGGCGGCCGGCCGGCGCGGAAGGACGGCGAGGGCGGCGGGACCCGGGGCCAGCTGCGCACCGTCCTCGGCAACCGCGTCTTCTGGCTCTTCTCGCTCGCCATGACCGGCTCGTACGTCCTCTCCTTCCAGGTCTACCTGGCGCTGCCGCTCGCGGCGGGCGGCACGGGCGTGACGACCGCGCTCTTCGTGGTCTCCGCGCTCGTCGCGCTCGCCGGGCAGCTGCGGATCACGGCCTGGTGCGCGGCCCGGCTCTCCCGCGAGCGGAGCCTCGTCCTCGGCCTGGCGCTGATGGGCGGCGCCTTCCTGCTGCCCGCCGCGCTCGGCCGGGGCGCGCCGGCGCTGCTGCTGTGCGCGGCGGTCCTGGCGGTGGCGAACGCGGTGCTCTACCCGTACGAGATGGACACCGTCGTCGCCCTCTCCCGGGGGCGCTGGGTGGCCACCCACTACGGGCTCTACAACACGGTGTGCGGGATCGGCATCACCCTCGGGAACCTCGGTACGGGCGTGCTGCTCGACGTCACGGGGTGGACGGCGGTGCCGTGGCTGGCGCTCTGCGCCGTCGGCCTGGGCTGCGCGGCGGCGGTCGCGGCGCTGGGGAGGGGCGGGCGGCTCCGCACCGGGTGAGGGACGGAGGGATGGAGGGGAGAGGCGGGGGCGGGCTCGGGGCGGGGTGAGGACGGCCGGGGGCCGGGCCCGTTCGCGTACGCCGGTCGGCCCCCCGCCGGTCGCCGCCCGGCGCCGGGGCGGGGACCCTGGAGGGTGTGCGGTCGCGGGTCCCGGCCCGGCCCGCACGGCCCGGTGGCGGGCCCCGACCGGTCAGGAGTACTCAGGTGGCGCAGCCTCGGGGAGCGGCGGGCGGTGGGCGGCGGGGCGGGCGGCCCGGCGGTCGCACCGGCAGCTCCGCCGTGCCCCGGGGCTCCTACGGGCGCGAGCCGCGGTCCTCGCCGGTCCCCTACGGGGCCGCCCGGAGGTTCCTGCGGGCGCTGCCGCCGCTGATCATCGCGGGCGGGGTGGTCTTCGACCTGTCCACGCCGCCCGCGTACACGGCGGCCCCGCTCTTCTCCGCCGCCCCGCTGGTCGCCGCCCCGTTCTTCTCCCGGCTCACGACGCTGCTGACCGGGCTCGCGGCGATCCTCGCCTCGATCGGGCTGCACGCGTACAACCGGACGCTCTCCGACGTGCCCTCGCTCACCGAGACCCTGACGGTGGTGACCGTCTCGGCGCTGGCGATGCTGATCAACCTGGTGGTGCGGCGCAGCGGGGAGCGGCTCGCGTCGGCGCGGGTGATCGCGGAGGCGGCGCAGCGGGCGGTGCTGCCGATGCCGGCGGAGCGGATCGCGGGGCTGCAGTGCGCGGCCCGGTACGAGGCGGCGCAGGCGGACGCGTTCATCGGCGGCGACCTGTTCGCGGTGCAGGACACCCCCCACGGGGTGCGCCTGGTGGTGGGGGACGTGCGGGGCAAGGGGATGGACGCGGTGGAGGCGGTGGCCGTGGTCATCGGCTCCTTCCGGGAGGCCGCCGAGCAGGAGGCGACGCTGGAGGGGGTGGCGCAGCGGCTCGAACGGGCCCTCACGCGGGAGGGGGCCCGGCGCGAGGGGCTGGACGCCTTCGAGGGGTTCACGACGGCGGTGATCGCCGAGGTCCCGCGCGGGGGCGGGGTCGTACGGATCGTGAACCGGGGGCATCCGCCGCCACTGCTGCTGTACGGGGACGGGCGCCTGGAGACGGCCGAGCCGGCCGAGCCGGCGCTGCCGCTCGGGATGGGGGAGCTGGCGGCCTGGCCGGACCGGGCCGACGAGCGGGCGTACCCGCCGGGCGCGACGCTGCTCTTCTACACGGACGGCCTGTCGGAGGCGCGGGACGGGCACGGCGTCTTCTACGATCCGGCGGCCCGGCTCGCGGGGGCGGTCTTCCCTGGGCCGGAGGAACTGCTCGACGCGCTCGTGGACGACGTCCGGCGGCACACCGGCGGCGGTTCGACGGACGACATGGCGCTGCTCGCGGTGAGCCGGCCGACGGCCGGGGCGCCGGAACGGCGGCGGACGATGCCGGTGGTGCCGCCGGGACCGGCGCAGCGCTGACCGTTTCCCGGCCCCGGGAAGGGTGCCGTCACGGTGTGTGGTCACGGGGTGCCTCAGAGATAACAATTGACATAACGTCAGATCTCGAAGGTTTGGCCGGACCTCGCTGAAGGGGGCTCAACTCGGGCGAATCCCTGCCAATTCAATGAATGATCAAGGGGAACGGCTTGGAATCGGACCGTCGTGTCTATTAACGTTCGATAACGCAGCGCGGTCGTCCCAGCCGTCGCAAGAGACGGCTCCGTGCGCACGCGCCGAATCCCGCAAGGGAACCGGGGAACCAACCCTTGGGGTGAATCGGGCCCCTCGCACACCCCCCGTGCGAACACGCCCGTAGGAGACCTTCCTGCTCCGAACCCGTCAGCTAACCCGGTAGGCGAGAAGGAAGGAAAGGAGCGCGCCTCCGTGGCGTCCAACACCCCCGTACCCGGAGCCCCCTTCGACCCGTTCGGCGGCCCGGGTGCCGTCGGAGCGGACGACCCGGACGGCTTCGCGCCGGACCCGTACGCGCCGGCCTCCTTCACCCCCGCGCCCGGGGAGTGGAACCCGACCGAGGGCTCGCTGCGCGCCGAGAGCCGCGCCAGCGGCCGGCACCGCGTCGTGAAGCAGCGCTCCAACTTCGCCCGCTCCTCCACCGTCCTCGGCGTCGGCGTCATCGCCGCCGTCGGCGCGGGCGGCCTCGCCACCGCGCAGGAGAAGGCCCCGGTCGCGATCTCCCTCCCGGACCTGCCCGACCTCGGCCTGCCGGACGCCCACGACCTGCCGGGCGTCGGCGACCTCCTCGGCGACGAGGAGGAGACCGCCCCGGCGCGGGACTCCGCGCCGGTCGCGACGGGCGGCGCCGCCGCGAAGCCGCTCACCTCGATCACGTACAACGCCCCGGCCGACACCGCGGCGGGCCCGGCCGCCGTCGCGGAGGAGCGCACCGCCTCCGCCGCCGACGCCGGCGAGGCCCTGCGCGCCCGCATCCTCCAGCAGGCCGAACAGCAGCAGCAGGCCGCCGTCGCCGCCGAGAAGCTGGCCGCCGAGAAGGCCGCCGCCGAGAAGGCCGCGACGGACGCCGCCGCCAAGGCCGCGGCCGCCGCCAAGGCCGAGGCCGAGGCGAAGGCCAAGGCGGAGGCGGAGCGGCTCGCCGCCGAGAAGGCCGAGGCCGAGCGCATCGCCGCCGAGAAGGCGGAGGCCGAACGGCTCGCCAAGCTGGCCGCCAGCTACTCCATGCCGCTCTCCTCGTACACGCTCACCTCGACCTACATGCAGTCCGGCTCGATGTGGTCCTCCGGCTACCACACGGGCCTCGACTTCGCCGCGCCCACCGGCACCCCGCTCAAGGCGGTGCACGGCGGCACGATCAAGTCCGCGGGCTGGTCCGGCTCGTACGGCTACCGCGTCGTCCTGGAACTGGAGGACGGCACCGAGGTCTGGTACTGCCACATGTCCTCGATGACCGTCGCCGCCGGGCAGACCGTCACCACCGGCGAGACCATCGGCCGCGTCGGCGCCACCGGCAACGTCACCGGCCCGCACCTCCACATGGAGGTCCACACCCCCGACGGCTCGGGCATCGACCCGGCGGAGTGGCTGCGCTCCAAGGGCCTGACCGTCTGAGCCCGCTTTCCGGCCGGGGTTCAGGCTCCTCGACCGGAATACGCCCGGCGGTGCACGGAGTTGATTTCTGCATGAACTCGACTCTGCGCCCGCTGGGCACCTCCGACCTGCACGTCTTCCCGCTCGCCCTCGGCGGCAACGTCTTCGGCTGGAGCGCGGACGAGGAGCGGTCCTTCGCCGTCCTCGACGCCTACGCGGCCGCCGGCGGCAACTTCGTGGACACCGCCGACGTCTACTCCGAGTGGGTCGAGGGCAACGAGGGCGGGGAGTCCGAGACGATCATCGGCCGCTGGCTGGCCGCCCGCGGCAACCGCTCCGACGTCGTCGTCGCCACCAAGGTCGGCGCCCACTCCCGCCTCAAGGGCCTCAGCGCCCCCACCATCAAGGCCGGCGCGGAGGAGTCCCTGCGCCGCCTCGGCACCGACTACATCGACCTCTACTACACCCACTTCGACGACGAGTCGGTGCCGGTGGAGGAGATCGTCACCGCCCTCGACCAGCTCGTGCGGGAGGGCAAGGTGCGGGCCGTCGCCGCCTCCAACATCTCCCCCGAGCGGCTGCGGGCCTCCCTCGACTTCGCCGAGGCAGAAGGGCTCGCGCGGTACGTGGCGCTCCAGCCCGAGTACAACCTCGTCTCGCGCGCGAAGTACGAGGGCCCGCTCCTCGACACCGCCGCCGAGACGGGCCTCGCCGCCGTCCCGTACTACGGCCTGGCCTCCGGCTTCCTCACCGGCAAGTACCGGCCCGGCCGGACCGTCGAGAGCGTCCGCGCCCGCGGCGCCTCCCCGCTCGCCGAGACCGCCCGCGGCCAGGCCGTGCTCGCCGCCCTCGACGAGGTCGCCGAGGCCCACGGCGCCGAGCCCGCGACCGTCGCCCTCGCCTGGCTCGCCTCCCGCCCCACCGTCGCCGCGCCGATCGCCTCGGCCCGTACGGTCGAGCAGGTGCCCGCACTCGTCGCGGTCGCCGGCCTGACCCTGACCGAGGCCGAACTGACCCGCCTGACGGCCGCCTCCGAGACGCCCGAGGGCTAGCCCTTGTACGGGTTGTAGCCGCCGTAGTCGAGGTACTGCGGCGGCGCCCACACCCGGCCCGTCGCCCGTGCCGCGTACGACAGGGCGGGCGAGGCCGTCGCCCGGCGCTCCCACAGGTGGTGCAGCAGCTCCTGCTCCCGCGCGGCGAAGTCCGGCACCGGGACCGTGCCCCGGCGGGCCCGCTCGCGCAGGAAGGCGAGGGTCGTGGCGAAGGACTCGTACTCCCCGACCGCCCGCGCCCCCGCCTTGCCGTGCGCACGGGAGGCCACCGCGCGCGCGGTGCGGCGGGCCCGCATCGAGGAGAGCGCCAGCGGCTCCTCCGGCGAGAGCCAGCCCGCCGCCGCGTACGCCGGGAGCACCCCGGCGATGGTGCGCAGCTCCTTCTGCCGGCTCCACACGGCGAGCCAGGTCAGCAGCCCGAAGGCGGGCACCATGAAGATCCCGTAGACGGCGTAGAAGGCGAGCGGGCCGCCGAAGGTCGCCGAGCCGTTCCACAGCGCGTGGACGCCCATCGCGAGCAGCAGTCCGGTGAGCGGCAGCAGCACCCGGCGCAGCCGCTTGCCGCGCGGGGCGAGCGCGGCCAGGCCGAAGCCGATGCCGGTGAGCACGGTGAAGAGCGGGTGCGCGAACGGCGACATCACGACCCGGACGAAGAAGGTGCCGGCGGTGACGGCGCCGATGCCGCCGTCGCCCACGTCCTGGTCCTCCCCGAAGGCGGTGCCGAGGTAGAGGATGTTCTCGGTGAAGGCGAAGCCGGTCGCGGTGAAGCCGGCGATCACCACCCCGTCGACCAGGCTCCGGAAGTCCCGCCGCCGGAAGAGGAACAGCAGCAGGATCGCGGCGGCCTTCGCGGACTCCTCCACCACCGGGGCGATCACGGTGGCGCCCAGGTCGTCGGCCGAGCCCGGATCGGCGGTCGCGGTGGCGATCCAGCGGACGGCGAAGGTGTTGGCGAGGATCGCGACCAGGGCGGCGGCGAACGCGCCCCAGGCGAAGGCGAACAGCAGGTTCTTCCACGGCCCCGGCTCGACCCGGTCGAGCCAGCGGAACGCCGCCATGAGCAGCGGTACGGGGAACACCGCGAGCCCCAGGCCGACGAGGAAGCCCTCGGTGCCGGTCTGCTCGCGCACCAGCGCCAGGATCACCAGGGCGCACAGCGCGAGGAGCGTGACCACCGCGACGGCCCGCACGATCCGGCTCCGCCAGAAGGCCCGCCGGGGCCGGTACCGCCACTGGCGGCGGTCGGCGGCCACGGCGAACGACGGCTCGTCCCCCTCACGGACCGGGACGTGGCTCTCGACCGCCGGCGGCCCCGCCTGCGCGGGCAGGGAGGCGGTGGCCGGCGGCGCGATCGGCTCGGGTGGCGGGGAGGGCGGCAGGGGTGACGACACGCCTCGACCCTAGCGACCGCCGCCGACAGGGGCGACGGACTTCAGGAGAGGCCCGGCACTTCCGGCCGCTTCGGTCCGCTTCCGGCTACTTCCGGCGGAAGAGCAGGTCGTGTACGACGTGACCCTTGTCCAGGCCCTGGCCCTCGAAGCGGGTGAGGGGACGGAAGTCGGGGCGGGGGGCGTAGCCGCCGTCGGGGGCGGTGTTCTCGAAGTCGGGGTGCGCGGACAGCACCTCCAGCATCTGCTCCGCGTACGGCTCCCAGTCCGTGGCGCAGTGCAGGACCCCGCCCGGCTTCAGCCGGGTCGCGAGCAGGGTCAGGAACTCGGGCTGGACGAGGCGCCGCTTGTGGTGCCGCTTCTTCGGCCACGGGTCCGGGAAGTAGACGCGGCAGCCGTCGAGGGAGGCCGGGTCGAGCATCTCGCGGAGCAGGATGATCGCGTCGCCGTTGGCGACCCGGACGTTGGAGAGCCCGTTCCGGTCGGCGAGGCCGAGGAGGTTGCCCTGGCCGGGCGTGTGCACGTCGACGGCGAGGATGCCGGTGCCGGGGTCGGCGGCGGCCATCTGCGCGGTCGCCTCGCCCATCCCGAAGCCGATCTCCAGCACCACGGGCAGTCCGCCGAACAGCTCCCGCAGGTCCAGCACCCGCTTGCCGTCGATGTCCAGGCCCCAGTCGGGCCACCGCTTCAGCATCGCCTCGGCCTGCCCGGCCGTCACCCGGCTCCGGCGCGGCTGGAAACTGCGGATCCGGCGCTCGAAGTGCGCGCCCGCGGGGTCGGGCGAGGGCCCTTCCCCGGGCGCGAACATGCGGCTGCCCCGGCGGGCGACGGGCTCGGTGCGGTTCTCATGCTGCTCAGACACAATGCGGCCCATGGTACGGGCCCGCGGCCCCTCCGCCGCGGTCCGCGCGCCCGGCGGCCGCGGACGGGGGCGCGGTCCCGGCGAGGTCGTGGTCATGGCGGAGGCGTGGTCACGGTAGGGCCGTGGTCATGGCGGAGGCGTGGTCACGTTGGGGCCGTGGTCACGGCGGGGGCGTGGTCACAGCAGGGCCAGGGCCCGGCGGGCGATCTCGCGGCCGATGGGGAGGGACGCGGTGGCGGCGGGGGAGGGGGCGTTGAGGACGTGGACCGTGCGGGCCGCCTCGCGGATGAGGAAGTCGTCCACCAGCGTCCCGTCCCGCAGCACCGCCTGGGCCCGGACCCCCGCGGCCGCCGGCCGCAGGTCGGACTCGTCGACCCCCGGCAGCAGCCGCCGCACCGCCTCCGTGAAGGCACGCTTCGACAGTGAGCGGCGCAGCTCGCCGGCGCCGTACCGCCAGTGGCGGCGCGCGATGGTCCAGGAGCCGGGCCACGCGAGCGTGCCGCCGAGCTCGCCGGGACGGACGACCCCCCAGTCGTAGCCCTCGCGGGCGAGCGCCGGCACCGCGTTCGGCCCGATGTGGACGCCGCCGTCGATGCCCCGGGTGAGGTGCACCCCGAGGAACGGGAAGGCGGGGTCCGGCACCGGATAGACCAGTCCCCGCACCAGGGAGGGGTCGGCCAGCTCGTAGTACTCGCCCCGGAAGGGGACGATCCGCATGCCCGGGTCGTCGCCGGCGAGCCGCGCGATCCGGTCGCAGTGCAGCCCCGCGCAGTTCACCAGCACCTTGGCGCGCAGGATCCGCTGGTCGGCGGTGCGCACGGCGACGCCCCACGGGCGCCGGTCGATCGCCGTGACCTCCGCGCCGTAGAGGATCTCCGCGCCGGAGGAGTCGGCGAGCCGGCGCGCGACCGCCTTGTAGTCGGCGATGCCGGTCGTGCCGACGTGGATCGCGGCGAGGCCCCGCACCCGGGGCTCGTACGCGGTGATCTGCGACGGGCCGAGCTCGCGCACCGGGATGCCGTTCTCCCGGCCGCGCTGGACCAGCGCGTGCAGGCGGGGCAGCTCCTCGCGCTCGGTGGCGACGACGAGCTTGCCCGTCACCTCGTGCGGAATGTCCCACTCCGCACAGAACTTGACCATCTCGGCCGCGCCCTCGACGGCGAACCGCGCCTTCAGGGAGCCGGGCCGGTAGTAGATGCCGCTGTGGATGACCCCGCTGTTGCGCCCGGTCTGGTGGCGCGCCGGGCCCTCCTCCTTCTCCAGGACGGCGACGCGGGTGCCGGGGGCGGCGCGCTGGAGCGCGTACGCCGTCGACAGACCGACGATCCCGCCGCCGATCACCAGCACGTCACAGTCAAACACCAGCGCCACCTCCCACCCCTGATAGTGCACTGGCCCACTGACAATCCCGTTAAACGCCCACGTCGTGGGACGCGCGTCACGCCGGGGCGACGAGCAGGGGCCGGGCCCGCTCCCGCAGTTCCCTGACCCGGGGCTCGTGCCCGTACGGCTCCAGGCGGTGGAGCAGGTCCCGCACGTACTCGGTGGTCCGCGCGGAGGAGATCCGGCCGGCCACCTCCACCGCGCGCGTGCCCGCCGCGCACGCCGCGTCGAGGTTGCCGGACTCCAGCTCGGCGACGGCCGAGACGACGAGCCGCAGGCCGTGCGAGCGGACGAACTCCTCCGTCGGCCGGGACAGCGCCTGCTCGGTGAAGCGCCGCACCTCCCGCGGCAACCGCAGGTCCCGGTAGCACTCGGCGGCGTCCGCGCAGAACCGGTCGTACGAGTAGAAGCCGAGCCACGTCGGGTCGGCGTCGCCCTCCCGGGCGCGCTCCAGCCACCCCTCGGCGGACTTCAGCGCCGCCGCGGCGGCGGGCCCGTCGCCGGCCTTGGCGTGCGCGCGGGCCTCGACGAGCCGGAAGAAGGACATGGTGCGGGCGGTGGCGAGCCCCCGGTTCCGCTCCAGCGCGGCCTGGGCGAGGTCCACCCCCTCGTCGGCGAAGCCCCGGTAGGTGGCCTGGAGGGACATCGAGGCGAGGACGTAGCCGCCGAGCGGCACGTCGGCTGCGGCCCGCGCGAGCCGCAGCGCCTGGATGTAGTACCGCTGGGCGGCCTCCTGCTGCCCGGTGTCGAAGGCCATCCACCCGGCGAGCCGGGTCAGCTCGGAGGTGGCGCCGAAGAGGGCCCGGCCGACCTCGTCCGAGTAGGAGCCGAGCAGCAGCGGTGCCGCGTCCACCCTCAGGCACTCGGGCACCATCGAGGAACGCCAGTCCCCGCCGCCGTACTTGGAGTCCCACCTGCGCGCGTCCTCGGCGGCCTCCCGGAGCTTGGCGACGTCGCTGTGCCCCACGCGCACGTGCTCCCCGGTCTCGGCCGGCCCCGGCCCGCCGCCCGGACGTACGGCCTCCCGCTCCACCGACGGGTCGGCGGGGGTGATCAGCCACCGGGAGGCCGGGGTCGCGTAGGCGCTGACCGAGAAGGAGCCGGCCAGCGACTGCCAGATCCCGCCCCCGCCGGCCCGCCGCCCGGCGAGGTCGAGCCGGTAGAGGTCGGTGGCGGCGCGGACCGCCTCGCCGACGTCCCGGGGGAAGGCGAGGCCCACCTCGGGCGCCGGGTCGGCGTCCGCGAGCCCGATCTCGTGCAGGGGCACCGGCCGGCCCAGCTTCTGCCCGATCGCGGCAGCGATCAGGTGCGGCGCGGCGCCCTGCGGCACCATCCCCTTGGAGACCCAGCGGGCCACCGAGGTCTTGTCGTACCGAAGCGTCAGCCCGCGCTGCGCACCGAGGTCGTTGACGCGCCGGGCGAGGCCGGCGTTGCTGATTCCCGCGAGGGCGAGAACGGCGCCGAGCTTCTCGTTCGGCCCGCGTTGCTCCCTGGACATGACGCCACCCCTCGACATCCAGACGGCCGCCGCGAAACGCCGGGCATAGGCGTGCGGCATTCGTAAACACAGCGTAGTTCGCCGCATCCCCACCGTTAAGGGGCGGAGTTCCGTATGGCGAGATTGTTGTGTGAACAGCCCACCGGAGGCGTCCGTCCGCCGAGCCGTGCTCCACCCGTGTGGCCGTGCGCCCGGCCGTGCGCTCTCGCCGCTCCGGACCCGGAGGGCTTCGATGGGTGCTGCGTGGGTCGGCCCGTCGGGCCGGGAGGCGGAGCCCCTTCGGGCTCCGGGTCCCGCACCGGTGGGCCGGGGGACACCGCCGCTCCATTCCCCGCGGGCGGCGGACGGCGCCGGGGGGCGGGTCGCCTCCCGGACTGCCGGACGACGGGCCCGCCGGTGCGCGAACGGGGCGCGGACGGGGCGCGGACGGCGCCGCGAGGGCGGCCCCGGATCCTTGATCCTTCAGCACCTGACGGCAGGTCAAACCTTCTTCCAGGGGCGAGAATCGGCCGAATTCTCCAGGGTCCGGGCCGTGCCGGAGCCGTACCGGACCCGTACATGAGCCGCGCCGGGGTCCGCGAACGGGCCGACGGCGGCCCCGGCCCCTCCCGCCGCCCGCCCGTCACCCCGGCGTCACCGTCCGCTCGCCGCGCGCCCCCCGTCCGGCCAACCGGCCCATGCCAGGGGCGCATTCGGCTTTCGCGCGCGTGCACCCGGACCCCGCCCCGTGCGCCGTTGTCATGGCAGCATGGCCCCACCGAAACGGACGTGGAGGCGCCGATGCGATGGCTGGTGGGCTGGAGCAGTGTCGCCGCGGGGTACGCCACGGCCGCGGGAGCGCGTGCCGGAGCGGCGAACGGCGCCCAGGGCGCGCCCGGCGGGCACGGCGTACGCGGCGGGCAGGGCGCCTACGGCTCCGAAGTCCCGCACCTGGCGGGCCCGTTCGCCGAGACCGGCGGGCACGTCGGGGGGCGCACGGTGCAACCGGTGGGCGCACAGCTCCTCTGGGGCGACCCCGACCCGCTGTGGGCGGTCGGCGACTGGCGCCCCGACGAGGTGCGGGTGGTCGGCCTCGACGACGGCACCCGGCTCGCCGTCCTCGGCTGCTGCGCCGCGGGCGACGACGAACTCCGCCGCGGCCTCGTCACCGCCCGCGGCGGGGCCCTGCGCCACCTCACCGCCTGGCCCGGCAGCTACACCGCCGTCGTCAAGGCCGGCCGCCGGCTCACCGTCACCGGCGACCTCGCGGGCGCCCGCCCCGTCTTCCACACCCCCTGGGAGGGCGGCACCGCCTTCGCCACCGCCGCCCTCCCGCTCGCCGACCTCGTCGAGGCCCAGCTCGACATCGGCCACCTCGCCGCCCTGCTCGCCTGCCCCGAGTCCCCCGAGGCGCTGCGCGACTCCACCCCCTACGAGGGCGTCCGCCGCGTCCCGCCCGGCCACGCGCTGATCCTGCGCGAGGGCTCCCGCGAGATCGCCGGGTACGAGACGGTGGCCTCGCTCGCCGTCGCCGCCCCGCAGGCCGACCCCCGGCAGGCCGTCGAAGCGGTCCGGGACGCGCTCGTGGAGTCCGTACGGGCCCGGCTCACCGCACCCCGGCACGCCCCCGAGGCGCCGCTGCCCGACCCCGGGCCCGTCCCCGGCATGGGGCCCGCGGACCGGCGGGCCGCCCGCGGCGCCGGCCCCGCCCCCGGCATCGGCGCCGACCTGTCCGGCGGCAGCGCCTCCGCCACGCTCGCCCTGCTCGCCGCCGGCCTGCCCGGCGTGCCCGGCACCGTCCTCGGGCACGCGGACGCGGGGGAGCGGCTGCTCGCCGTCACCTTCAGCGACCTGGCGAACAAGCCGGGACCGGGCCGGGCGGCCGAGCTGGAGCGGGCCCGCGAGCTGGCGGCCGACCCCCGGCTGCGCCACGTCGTCGTCACGGCGGGCGAGGAGGCCCTCCCGTACGCCACCCTGGACGGGCCCCTCACCGACGAGCCCGGGCCCGCGCTGGTCACCGCCGAACGCCACCGCAGGCGGCTCGCCGGCGGCAGCGCCGACCACTTCACAGGACTGGGCGCCAAGCAGGCCCTGGACGCCCATCCGGCGCGCCTCGCCGACCTGCTGATGGACCGCAGGCGCCGCTCCCTGGTCCGCCCGGTGACGGCCCTCGCCAAGGCGACCGGCCCGTCGGCGGGCTCCTTCCTGGTGCCGGTCACCGTCTACCGCGCGGCGCGCAGGCTCGCCCGCACCCCCTACCGGACCGGCCTGGAGACGGCCGCCCGGCACGTCCTCGACGCCAACCGCACCCCCGGCGACGCCCACGGCCCCCTGGCGGCCTCGCTCTCCGCCCTCGCCTGGTCCCGGCCGGGCCCCGCGGCACGCTGGCTGACGGGGGAGGCGCTGGCCGAGGTGTCGGCCCGCCTCACCAGGGCGGCGATCCTGCCGCCGGCCGTCCAGCGCCCGGGCGAGGCACGCGCGCGTGCCGCCCTCGCCCGCGCCGCCGCCGACCTCCGGGTCCTGGAACAGGCCGCCGAGATCCGCGGCCAGCGGCTGCACGCCCCCTTCCTCGACAACCAGGTCGTCCGCGCCTGCCGGGACCTCCCCGAATCGCTCCGGGTCCAGCCCGACGCGCGGGCCGGCGTGCTGCGCACCGTCCTCGCCGACACCGGCATCCGCGACCTGCCGCCCGGCTGGGGCGCCCCCTACCCGGCGGTCCCCGCCGCCACCGCGCGCGCGGGCCTGCGCGCCGCCCTCCCCACCCTGCTGGCCCTCTTCGAGGCCCCGCTCCTCGCCGACGCGGGCCTCATCGAGGCAGGCACCGTCCGCGAGGCCCTGCGCGCCGCCGCCGACGGCGCCCGGATCCCCCTCGACGGCCTCGCCGACCTCGTCTCCACCGAGCTCTGGCTCCGCCGCCTCCTGGCCCGCCGGGGCTCCTGCTGGACCGACACGGCCGCCCCGCGCGCGCCCCGGGCGGTCCCGGGGCCCCTGATCCCCGCGTCCCGGTCGCTGCCGGCGCGGTGACGGCCCCGCCGGGGCGAAACGTCACAGCACGCCCGTTCGAGTGAAGGCGTTCCTGACCCGACTCCGGCGCCCGCCCTAAGCTGAGAGCGTCGCACCGAGCGAAGGAGGCCCAGCATGGCGATGCCGCTGCCGGCACCGGACGAGGCGTTCTCCGATTCCGAGGAGACGCCCGACTTCGAGGGTGCGAGTGTGCGGGAGACCTTCGAGCTGTTCAGTGCCTCGGCCCCCAAAGGCTGGCGCGTGGAGTTGATCGAAGGGGAGATCTACGTGGTGCCTCCGGCCAATGGCGAGCACGAGGAGATCGTGTCGGAACTGAGCGGTCAGGTCAGGGACCATGACAAGGGACTCGGGCGCTACACCGGCATCGGCCTGAGCCTGCCCGGAGTGAACGACGTGGTCCGCGTCATCCCCGACCTCGCGATCGCCCCCAAGGGGAGCTTCGGGGACGAGCAGGACTGGCACGCCCCCGACCCCGTCCTCCTCGTCGCCGAGGTCACTTCCGCCTCCACCGCGAGCCGCGACCGGGTCCTGAAGATCCGGGCCTACGCGCGCGCAGAGATCCCCGTCTACCTCCTCATCGACCGCGAGACCGGCGAGGCCGTCGTCTGCTCCGAACCCATGGGCGACGACTACGCCCACAAGTCCCTCCACAAGCTGGGGACCGAGGTCCCGCTCCCCGCCCCCCTCGGCTTCACCCTCGACACCTCGGAGTTCTGATCCCGGCGACCCCGCCCGCGGCCGGGGAGACCCCGAGCCGCAGCCGGGGGAAACCCCGAGGCGCTCGTCGGACCCGGCGGCGAGAATGGGCCGGTGCGGTATCTCATCCTCGGCACCACCGAGGCCCTCGGACCCGACGGCGCCCCCCTACCCCTCGGCGGCGCCCGCCTGCGCGCGCTGCTCGCCGCGCTCGCGCTGCGCGGCGGACGGGCCGTCCCGGTCGGGGAGCTCGTCGACGACGTGTACGGGGACGAGCCGCCGCTCGACGCGCCCGCCGCGCTCCAGGCACTCGTCGCCCGCCTGCGCCGGGCCCTCGGCCGGGAGGCCGTCGAGGCCACGCCGGGACCCGGCTACCGGCTCGCCGCCGGCCCGGACGACGTCGACCTGTACGTGTTCGAGCGCCGCGCCGCCGAAGCCGCCGCCCTCCTCGACGCCGGCGACCCCGAGCCGGCCGCCGCCCTCCTGCGGGACGCCCTCGGGCTCTTCCGCGGCCCCGCCCTCGCCGACCTGCCGGGGCCGGCGGGCGTCCGCCCCGAGGCGCAGCGCCTCGCCGCCCTGCGCCGCCGCGTCGAGGCCGACCTGCGGCGCGGCGCCGTCGACGGACTCGTACCGGAACTGACCGAACTCACCGCCACGTACCCCTACGACGAGGGCTTCCACGCCCAGCTCATCCGCGCCCTGCGCGCCGAGGGCCGCCACGCGGACGCGCTCGCCGCGTACGGGACGGCCCGCCGCACCCTCGCGGACGCCCTCGGTACCGACCCGGGCCCCGAACTGGCAGCCCTCCACCGGGAACTCCTCGCCCCCGCCGACCCCCCCGCTCCCGCCACCGCCGCCACCGCCGCCCGCCGACCGGCAGGCCTCCGAGCCGGCCGGAAGGCCCGAGTCGGCCTGGTGGCCGGCCCCCGCGCCCGCTGGACGGCCGGAGTCGGCCGGGTGGCCTGCCTCCGAGTCCGCTGGACGGCCGGAGTCGGCCGGACGGCCGGCCCCTGACCCCGCCGGACGGCCCGAGCCGATCGACCGGCCGGCCCCCGAGCCCGCCGGACGGCCCGAGCCGATCGACCGGCCGGCCCCCGAGCCCACCGGACGGCCCGAGCCGACCGGACATCCCGCCCCCGAGTCCGCCGGACGGCCCGAGCCCGCCGGGCGCCCCGCCCCCGAAGGCGGCAACATCCGCCCCCGCCTCACCTCCTTCGTCGGCCGGGAGCCCGAACTGGCCGCGCTCCGCGCCGACCTCGGCCGTTTCCGGCTCGTGACGCTCACCGGGCCCGGCGGCTCGGGGAAGACCCGGCTCGCCGAGGAGGTGGCCCGGCAGGCCGCCGGACCCGACGCGTGGATCGCCGAACTCGCCCCGCTCGACGACCCGGGCGCCGTCCCCGGCGCCGTCCTCTCCGCGCTCCGCCTCCGCGAGATCAACCTGATCACCCGCGACGGCACCGCCCTCCAGGACGACCCCACCGCCCACCTCGTCGAACACCTCGCCCGCAGGCCCTCCCTCCTCCTCGTCCTCGACAACTGCGAGCACGTCATCGCCGCCGCCGCGGCCCTCGCCGAGACCCTCCTCGCGCACTGCCCCGGCCTGCGCGTCCTCGCGACCAGCCGCGAACCGCTCGGCGTCCCCGGCGAGACCGTCCGCCCGGTCGAGCCGCTGCCGCCCGCCCCCGCCCACCGGCTCTTCGCCGAGCGGGCCCGGGCCGTCCGCCCGGCCTTCGACCGGGACCACGCGCGCGACGCGGACGCCGCCGACGCCGTCGCCGAGATCTGCCGCCGGCTCGACGGCCTGCCCCTCGCCATCGAACTGGCCGCCGCCCGCCTCCGGCTGCTCACCCCGCGCCAGATCGCCGACCGGCTCGACGACCGCTTCCGGCTCCTCAGCTCCGGCGCCCGCACCCTGCTGCCCCGCCAGCAGACCCTCCGCGCGGTCGTCGACTGGTCCTGGGACCTGCTCGAACCGGCCGAACGCGCCCTCCTCCGCCGGGTCTCCGTCCTCACCGGCGACTGGGACCTCCAGGCCGCCGAGGCCGTCGGCGCCCCGGGCCCGGAGGAGGGCGGGCCCGACACCCTCACCACCCTCGGCGCCCTCGTCGACAAGTCCCTCGTCGTCGCCGCCCCCGCCGACGACGGCACGATGCGCTACCGCCTCCTGGAGACCATCCACGAGTACGCCTCCGAGCGCGCCGCCGAGACCCCGGAGCTGCGCGCGGCCGCCGAGGCCGCCCACACCGCGCACTTCACGGCCCTCGCCGAGGAGGCCGAGCCGAAGCTCCGCTCCGGCGAGCAACTGCCCTGGATCGACCGGATCGAACGGGACCTCGACAACATCCGGGCCGCCCTCCACCGCACCCTCGTCACCGCCCCCGCCCGCTTCGAGCGGGGCGGCCCCCCGCCCGACGAGCGGGCCGGGCTCCGGCTCGTCTTCGCCATGGGCTGGTTCTGGTGGCTGCGCAACTACCGCCCGGAGGGCCTGGCCTGGACCCGGCGCGCCCTCGCCCTGGGGGAGGACCCCGACGACCCGGCCGACCCCCGCCACTGGCCCCGCATGCACCTGCGGATGCTCTCGTTCTTCCTCGCCATGGAGGACGAGAACATGTACACCGGCGACCTCGGGAAGGACGCCGACGCGCTCGCGCTCGTCCGCCGCGTCCGCGACGCCTTCGGCCGGGACCCCGGCCCGGAGTCCGCCCGCTTCCCCGGCCTGCTCTGGCCGTTCACCGCGTACCTCACCGAGGAGCCGCGGACGGTCCGCGCCCTCCTCGACGCCGGCGTCGACACCTGCCGCCGCTACGGCGGCGACTGGGAGATCGGCGTGAGCCTGATGTTCCGCACCCACATGATCGTGGACATGCCCGACGGCATACGGGGGGTCGACGAGGACCTGGCCGAACTCCGCGTCCTCACCCGCCGGGTCGGCGACCGCTGGATGGCCGCCCAGGTCGCCTCGGCCGCCGCCGAGGCCCACATGATGCGGGGCCGCCGCGCGGAGGCCAGGGAGGCGTACGAGGAGGCGCTCGGGCTCGCCCGCGAGGTCGGCGCCCACGCGGAGACCCCCTTCCTCATCGCCCGGCTCGCCGAGCTGACCTACCGCGACGGCGACACGGCCGGCGCCGAGCGCGGTCTCGCCGAGGCCGCCCGGGAGGCCGAGCGGCTCCGCCTCCAGGACGCCCTCGCCTACGTGGACTTCCTGCGCGCCGTCCTCGCCCTCGACCGGAACGACCCCGCAGGGGCGCGTGCCGCCGTCGCCTCGGCCGGCGCCCACGTCCGCCACGGCGCCCCGCCGCCGCACTTCACCATCGCCCTGACCGGGTTCGTCGCCCGCATCGAGGCCCAGGAGGGCGCGGGCCCGGCGGCCGTCACGGCCGCCGCCGACGCCCTGCGCGCCGCCCTCGCCGGGCACTGCGCGGACATCGTCGTGATCAGCCTCGCCGAAGGGCTCGTCTTCGCCCTGCACCGGGCCGGCGACGCGGCCCTCTGCGCGCGTGTGGCGGCCGCCGTCGACGCCTGGCGGCGGGACCTCCCCCGCTCGGTCCCCGAGCGGCGCGAGGCCGAGGCCGTCGCCGCCGCCTGCCGGGCCGCGCTCGGCGCCGAGGCCCTCGCCGCCGCCCGCGCGGCCGGCGACGGCCTCGGCGGCGAGGACGTCCTCGCCCTGGTGGAGGGGTACGCCGTCGGCGGACCCGTCAGGAGCAGCTGATCCGGGACTCCGCCCAGTCGGCGACGGCCGCCCGGCCGAACGGCGTGTGCTCCTCCACCACGAGCCGCAGGGTGGAGCGGCCGCGGAGGCTCACGTGGACCGGGAGGGCGGGGTCACCGGGCCGGACCACCGGCGAGCGCCAGAGCCGCTCCCCGTCCCCGTACACGGAGAAGCGGACCCCGCCGGGGCCGAGCGGGGCGCTCATGTCGTCGACGCCGACCTTCGCGTCGTAGCTCGTGCACTGCCGGTTCAGCCGGATGAGCAGCGAGGACGGGGCGTGCACGCTGACGCCGTACGCGTAGGTGCTGTCGCCGATCGACATGCCCTGGCGCGCCCACATCCAGGTGCCGTCCTCCATGACGACCTCGGGCTCGGTGCCGTCGCCGAAGGCGTCGTAGTCGAGCCGGTTCACCTGGTAGACGGTGGGCGCGGGCGGCGGCGGAGGCGTCGTCGGGGGCGGCGTCGGCGTGGGGGTGGGCGTGGGCGTGGGTTTCGGGGTGGGCTTCGGGCTCGGCGGCGGGGTGGTCGGGGCCGGCTTCGGGCTCGGCGGCGGGGTGGTCGGGGCCGGCTTCGGCGTGGGCGTGGGGGAGGGCTTCGCCACCGGCTTCGGCGCGGGCTTCGGCGTGGGGGCGGGCTTCGGCGGGGGCGGCGGGGGCGTGGGTTCCGGCGCGTGCTCCACCACCGGCTTCGGCGAGGGCTTCGCCGCCGGGGGCGGGGGCGGGGCCGGAGTGGTGGGGGCGGCGGTCGTCGGCGCCGGCTGCGGCGCGGCGACGGGCTGCGGGTCGCCGGTCATCGCCCAGACGAGCCCGGCCGCCGCGGCGACGGCCACGGCCGCGGCGATGCCGGCCTTCACGGGCGCGCCGAGCCCCTCGGCGGCGGCCCCGCCCGAGGCGGCGCCGGAGCCCGTACCGTCGGTGGCGGCCGCGGCGGCACCGGCGCCGGCCGCGCCCACCGCGCCGCCGGCGACGATGCCGGCGGCCTTGAGGGAGTAGCCGGCGGCGAACCAGCCGATGACCGCGATCGGGAGCAGCGCCGGGATGCCGGCGTTGACGTGGGCGAGTTCACCGGCGGCGATCCGGCACTTGGCGCACTCGTCGAGGTGCTTGCGCAGGCCGCGCTCGGCCCGCATCCGCAGGCCGCCGCGCGCGTAGGCGCCGAGCCGGTCCGCGTACCGGGCGCAGTCGCCGCCGGCCGTGAGGGCCTGGCTGACGTGCGCCTGGAGGTAGGCCTGCTTGAGCCCCTCGCGGGCCCGGCTGGCGAGCACGGCGGTGGCGTTGGCGGTCAGGCCGAAGAGGGGGGCGACCTCGCTGGGGGACTCCTCCTCGACGGTGGTGTGCCACAGGACGGCCTGCCAGCGCTCGGGCAGCGAGCGGAACGCCTGCATGGCCAGGGACTGCTCGGCCTCCTGCATGGCCCGGACCTCGGCGCCGAGGTCCATGGTGTCCTGGTCGGAGACCTCGGAGGAGCGGGCGGCGTCGGCCGCGAAGACGGCGAAGTCCTCGACGAGGTGCTCGCGCTTCTGGGTCTTGGCCCAGGCCGCGCCGACCCGCCGGACGGTGGTCATCAGATAGGCGCGGACGGCCTGTTCTGGCCCGGCGCCGCCGCGGACGGCCTGGAGGGTGCGGGCGAAGACCTCGGCGGTGAGGTCGTCGGCGGTGTGCCCGTCCCGGCAGCAGGTCCTGGCGTAGCGCCGCACGGCCTCCGAGTGGCGGCGGAACAGCTCCTCGTACGCGGAGTCGTCGCCGTCCCGCATGCGCTGGATCAGGTCGGCGTCGGAGGGCCCCGTCTCCCGCGGCGGCGGCAGCACGCCCTCGCCGTCGGTGTCGGTGTCGGCGTCGTCCGCCGGATCGTCCTCCGCGGGCGGCGGGGGCGGGGGCGCGGTCTTGACCGAAGGGGTGGTGCGCTGCTGCGGCACGCTCGGTTCGGCCGTGCCCTGCGGCGGGCCGGGGGTGTCGGTGGTGGTGCCGCCGGGGCCTCCCTGGCTCGGCACCTGCCGGGCCGGCAGCCCCTCGGCCTCCGTGGCGCCGCCACCGCCCAGCGGATCGTCCCGACCTTCACCGCTCATCGCGGAAGCCCCCGTACGCATGCGCAGACCCGAACACCGGGCAAGCCTGCCACACGACGCGGGCATGCCGAAGCGTCGCGCTCACTTACCACTCGTCCGGGGCGACTTCACGCACCCCGGCGTAACCGCTCACACGTTCGTGTCACGCCCGCTGGTCCGCCCGGCCCCGGGAACCGGCGGACCGGCGGGAGGCCGGCCGGAGCGCGCTACCGCGAGCGCAGACCCTCCAGCAGGATGTCCAGGAGCCGGGCCGAGGCCGCCGCCTGCTGCGCCGCGTCCGGCAGCGCGGGGGCCGAGGTGGCGATCACGAGGAGGACGTCCGCCACGGTCACGTCCGTCCGCAGCTCACCCGCCTCGCGGGCCCGGTCCACCAGCCGGCCGACGACCTCCAGGAGCTCCGCCGCACCGGCGTCGTCCCGCTCGTCCGCCGGCACCGCCCGGGGCGCCACCACGCGCGCGTCGCCCGGCTCGCCGAGACCCCGCTGGTACGGCACCCGGGCCGCGCCCTCGGCATCGCCCTCCGCGGCGGCCGACGGCTCGTCGACGCCGACCCGCAGCACCTGCGGCGGCAGCAGCCGCCCGGCACCCGAGGCGACCGAGGTGCGCAGGAACCGGGAGAGCGCCGACCACGGCTCCTCCTCCTGCCCGAGCGCGGCCCGCGCCTGCTCGGTCAGCCGCGCTGTCTCCTCCTCGGCTATCCGCCGCACCAGCACGTCCTTGCTGGGGAAGCGCCGGTACACGGTGCCCACGCCCACGCGCGCGCGCCGGGCCACGTCCTCCATCGGCGCCCCGTAACCGAGCTCGCCGAAGACCTCGCGCGCGGCACGGAGCACGTGCTCCAGATTGCGCTGCGCGTCGACCCGCAGCGGCGCCGCGCGCCCGCCCGCCACCGGACCGGCCACGACGGTGCCGGCACCCGCGACGGTGCCGCCGGCCGGCGCGCTCCCGGCCGCCGGCACGGAGGCCACGGCCCCGGCGCCCCGGTCGTCGCGCTCGGCGCCGACGACGGACTGCCAACGAGAATCCTGAATCTGCATAAGCGTTCCCCCGCTCATGATGTCTCCCCCCGGAGACTCCCCGCCCTGATACGGGGCTCCCGGCCGGTGTGCGCCATCGGTCCGCGCGCACGCCGACCCGACACCCCGACGAACTACGAACATAGTTGAGTCCGGGTCAATTCAGAAGGGGGAGTTCCGTACGGTGCGCCCCCCGATCGGAGCAAGGCACCGAAGCCACCGGTTTCCCACCCCCTGCCCCACCACCCGCGTCCGCCGTGACCTGCGCCGTTGCGCCCGTCCGCGCCGCGCGCGCCACCCCGCGCCTCCGTACCCCTCCGGTCACACAATTCGCCGGGCCTGTGGACAAACCCCGGACGGCGATGCCTCATGGGACGGTGACGGAACCTGCGCGCATTCTCGTGGTCGGCGGTGGCTACGTCGGCATGTACACCGCGCTGCGCCTCCAGCGGCAGCTCAGGGCGGAGCTCGCCGGCGGCACCGCCGAGATCACGGTGGTCACCCCCGACCCGTACATGACGTACCAGCCGTTCCTCCCCGAGGCCGCCGCCGGCTCCCTCTCCCCGCGCCACGTCGTCGTCCCGCTCCGCCGCGTCCTGAACCGCTGCCGCCTCCTCATCGGCGAGGCCGAGTCCGTCGACCACGCCAAGCGCACCGCGATCGTCACCACCCTCGCCACCGACGAGGAGGGCGCGGGCCCGGTCGCCCTCGCCTACGACGAACTGGTCCTCGCCCCCGGCTCGGTCTCCCGCACCCTCCCGGTCCCCGGCCTCGCCGAGCACGGCATCGGCTTCAAGACCGTCGAGGAGGCCATCGGACTGCGCAACCACGTCCTGGAGCAGCTCGACATCGCCTCCTCCACCCGCGACCCCGCCCTCCGCGACGCCGCCCTCACCTTCGTCTTCGTCGGCGGCGGCTACGCGGGCGTGGAGGCGCTCGCGGAGCTGGAGGACATGGCCCGCTACGCCACCCGCTACTACCACAACGTCAAGCCCGAGGACCTGCGCTGGGTCCTCGTCGAGGCCGCCGGCCGGATCCTCCCCGAGGTCGGCGAGGAGATGGGCGGGTACGCGATCCGCGAGCTCCGCGGCCGCAACGTCGACGTCCGCCTGGACACCCGCCTCGACAGCTGCGAGGACCGCGTCGCCGTCCTCAGCGACGGCACCCGCCTGCCCACCCGCACCGTCGTGTGGACCGCCGGCGTGAAACCCGCCCCCGTCCTCGCCGCCACCGACCTCCCGCGCGACGAGCGCGGCCGGATCCGCTGCACCGCCCACCTCGCCGTGGCGGGCACCCCCCACGCGTGGGCGGCCGGCGACGCCGCCGCCGTCCCCGACGTCACCGCGGCGGAACCCGGCACCCCCTGCGCCCCCAACGCGCAGCACGCAGTCCGCCAGGCCAGGGTCCTCGCCGAGAACCTCGCCGCCTCCCTCCGCGGCCGCCCGCTCAAGGAGTACGCGCACGCGTACGCGGGCTCGGTCGCCTCCCTCGGTCTCCACAAGGGCGTCGCCCACGTGTACGGGCGCAAGCTCAAGGGCTACCCGGCCTGGCTCATGCACCGCGCCTACCACCTCAGCCGGATGCCCACCGCCAACCGCAAGGCCCGCGTCCTCGCCGAATGGACCCTCTCCGGCCTCTTCAAGCGCGAGATCGTCTCCCTCGGCTCCCTGGAACACCCCCGGGCCGAGTTCGAACTCGCGGCCGCCCCACCGCCCCCGCCCCCCGAGACCGGCTCCGACGGGAACGACGAGCCGTCCTCCTGACATCACTGTCAGTGCACTCGTCCACACTGGACGTGTGACCATAGGTGGGCTCACACCTGCACAGCGTGACTCCGCACGGCACCGACACCACGAGGCATACAGATCCGTGAACTTCACCCGTTGGAGCGCCCGGCTCCCCGGCACGCAGCGCCGCGCGGCGCGGGGGAGCGAAGGCTCCGTGCCCGCCGCCCGCGGTGAGTACGGTCCGCGGCCGGAGCGACCCGCCGAGACCGCCGAGGGAACCGAGCACGCGGAGGACACCGTGGACACCGAGGTCCCCGCCCTGGAGGACTTCTCCGTACGGGACCTCCTCGGCCGCCTCCCCGGCCTCGTCGCACTCCTGTACGGCCCCGAGCACCGCATCGCGTACGTCAACGAGGCGTACGCCGCCGCCTTCGGCCCCCGCACCCCGGGCGCCACCGTCGCCGCCACCTGCCCCGAGGCCGAGGAGCTCGGCCTGCTTCCCCTCCTCGACCAGGTCCTGCGCAGCGGCAAGCCCCGCACCGTGAAGTCCCGCCGCACCGCCGACGGCGGCTCGTACACGGTCACCTGCCTGCCCGTCGACAGCCCGCACCTCGAAGGCGCCGGCGTCCTCGTCCACGCCGCCGACGTCACCGACCACGCCGAGGCCGCCGAGCGGCTCCGCGCCAGCGAGCGCCGCCACCGCGAGACCGCCGTCACCCTCCAGCGCTCCCTCCTCCCGCAGGAGCTGGAGCAGCCCGACGACCTGCGGATCGCCGCCACCTACCAGCCCGGCGTCGCCGACGCCGCCGTCGGAGGCGACTGGTACGACGTCATCACCCTCGGCGCCGGCCGCACCGCCCTCGTCATCGGCGACGTCATGGGCCGCGGCGTCCGCGCCGCCGCCGTCATGGGCCAGCTCCGCACCGCCGTCCGGGCCTACGCCCGCCTGGACCTGCCCCCGCACGAGGTCCTCCAGCTCCTCGACGGCCTCGCCGCCGAGATCGACGCCAGCCAGATCGCCACCTGCGTCTACGCCGTCCACGACCCCAACGAGGGCAAGCTCGTCTACGCCTCCGCCGGCCACCTCCCGATCCTCGTCCGCGACGAGGACGGCACCGTCCGCCAGGCCGACGGCGCCACCGGACCCCCGCTCGGCACGGGCGGCTGGCTGCACGCCTCCGGCTCCATCGCCCTGCCCCCCGGCTCCACCGCCGTCCTCTACACCGACGGCCTGGTCGAGCGCCGCCGCGAGGACATCGACGAGGGCGTCGAGGCCCTCGCCCGCGCGCTCGCCGGCGCCAGCGGCACCCCCCAGGTGGTCTGCGGCCGGCTGCTCCGCGCCCTCGGCGTCACCGCCGAGCACGACGACGACGTCGCCGTCCTCGTCGTCCAGCACCCCGCCCGCGACGGAGCCGACGCCGAGCTGTTCCACAACGCGGCCCTCGAACTCCTCGGCGGCGTCGAGGCCGCTCCCCGCGCGCGTGCCTTCGCCTCCGGAGTTCTCTCCTCCTGGCGCTTCCCCGTGGAGCTGCGCGACCTCGGCGTCCTCGCCACCAGCGAGCTCGTCGCCAACAGCCTCCAGCACGGCACTCCGCCGATGCGCCTGCGGCTGCGCCGCACCGACCGCCGCCTGATCATCGAGGTCACCGACGGCGACGACCACCTGCCGCGCCGCCGCAGGGCGGAAACGGAGGACGAGGCGGGTCGCGGGATCTCCATCATCGCGACGATCGCCTCGTCCTGGGGGAGCCGCCGCACTCCGGGCGGCGGCAAAGCGGTGTGGTGCGAGTTCGCCCTGCCCGACTAGGCAGCGGCGGCGGTCTCCTTCTCCGGCTGGTGCCGCACCACGATCCGCGAGGGCTTCGCGGCGAGCGACGGCTGGTTCTGCACCGGCGTCAGCTGCTTGCCCAGCCGGACCGCGAGCACGGTGACCAGCAGCGAGAACAGCACGAAGGTCACGATGTACGGCCCGTGCAGCGACGCGCCCATCGGACCGCCCACCGCGGGACCGACCGCCAGCGCCAGCTGCTTCACCAGGGCGAAGGCCGAGTTGTACGAGCCCACCATGGACTCCGGCGCCAGATCGGCGACCAGCGGCGCCACGGTCGGCGACAGCATCGCCTCGCCGAGACCGAAGAGCGCGTACGTGGAGACGAACGCGGCCGTCGCCATCGCCTGGCTGCCGTGCCCGAGGCCCGCGTACCCGGCGATGATCCAGGCCAGTGCCCAGATCAGGCCCACGGCCGCGATCACCCGGGAGCGCTTGCGGCGCTCCACGAACTTCAGCACCAGGAACTGCGCCAGCACGATCACCGCCGTGTTGGCGGCCAGCGCGACGCCGAGCGTCGACGGCGCGATGCCCGCGGCCTCGGTGCCATAGGCGGCCAGACCCGACTCGAACTGTCCGTAGCAGGCGAAGAAGAGGACGAAGCCGAGCACGCACAGCTGGACCATCGCCTTGTGGCCGAGCAGCGCCCGGACGCCGCCCCTGCCGCCCTCGGCGGGCCGCGCGCCCTGGAGCGCCGGCGAGCCGGCCGTCCTCACGGTGCCGACCACCGCGGCCAGCACCAGGAACATCGCCGCCTCGATCGAGAACAGCAGCAGGAAGCTGTCGGGCCGGCTCACGTCGACCAGCTGGCCGCCGATCAGACCACCGAGACCCAGGCCGAGGTTCTGCAGGAAGAACTGGAGCGCGAAGGCCCGGGTCCGCCCGACGGGCTCGGAGCACCACACGATCATCGTGGCCAGCGCCGGCTGGAGCACCGCCGTGCCCGCACCGAGCAGCGCGGCCGCGCCCACCGCGGCCGGGACGCTCGACGCGAGCCCCATCCCCACGGCACCGACCGCGGCCAGCCCCGAGGCGGCCAGCAGCACCGGCACGGGCCCGCGCCGGTCGATCGCCCGCCCGCTGAACGGCAGCACCACGAGGGCGGCCATGGCGAAGACGGCCAGCACCACACCCGCGGTCGTCGCGCCCAGACCCCGCACCTGCGCCACGTACACGTAGAGGTACGGCACGGTGAAGCCGAGTCCGAACGCGCTCAGCGCGCTGCCTGCCTGAATCCGGCGCATCGCCGCGCCCCTCGCCTTGGTCACACTCACCCACTTCGGTCACGGGTTCAGCCCTGTACGCCTGAACCCTCAAGACTTCAATCCTAAAGTTCGATCCTTAACAGTACACATGGAAGGACTTCAATGCCAACGAGGGGCGTGGAATACTCGGCCCCATGTCCGACACCCCCGAGCGCCCCGCCTCGCAAGAGCCGCAGGAGCCGACGCTCGACGAGCAGATCGCCGCCTACCAGCGCGAGTACCGCGACCTGGACCCCCAGGTGGAGAAGGTGGTCTCCGCCCTCGGCCGGCTGAACCGCCGGATGAACGTGGCGTACGGCCGCCAGCTCGCCGACCTCGGCATCAGCAACGCGGAGTGGGAGGTCCTCAAGACCCTCGTCCTCTCCGGCGCGCCGTACCGCCTGGGCCCGGGCGAGCTGGCCAAGCGGCTCGGCCTCACGCCGGCCGCCATGACCCACCGCATCGACCGCATGGCCGGCGAGGGCCTCGTCACCCGCGACCGCGACGAGAACAACCGCGTCCGCGTGATCGTCGAGCTCACCGACGAGGGCCGTACGAAGTGGCTGGAGGCGATGCGCATGGCCACGGACTTCGAGGAGAAGCTCCTCCAGGACCTGGAGCCCGAGGAGCGCGTCGCCCTGGGCGACGCGCTGATCCGCCTCCTGCGCAGGGTGGAACGGAGCCAGCCCGACGCCGGCGGCCGGCTCACGGACCTCGACTGAGAGGACGTCCCGCGAGGTCACCCGAGGGTGGTTGACACCCCCCTGGCCGACGCGTAGTGTTCTCCGAGTTGTCACGGAGCCGGAACGGTTCTGCGACAGCCATCCCGCCGCGATAGCGGCACCTCAACCCAGCACGATCTCCCTCACGGGATGAATTTCGGCATGCCGAAATTCAATTCGAACGACTCGATTATGAGTTGACCGAGGGAATCCGCTAAGGTTTGAGACGTCGGAACGGCCCAACGGCCGGGACGACAACCCCTTCTGACGGGGAATCGGACGCCGAAAGGATCTGATAGAGTCGGAAACGCCGGAAGGGCCCGGAGCGAAAGCGAAAGGGACCGGAAAGCACCGAGGAAATCGGATCGGAAAGATCTGATAGAGTCGGAAACGAAGGAAGCGCCCGGAGGGCCCGGAAACGGGAACGAAGGAAGCGTCCGCACCTTGAGAACTCAACAGCGTGCCAAAAATCAACGCCAGATTAGTTGATACCCCGTCCAGCCGGTCACGGTTGGTCGAGGTTCCTTTGAAAAAAAACAGCGAGGACGCTGTGGACAGCGGATCCTATTCCGGTCCGTCTGTCCCGCTCAACGCGAGTGTCAACCCGATCACGGGTACACATTCACGGAGAGTTTGATCCTGGCTCAGGACGAACGCTGGCGGCGTGCTTAACACATGCAAGTCGAACGATGAAGCCCTTCGGGGTGG